>CAZGXW010000014.1:0-28163 GCA_964529975.1 uncultured Fimbriimonadaceae bacterium
GGGAAGAGCACTGCGGCGAGGACAGCGCAAACGCCCGTCACCAGTACGACTTGCAGGAACCGGTTAGGCGCTTTAGGCCGTGCAGTTTGAAGAGCCTTTTCAGCTCCATGCACTTGTGGCTGGCGGACGAGGGAAGCGATCATCGATGTCATTTGCTTCATGGCGGTGTACTCCTCCATGAGCGCCGGATCGGACTCGATCGCCTTGCGGACTTCTTCGCCCCGCTCGAGCGAGAGTTCACCGTCGATGTACGCCTTGATGTCTTCCCTGATGTTCATGCCGGCACCTCACACATGATCTCTCTGAGGTTCTTGAACGCGTGGTACAGGCGGGACTTCACCGTTCCCTCGGGTACCCCTGCGATCTCGGCCACCTCGGTGTAGGTCAAACCTTCGACTTCGTGCAACAAGACCACTTCGCGATGTTCGGGGCTGAGTTTCTCTAGCGCGCAGCGGAGCGACTCGTTGGCGGCCACATGGTCGCCGTGGTCGCGGGAGGGCGACTCGAACGCCTCGTCGAGCGCCATCGGGTCTCGCTGCCTCTTGCGCGCGAGGTTTCGGCAGTGGTTGTTGGCCACACCGAGGATCCAGGTTTCGAAACTCGACCTGCCCTCAAACCCAGCGATGGTGCGTTGCATAGTGATGAACGTCTCCTGAGCGGCGTCCTGGCCGAGGTCGTCCCCCAGGCGTCTGGCACAGAACCGGTAGACCCTGGGGTAGTGCTCTGCGACGAGTTCACCCAGGGCGCCTTTGTCTCCGCGCCTAGCCCGGTCGATTCTTTCGTCCATACCGGATCGCTCGTGCATTGTGTGTCTCGGGGGCCCTGGAGCGTTCAACCCTGTTCGTGAAGTTCGCTGGCGGCGAGGCGTTCGCGGACGGTAATGTCTCGAAACTCCAGCCAAGCGAGCCTGACCGAGACAAAGAGGAGCGCAGTGACACCGATGGCCGCGACCATGCTAAAACTGCCCAGGTTCGTTTGGACTGACTCCCGAGGCAGGCTCGCCATGATCGCCGTGTTGATAGAGACGAGCAAGAACGCGGCACCGAGCCCTTCGTACCGCCAGAAGCCCCTCCTACGTAGAGCCGGGTGGACCGTCCGCGGCGGCAGCAGCGACTCGATCGTGCCACGAGGCCGCTCATTGAGCCAGTCGAAGAGTTCTCTATAGAACGCCTTAGTGCGTTTGCGCTTAGCGAAGTCCTCGTGAGGGTCGATCACCTTGATGTTCAACACGAGCCGCCCTGCCTTTGATTTCATTGGCAGTGTCTTGGGGGGCTTGTCTGCGGCGGGGTCCGGGGCGATCTTTCGGCCCCAGGCTTCGATCGGCACCACGTCTTGCTGGTTGAAGCGGAAGGCGGTTTGCAGTCCCTTGAAATACCACGTGCCGTCCTCTTGCCACATGTAGCCAGCGTCCCTTCCGATCATGCAGCCTTCGCGGACGATCTCGACTGCGATCGGCAGGTCTGCGCGCGCTGGAACTTTCGATCTGAGTCTCCGGAATCCTGTGCCTGCGTCAACGTGGTTCGACAGTCGCCGGTACATGAAGACGAGCAGGGCTTGACCGATTGCCATCAGGACGATCGCTTCTCCGACCGCCACAGTGTAGGCCACTTCCGTCCTTACCGTCGCCCGGCTCACGAGGAAGAACGCGAACCCGGTGACGAGAAAGGCCCATGCGAGGATCCTTTGCCACAGCCCTTCCCGGTGCGCATCGGTGAGCAGTTCCCTCTCTTCGGGCAGGTGCCACTGTGCCGTCGGCTCGGCGACCTTCATCGGGAACCCTTCGGGGGCTTCAGTCTGCACCGTCCTTAGGATACACGGAGCCAGAACCCATCACTAGACCAGATTTGGTGCAAACGTGCGAGCCCCGAAGTAAGGTAGGAGGCGATATGAAGCGGCTTGCCCTGTTCCTGCTGGCGTCGATCGCCACCGTGGCCTGCACTCAACGGACTTCTCCCATTTCCCAGGTCTCCCTCGGTCTGACAGGCACTGTCGTCGTCGTGAACCAGCAGTCCGACTCGATAACCCTAGTCGACCTGAAGACGATGGAAGCGTACAAGCACGTCGCGGTGGTCGGCGGCCCTCACGAGGCCGCGGTCTCGCCCGACGGGAAGACGGTGTGCGTTACGAACTACCACAAACAGGGTGTTGGGCCGCAGAAGACGCTGAGCATCGTGTCTCTGCCTGGAGGCGAGGTCAAGAAGACGATCGATCTTGGCCAATACCAAATGCCGCACGACGTCGAGTGGGTCGACGGTAGTCGAGTCGTCTGCACAAGCGAGGCGAACCAGGCCCTCCTGCTGGTGAACGTTGAGAGCGGCAAGATCGAACGCGTCTTCGAGACCGGACTTCGGGGGTCGCACATGCTTGCGCTCTCGAACGACCGAACGCGACTGTACTGCTCCAATATGGAAGGCGGTAGCGTTTCGGCTTTCGAGTTTGAGACGGGCAAGAAACTCGCTGACTTCACGACAGGCAGCGAGTGCGAAGGGATCGGCGTCTCGCCAGATGGAAGGTGGGTCTGGGCCGGCAACCGCGCTGAAGACACGATCTCGATCATCGACACAAAAACGCTAAAGGTCGTCAAACGGCTTGAATCGCCAGGATTCCCGTACCGCGTCCAGTTCTCCCCGAACGGTAAGACCGCCCTGATCCCCCACGCTACGGCCTCGTCGCTGGTGATCGGTGACGTTGCAGGGCAGAAAGTGGCAAAGTCGATCCCGCTCGGATTGACCAAGGTTCCGCAGCCATCGACCGCCGGCGTGTTTCCGCACCCCGACAACAGGCACGCGTTTGTCACTGTGCGAAACGACAACTCTGTCCTTGTACTCGACCTGGAAAGCGGCAAGACGCTAGCCCGTGTTGAAGTCCAGAAGAGCCCCGACGGCGTTTGCTGGTCTCCTGTGGGACGCTAGCCACGGTTGGTATCATCGTCGGCGATGTCCCGGATCGCCAACGTGTTCGAGGTCCTCAAGGCGAAGAACGAAGGGGCCCTCGTGCTTTTTGTGACCGCAGGCGACCCAACCTTGGGAGATTTGCCCGCGATATTGGACGCGATGGCAGAGGGCGGGGCCGACTTGATCGAAGTCGGCATACCCTTCTCCGACCCGATCGCGGACGGCCCGACGATCCAAGCGAGCAGTCAGCGGGCTTTGGACCGTGGCGTGACTTTTGCGGGTGTTCTCGACGCGGTGCGGGGGTTCGACAAGGTGCCTCTGCTCTTCATGGGCTATACCAACACGTTTCTCCGCAGAGGCTTCGAGCAATCGCTCAGCATGATGCGAGACTCAGGAGTCTCGGGAACGATCGTCAGCGACATGATCCCCGAGGAAGCCAGTGATTGGATCAAAGCCTCAGACACTGCCGGGCTCGACCACGTTTTCCTTGCTGCACCGACGAGTACTGACGATCGCCTACGCGCCGTTTGCGATGCGACGACCGGATTCGTGTACGCCGTCTCTCGGACCGGGGTCACCGGCGCGGGAAGTGAAGTCCCGCAGGAAGTCTCTGGCCTCGTTGCGCGGATTCGCGGTTTCACCACTTTGCCCGTCTGCGTCGGGTTTGGGATTTCGAAGCCAGACCACGTCGCATCTGTCTGCTCCGTCGCGGACGGCGCCGTGATCGGTTCCTGGCTCGTCGACCTATTGGCGCGAGAGTGGGAGGGCGGAAAGGGTCGCGGCTCGCTCGTGTCGCAGTTGAGTGCCCTCAAGTCCGCGACACGGCGATGATCCTGCTCACCCCCGGCCCTTGCATGACGAGCGAAACGGTCCGCGCAGCATCGGCGCTGCCAGACCTCAACCACCGAGAACCCGAGTATTCCGAAATCCATTCTCAAGTAAGGGCTAGGCTGTCTTCGCTCGTTGGAGGATACGTCCCTTATCTCATCGGAGGAAGCGGGACTGCCGCGATGGAAGCAACCGTCACCTCCTGTATCGAAGAGGGGCCGTGCCTCGTTGTCTCGAACGGATACTACGCTGACAGATACGAGAGGATCTTCGAGGCGCACGGAATCGAGTGCGAAACTCTCAGTTTTCCTTGGTCCTCATCGTGGGACTTTGATCAGATTGAAGAGCACCTGGCGAGCGAGGAGTATGAAGCAGTGCTCGCGACCCATCACGAGACATCAACCGGTCGGCTGAATGATGTGGCACGGCTGGGCGGACTCTGTGAGCAGTATCAGGCGACCCTCCTCGTCGACGCCGTCAGTTCGCTCGGTGCGGAACACTTGCCATTGAGAGGAGTTAGTGGCGTGTTTGGAAGTGCGAACAAGTGCCTGCACGGTCTGCCAGGGGTCTCCTTTGTCTTGTTGGAACCGACATTCTCCTCGTCGATCGCGTCTTTCGATCCGAGGACTTACTACCTCCACCTTCCTCACTACGCGGGCGACAGGCCCCCGCTCACTCCGCCAGTCCCGGCGGTCCGCTCCTTCTTGCAGGCCCTCGTGGAACTCGAGCACCAGGGCGGAGTCGCGGCCCGGCACGAGAGATACGCGCGACAGGCTACGCGGATCCGCAGTTTTCTGCGCGACTGCGGATGCGGAACGTATACGCCAGACAAAGACGCATCGTGCGCCGTCACTGTCGCGACAGTTCCTCGCGGTTTCGTATCCGACTCCTGGATGCGGTCGAACTACGAAGCAGGGTTCGTGCTCTTCGAGTGCAAAGGCGAACTTCGGGAGACGCACTTTCAGGTCAGCACGATGGGCGAGGTGGCCGACGCCATGGTCGACTCATGGATCGACTTTGTGAAGGCGGCCGTGTCGTAGCGACCTAGAGACTCGGCCATGCAACTCTAACGGCTACACTTTCCCCATGCGTGTCGCCTGTGTCCAAACCGACGTTGCGTACCGCGACCCTGCCAGGAATACAACAAAAGCCGTCGAGCACATGTTGGCTCTCAAAGGACACGACCTCGTCGTGTTTCCAGAGGCGTACCTGACAGGATACGTCGTCGGATCTGCGTCCGAAGCACAGGATCTGGCGATCGACCTCGACGCGGAATCTGCCTTGATAGCCGATCTTGTGGCTGCTTGCGCCGAAACCGGCGCCCACACTGTGGTGGGAGCCATTGGGCGAGATGGCGACCGCATCGTCAATTCCGCGCTCCTGATCTCGCCTGACGGCACAGTGCAGCGATATGACAAGACGCACCTTCCCTATCTGGGTGTCGACCGGTTTGTCTCGAAGGGAGACCGGCTAAGCGTCTTCGAGACCGCGATCGGTCGCATCGGTCTGCTCGTGTGCTACGACTTGCGCGTCCCCGAGGCGGCGAGAACCCTCGCGCTGATGGGGGCGGACGTCATCGTTTTGCCAACGAACTGGCCAGAGGGGGCTGAGATGACTCCTGCCCACGTTGCGCCGACTCGGGCGCTGGAGAACCGCGTTTACGTCGCGACGTGCAACCGCATTGGGACGGAGGGGGGGGTGACGTTCATTGGCCAGAGCGGCATCTACGGAGTTGTCGGACAGGAACTCGCCAAGGCCGGAACCACCGAGACCGTGATCTCTGCCGAACTCGACCTTAGCCTCGCACGGCAAAAGCGGACTGTCATCCGGCCTGGGGAGTACGAACTCGATGTCATGGGCTCGCGAAGACCAGACCTCTATGGGTCGTTGTCAGGAAAGTAGAATCGTTCGATGAACACTGTCCTGGACATCGACGATCTCTGGGACTTCAGCGACCCAGCCAGATCGGAAGCGAAGTTCCTTGCTGCGCTCGCCGAGGCCGAAGACGAGTCGCTCGCGGCCGAGATTCAAACGCAGATTGCACGAACGTATAGCCTTCGAAGGCAGTTTGACGAAGCCCACGAGACCCTCGACGTGGTTGCGTCTGTGCTACCCCGGGTCGATCCTCGGGTGGAAGTGAGGTATTTGCTAGAGCGCGGACGCACGTGGAACTCTTCTGGAGTCAAAGACAAGGCGCGCGAGGTATTCCTTGCCGCGTTCGACGCAGGAAAGCGCGTGGGGGACGACAACCTCGTCGTAGACGCCGCACACATGATGGCAATCGTCGAGGAGCCGGAGGCTGCTCTCGAGTGGAACCTCCTTGGTTTCCGGATTGTCGACCAGACCCAACAGGAGAAGGCGCGAAAGTGGATCGGCGCCCTCTCAAACAACATTGCCTGGACCTATCACGACACGGGCGACTACGAGACCGCCCTCCAGTACTTTGAAAAGGGGCTCGAGTACCGCAGGACTGTCGGTGCGGAGCCAGGCCTGCGCATCGCTCGATGGGCGGTGGCCCGATGCCTGCGGTCACTCTTGCGGGTCGAGGAGTCTCTGGCCGAGCAGATGGCAATCAAGGACCATTACTATCCCGGCTACTCGTTCGGAAGCCAAGACATGGACGGGTATGTGGTTGAGGAGATCGCAGAGTGCTTGTACGCGCTCGGGCGCCATGACGAGGCGAGGCCTTACTTTGGTGCCGCTGCAGAATTGCTGGGAAAGGACGACTGGTTCGTGGCAAACGAGGCGAAGAGGCTGGAAAGGCTTCTTGCTCTAGCCCAAACCTAGCATCGGCAGCAAGAGATACAAGAGCGCCAGGGTGACCACGACGCCGATGACGTCAATGTACACACCGCTCGCCAGAAGTTGTTTTGCCGAAAGGTGGCCGGAGCCATAGACGATCGCGTTGGGCGGCGTACTCACGGGAAGCATGAACCCGAGCGAGCCGGCCAACGCGGTCGCGATGATTGCTGGAAGCGGATCGACGCCCTGGGCCATTGCGACGCCGATGACCACTGGGACAAGCATTGAAACGGCGGTCGTGTTGGAGGCGAGTTCGCTTACGATCACAACGGCAATGGACGCGACAAACGCGACCGCCCACACGGACTCGGCTCCGCTGAACGATTTGAGCGCGTCTCCTATCGATTGTGCCAGACCGCTCTTTATCGTTGCCTCTCCCAGTGCAAGTCCGCCTCCAAACAGCATCACAGTTCCCCACTGGATCGTCATTCCTTGTTTCCAAGTCAGCGTTCGGCCGGTCTGCGTGCCGCGAGCAGGAACGATGTAGCACAGAGCCATGCCTATTACTGCCGCGACCGCGTTCGTGAAGTGGTCTTTGACAAACGCCGTCCATGCGTGGTCTTCGCCGAGCGCGACCGTGAGAGTGTCAGGCAAGAGCCACAGCAAGAGGACGAGGAAGAAGATCGACATCACGGCCTTCTCCCCTGTCGACATTGGGGACCGATCTTCCATGCCGAGGTCGCGCGGCACTTCGACGCCGCCCTTCCTCAAAAACATCCAGTAAAGGACCCCCCAGCCGACAAAGAGCATGACGATGGAGATCGGCATCCCAAATGCCATCCACTGTCCGAACGAGATCGTCCGGCCCAGTTCCCGCTCAATGAACCCGAGAGCGATAAGGTTAGGCGGGGTCGCGACAGGAGTCCCGACCGCAAATGCCGTACTCCACGTGAGCATCAGCATCACCGCCGGGCCAAACCGTGACGACGGTCCGGTTTGTCCTAGCCGCTGAAGGATGCTCACCGCGATCGGGAGCATCATGACGGTCGTCGCCGTGTTCGAAAGGAACAACGAGAACACTAGGCCGACTATTCCAATCGTTAACAAGAGCGCCGATGCACTGCTCGTTGCGAACCGAGTCCGAAGCACAAACCTTGCGATCCGCTCGTGCAGACCGTTCACTTCGAAGGCCTTGGCGAGTGTGAACGACCCGACGAACAGCAGTATGATCGGGTCGCCGAACGAGGCGAAGGCCGCCTTCTCGTCGACACCGGCAATGAGCACGAGGAGACCGGTTGCCATGATTGCCGTCACGGCGAGGGGCAACGCCTCTGTCGCCCAAAGGACGACCGTGAATGCGAACACCGCAGCCACGTGGGCCTGATTGGCCGGCAAGTGGCGCAAGAAAATGTACGTCATCGCCGCGATCGCACCGGCGACTAGCAGCTTCAGCAGACGCTTTTCATGGACCTCATTGACCTCAGACACGAGACCTCCCGAAGGCAAGAAGCGTCTCGCCGTTCTCGTCGAGCCACTCTTCTTGATCGCGAAAATCCGGCAGATGCGAGGAAACCACCGACCAGAACCTCCGCGAGTGGTTGTGCTCGATCAGGTGTGCAAGTTCGTGCACAACGATGTACTCCAGGACTGCAGGAGGAGCCATGATGAGGCGCCAATTGAAGGAGAGAGTTCCAGCCGAACTGCAAGAGCCCCAGCGTGAAACCTGGTCTCTTACGCCGACTCTTTTTGGAACCACTCCCATCGCGGGAGACCACCGACTCACCGCCTCGCGCAGGACGGGCTTGGATCGACGTCTCATCCATTCGAGCACGTGCGCGGCCCGCTCCCCTTCTGACGAGCCGTGGGCCCACAATTCACTGTTGGAAAGCCGGACTGGAGGGCACGAAGCCTCGCGGATGGCATGCCATTCCCCTCGATAGAGCACCCTATCGACCGGCGAGACTGGACGTGTGAGCACTTGGGCCTCTATCCAGGGGCGACTATCGTGGAGAAACCTCTCGGCATCTCTTCGCGAGACCCAACGTGGCTTCGTTACGACAACCCCGCCGTGGTCGACTCTGATCGTGATCTTGCGGGCGCCTTTTCGGTCTCGGATGGTGACGCCGATCTGCCCGAACGAGTACTCTCGCACATCCCTGTGCTCCGCAGCCATCGACCCGATTCTATCATCTCTGCCCTTGCAGCAGGGATGGCTGCGATGGTGCTGCTGTTCTCGGCCGGTTGCAAGCCTGCCGCGCGATTGGAATCAAGCGGTGCGCCGGAAGTAGACCAGACTGCCGAGTTCCTCTTCGAGGTCGTCTCCGGGCTCAGGTCCGGTGGCAAGTTAGAGAGCTCAGACGAGATCGCTCGGTACTTGACGTCGGCAAGGGGCAAGAGCGAGTACTGGCCCGCTCACCAGTTCTACGAAAGCGACGCCGCAGAGCGATACAACGGACTCCGTCCTAGCGACGAAGTTGCCGTGTGGGACAAGCCGTACGACATCGGGCGATTCCGGTTTGCCATCATCGTCTCGTCCGACTCAAACGAGGACAAAATCGTCTTGCGGGCGTACGAACTGGGCACCCAACGGTTGGTTCATACCTGGAAGTTTTGAGTCATGTCTCCAGAAGGCGGCCGGCTGGCCACTTCGTGAGGACGGTCTGGCTCGTTATGCGGCGCTCACCATTAGATGGTGAGATTCGGGCATACCTGCCATCCTGGTCAAGATCCCAAGCGTTTGTGTTGTCTTGAAAGGCCAACCCGAACACTTTCTCGCGAATGTACTCTTGGTGCGCACTGTCGGTGATTGGCACGACGACTTCAATCCTTCGATCCAGGTTGCGCCGCATCATGTCCGCGCTGCCGATGTACACCAGCGGCGCCCCTGAATTGTGAAAGTAGTATGCCCGACTGTGTTCTAGGAACCGGCCGACGATCGATCTCACACGAACGTTTTCGCTCAGACCCTTGACCCCTGCACGAAGGCAACAGATGCCTCGCACCAACAAGTCTACGCGCACGCCTTTTCCGCTCGCCTCATAAATGGCGTCGATCACCTCAGGATCGACGAGCGAGTTCAGTTTCAGCATGATGTGCCCCAACCCCGTTCGCTCGTGGGACGCCGCCTCGTCGTTGATCAGATCTATCATCCTCTCGCGCAAGTCGATCGGCGCAACGAGCAGTCTTCGGTACTCTGCCTGTCGCGACATCCCCGTCAAGTAGTTGAATACCTCGCTAACATCGCGACAGATCTCCGCATTGGAAGTGAAGAGGCCCAAGTCTGTGTAGAGCCTTGCCGTCGTCGGATTGTAGTTTCCAGTCCCGATGTGCGCGTACGAACGCATATCCTTGCCTTCCCTCCGGACAACCATGCAAAGCTTGCAGTGGGTCTTCATGTCGGCGAAGCCATAGGTGACATGGGCTCCTGCTCGCTCTAAGGCACGCGACCACACTAGGTTGTTGCTCTCATCGAACCTCGCTTTGATTTCGACAATCACCGCGACTTGCTTGCCCGCCTCCGCCGCAAGCAACAACGACTCGACGATTGGCGAGTGGGCCCCGACGCGGTAGAGCGTCTGCTTGATGCCGATGACGTCGGGGTCCCTCGCTGCGGATGCGACGAACTCTTCGACGGGCAGAAAACTGTCAAAGGGATGATAGAGCAAAACGTCGCGCTTCTTCACCACTTTGAACAAGGAGCCTGCGCTCGATAACTGGTCTGACAGATAGGGCGAGTGGGGCTTGAACTTCGCCGACGGTCGATCGATCCCGTGCAGTTCCATGCAAACACCGAGCCCGATCAGACCGTCTGTCTCGAGGACGAAGGATTCATCCAGACCCAGGTTTTTGACGAGAGTCTTGCGCCACTTCTTCGGAAAATCGTGCTGGATCTCTAAGAGCGCGGCGTCGCCAAACCTTCTTAGCCGCAAGGACTGCTCAACGGCCGAGATCAGGTCTGCGGCCTCGACCTCCATAATCTCGAAGTCCGCATCACGAACGACCCGGAACAAGAAGTGTCCATTGATTCGGACTCCCGGGAAGAACTCGTCGAGGTGGCTCGCGATCAGGTCCTCAAGGAGGATGAAGTCCGACCTATTCTTTGCTGCAGGGACAAGCCTAGGAAGGACGTCTGGGACTTTAATGCGAGCAAGGCTCTTAGTCGATCCTTCCTCCAGTTCGACGGCGATGTTCAGGCTTCTGTTGGAGATGAACGGAAAGGTCTGAGCCGGATCGAGCATCAAAGGCGTGCAAACGGGAAACACAGCGTCTCGAAAGTACTTCGTTGCCCGTTGCTGAAGCTTTGGGCTGAGGTCTTGGTACCTGCGCAGCGTGACGCCTGCCGCCTCGAGATCCGGTACAAGTTGCTCCAACCAATCCCTTGAGGCACGCCTCCTCAACACCCTCACATCGGCCATCAAAGCGTCGATCTGCTCTCCCGGCGTCATGCCGTCTGGCGTGGGCTCAGCGATCCCGGTCTCCATCTGCTCCACAAGTCCCGAAACACGGACCATGAAGAACTCGTCGAGGTTGCTCTCAAAGATCGAAAGGAACTTGAGGCGCTCAAGAACCGGATTGTCCGGGTTTTCAGCCTCAGCGAGCACGCGCTCATTGAAGCGCAACCAACTGAGTTCGCGGTTGATGTAGCGCCTGGCGTCTAATTGCGTCATATTGGCGTGCTGACTATCTCGCCGTCGCACATTCCAAGCACGGCCCCTTCCCGAACCCCGAACATGCTTACGCGCATCGACTTATGCTGAAGTCGTTCCATTAAGAGTCTGTAAACGACTGCCCCCGCGAGCATTGTCGCTGCGCGCTTTTCCTTGACGTGGAAGCGTCGCTCGATCTGCCCAATATTGAGGCGTCGACAAGCCCATTCGAGGTACTCAAGCTCTCTACCCGCAATGTTCGGGTCGCCGTCGGGGTGCAAGGCCCGCCAGACCCCGCGGGCTACTCCACCGCTCGCGACAAGTCTGTTCGACTTTGGAAACCCCTCGAGCACCTTGAGGTGCGACTCTACGTCCGAGACCATCGCCGATACAACCGCCTTGTCCGTCGGCTGTTTGACTCCATGGCGGGCGATCAAAACGCCGGTTCCAATAGGCAGGCTGGCCTCGTTTGAGATCTCGCCATCGTGCCAGTACGCAACCTGTGCGCTACCCCCGCCGACTTCGATAAAGTGGGAGGGCTTGGTCGTCGGCATGTCGATCATCGCTCCCTTGAGCGCCAGTTCAGCCTCGCGCTGGGGACCAATAACGTCGATCTCGAGTCCAGTCGCCTGAGCGATCTTGGCGACTGTCCTTTTGTGCGCCTTGGCCTTTCGTACTGCCTCGGTCGCGAAGACGTACATGGACTCGGCCTTGTACATCTCCGCCTGACCCTTGAACTCGCAGATCAGTGAGACCAGTCGCGCCTCAAGGTCGGGGGGAATCGAGCCTCTCTTGGCGACGATTTGGCCAAGAGAGAGCCACTCGCTTGTGTTAACGACTCGTCGGACGCGCCCGTCTTCGACGTCGGCAATCAAGAGGTGCGCCGTATTGCTTCCGATATCGGCAGCCGCAAACCTCCTTGGCATCCACTCGATTATGTCCCCAAGTGCCCTCCCCGCCCCACCGGTCGGATAACCTCCTGCCAATGGCCGCGAGGATCGAAGAAGCGATCAAATGGGCAAGGAAGAAGCACAAGGGGTCGTACCGTGACGGTGCTGACCCGCTTCCGTACGTCACACACCCGATCGAAGTGTTGACCATTCTTCGCTATGAGGCGGGAGTTACTGACGAAGACGCCCTTGTTGCCGCAATGCTCCACGACGTGGTCGAAGACACCGACGCCACGCTACAAGACGTTGAGACACGGTTCGGGACCGTAGTCCGCGCGCTCGTCGAGGAACTCACGCGTACTGAGCCCAGCGATGAGGAGGCAAAGGGCCTAGGCGCCGACGAACACCGGGCCCTGCGCTCTTCCCTTCTCCTTGCTGACATTGAGAACATGTCGCCTATGGCTCAGCGGATCAAGATCTGTGACCGGCTTTCCAATCTTCGCTGTGCAAAAGCGACTCGCACCAATGACGCGCTTCAGCGATACATCGAGCAGACTCACGAGATTCTCAGGATCATCGACCGTTCCATTGCGCCACAGGTCTGGGACCAGGTGGAGTTCCTCAGCCGTCGTGTTCCGGTGGGTCAACAGTGACACGTTGGCGCGAGGATGAGATTGACCGGTCCCTTGTTCTGGGTCGACACGTCGCGATTCTTGGCTTCGGCAATCAGGGACACGCCCACGCCCTCAATCTGCGCGACCAGGGAGTCCGCGTCACCGTCGGGGCACGAGAAGGCAAAGGGGCACAACTAGCGCGCTCGCTGGGATTTCCGACACTGTCTGTCGCAGAGGCAAGCCGAGACTGTGACCTGCTGATGATGTCTTTACCGGACGAATCGATGCCGGACGTTTATGGCAAGGAGATCGAACCTTACATATCCTCGGACAAGGCACTGTTCGTATGTCATGGTTTGACTTTCCACTTTGGTTTGATCGCCGCACCGCAAGGTGTCGACGTCTGCCTCGCCGCTCCCAAGGGCTCTGGCGCTTCGATGAGGCGAGAGTTCGAGGCAGGGAGATCCCTGGCTGGCCTCGTCGCTGTCCTGCAGGACGCGAGCGGTAGCGCCCTATCACTAGCGCTAAGTTATGCATGGGGGATTGGTTGCGCACGATCGCTGGTCCTTGAAACGACGTTCCAAGAGGAGTGCGTCACGGACCTCTTTGGGGAGCAGGCCGTGCTTTGCGGCGGCATCCCGGAACTCATCAAAGCGGCCTTTCAGACCCTTGTCGATGCTGGCTATTCTCCCGAAGCGGCCTACCTCGAGTGCCTGCACGAAGCGAAACTCATCACTGACTTGATCTACGAAAGGGGACTGACAGGCATGAGGACCGCGATCAGTGACACGGCAGAGTGGGGCGGACTCACTGTCGGCCCGAGACTGATCGATGAGTCGGTTCGGTCGCGCATGCGTTCGATCCTCGGCGAGATCGAGTCCGGCGAGTTTGCGGAGCAGTGGATGGACGAAGCCAAATCAGGCAAACTCCACCTTGCCGAGAAGCGACGAGAAGAGTCCTCATTGGCGATCGAAGAGACTGGCCGTTCACTCCGCGACCAGTTGAAGGGCTGATCTACTTATAAAAGTCGAACGACTCGAGCTTCTTCTTCAGAGTCTGCAGAAACATGCCAGCCGTCATTCCATCGACAATGCGATGGTCATACGTAAGGACGATGTTCATCATCGACCTCACGGCGATCATGTCGTCCACTATCACCGGGCGCTTGACGATGCCATAGGCCCCGATAATGCCCGACTGCGGCGCGTTGATCATGGGCGTGCCGAGCACGGCTCCGTATGAGCCGGGATTGGTGAGTGTAAACGTCCCGCCCTGGACATCGGAGGTTTCCAGCGAGTTCGACCTCGCCTTCTTGGCGATGGTTGCAAGATCCTTGGAAAGATCGACGAGTGACTTCGATTGACAGTCGCGGATGACCGGAACGATGAGCCCGCCCGATCCGTCTTCGCCAAGCGACACCGCCACTCCCATGTGCACGACTCGGTTCACGACGATCTCGTTCGAGTCTGTGACGGACGAGTTCACGTACGGGAACTGCACCAAGGTCTCCGCAATGGCCTTGATGAAGAACGGCGTGTACGTGAGTTTCACCCCGTTCTGCTTTTCAAACGCGTCCTTGTTCGCCTCGCGAAACTTGACCAAGTTCGTGACGTCCACTTCGGTCAGCGTACTAACTACAGGAATCTGTGACGACCGCACCATGTGGTCCGCGATCATCTTCCTCATGCCGACCAACTTGACGACCTCTTGGTCCGGTCCGGCGGTCACTGGCGCGGCTTGCTTGACTGGCGATCCTGCCTTGCCGCGAGACTTCAGATAGGCCTCGATGTCCTTTCGATTGACGCGCCCGCCAGAGCCCGAGCCAGGGATCGAGGCCAGTTCTTCGTCCGAAACGCCATTCTCGCGCGCGATCGCGCGCACGACTGGCGTGTACCACCGCCGACCATTGCTTGTGGGAGCAGACGAGACAAGCGCCTCGCGCTCGCTCTTGGTGACAGCAGTCTCTTTTTCGACCTTTGCGGAGGCGACCGCTGCCGGCGCGCCACCGTTCTTCAGGATCTCCTTCGCCTTTGCCTCGTCCTCTTCGATAATGCCCATGCGGTGGAACACTTCGACATCGCCGCCTTCCGGAACTGTGATCTCGACCAAGATGCCGGATGCCGGAGAGGGGAGTTCCGTGTTCACCTTGTCGGTCATGATCTCCACGACCGGCTCGTCCACCTTCACATAGTCCCCGACCTTCTTCAACCACCGGCTGATCTGGCCCTCGTGGACAGACTCGCCAAGTTCAGGAAAAAGGATGTCGGTCGCCATCGTCGCTATTGTATCCCTAGGCTCAAATGACGTCCAGGGGCGTCCTAACGACGCTCACGCCCCCGCTTCCATGAAGCTTTTCAGGTCGGCTTCGCTGACTTCCGGCTCACCAGGCGCCACGTTGTTCAGGCGCCCGTCCTTCATCCAGGCGATCAACTGGTCCGTCATCGAGAACAGGTGGTCGAACGAGTCGACGTAGAAGTACAAGGGCTGGTAGTGGTCGATCTCAAAGTACTGATTGATCATCCACTCCAATTGGGCGGGGTACCTCTGCGCGTCCTTGTCCTCGATCGCGTACTCGATCTCCCCGAACGAGGAGAGTATGCCGCTGCCATACACCTTTAGCCCGCCGCCTTTATCCTTCATGAGGCCGAACTCGATCGTGAACCAGAAGAACCGAGCCATCGCTTTAATGATGCTGCTCAGTCGCCGGACGCGCTCTTCAGGATCGCTGATCGCGTTGCAGATTTCCGCGGCTGTGTGGGCTGCGTCGCCAAATCGGACGAGCGTGTCGGCGAACGCCCGGTCTGTGTGCATCGGCACATGTCCCGCGATGTCGTGGAAAATGTCGGGCTCGGGCAAATAGTCCAATTTGTCCTGGTGCCTGATCGTGATCGTCGTCGGAAAGTCTCGTTGGCGCAGGCAGTCGAAGAACAGAAAGGCTGGCACATACCCGCTCACGGCCTTCGCCTTAAAGCCGGTCATCGTCGTCAGTTGCTGGTTGACGTCTGCGAGCCGAGGGACTGCGTCTGGCGACAGCATCAAGTTGCTGATGCCTTTCATGAAGTGCTCGTTCGCGTACTTCTCCCAGCGAGGAAGCATACGGGCGAAAAGTCGGCGCCAGGCCTCGTGGTTTTCGGCTGAGTAAAGATCGTAGGGCTGGTCGATGTAAACCTGTCCGTGCTTGACCGCGTCCTCGATGAAAGGCGCCTGGGTCGTCGTCATCCCAATGCCAGGCTCGAACTTTGCTGCGTGTGCCATCGCCTCTGACCTATTCTAACGCCACGGAGGCCGCTAGAGTCTCACCCCTCCAGTCGGTCCCTTAGAGCGCGCTGCACCAAAAAGCCCGCAAACGCCAGCGTTCCCAGCGCAGGAACGACGAACGCCGCATAGTGCAACATCACCGAGCGGTCGGAGGGGCTGTTGTACAAACTGTACGAGGGCGTCCGGATATCCATGAGAGGACCAAGCCCCATCCACACGCCAATGATCAGAGGGACCAGACAGAGCCAAGGAAGCCATTTGGCGCCGCCCTGGTCCACCCTCAATCGCGCAAACCGGTATAGGATGAACGCGAGGACGAGTGGGATCACGATCACCACCATGAGTTCTGGCCAGGCCCGCTTCTCGCCTTCAGCCGCTAAGAGCACCGTCAAGTCCATCGTAGTCCCCTTATACCCAGCAAGCAGCGTGCCGCTGAGACGCGGAAAGGGCCCGGTAGAACACCGGGCCCTTTCCGTCACTCGTCCAACGAGGTGGTCTAAAGATCGTACTTCTTGCCTCCGCCGTCGTCGTCGCTTCCGCCGCCCTGGGCGATGCGCTTGACGAACGTCACCAGCTCGCGCGGGTTGAACGGTTTGGTCAGGTACATGTCCGCACCGTAGTGGTAACCCTCGAAAACGTCCTTGTCCTGCGCCTTCGCCGTAAGCATGATGACCGGCAGTTTCTCGGTGGCAGGCTCCTTGCGGATCGACTTGAGGACCTCAAAGCCGTCCATGTACGGCATCATCACGTCCAGAACCAGCAGGTCGGGCTTCTCGGAGTGGACCTTCTCCAAGCCTTCCTTGCCGTCGTAGGCCGTCACGACGTTCCAGCCCTGGCGCTCGAGGTTGACCTGAATCAGACGAACGATGTGCCTCTCGTCGTCACAAACAAGAATCTTTAGTGGCGGCATCCTATGACCTGCTCCGTAGCGGTGGGCCAATGCTACCCCAACCCCTAGGGGCTGTCAATCAGGTTCAGGACAGTCGGTCTTGGACTCCCCGGCGAAAGGTAACCTCGGCCCGTGAAACTTTGTCGTTTCATCCTGAACGACACCCCCGAACTGGCGCGCTCTGGCATCTACCATGACGGCAAAGTGTACGAGACGGACGGTGAGAACGCCGTTGGAATCCACGACCCGGGAAAGCTTAGTCTCCTCACCCCGCTCGGGGCCACGACCGCCGTTCGCGTCTTCGAGGCCTTCAGACGGCCAGACGGCACCGAATCCTTGACCTACAGAATACAGAGCACGTCCGGCATAACAGGCCCAAACGGCATACTCGAGTCACCGCCTACGGCACATGCCCTCGACTTTGACCTTCATGTCGTCGGTGTCATAGCCGACAGGGCACAAGCCGTCGAGGTGTTAGAGGCGCCGTCTTTCGTGCTCGGATACGCTCTCATGATTGTTCTTTTCGACGATGACCTCGCGCAAGAAGAGCGAACTCTTGGACTGCCGGTCGGGCCTTCTCACGACATGGGCTGTGCCTTGGGTCCTTATCTCACAACACCGGAAGATCTCACTGAGTTCTCGGTCGGCAGCGATCCGACACGATTTGAATGGAGGTGCAAGATCCGCGTCAACAACGAGGACGTGGCGACGAGCGTCGTTCCATCGGACTATGCGTTCTCTGACTTCCTGGCCATGTCTAGCGAACGTCGAACGATTCAGTCCGGCGAAGTCCTCGCATGGCCCCGCGCACCAAAGCCGCCGCTCGCCGATTCGCCCTTCGGCCGAAACCTGCTCGAAGGCGACCGTATCGAGGCGACCGTCGACGGGCTAGGAACACTGGTTGTAAGGATCGATTAATGGCAATTGAAAAGACCCAACTTGAAAACGGAGTGCGCGTGCTCACCGAGCCGCTCTCGTACGTCGGAAGCGCGGCCATCGGCCTCTGGTGCAACACAGGCAGCGCGCACGAGCAGCCGCAGGAGGCTGGCATCACGCACTTTATCGAACACATGCTCTTCAAGGGCACCAAGACTCGCACGGCAAAGCAGATAGCCGAGGAGATCGAAGGCCGCGGGGGAATGCTCAACGCGTTCACCGATAAAGAGAGCACTTGCTATTACTGCAGGGTCCTCGACCGCGACGTCGACAACGCGATCGAGGTTCTCAGCGAGATGGTGACGGACTCGCTCCTCGATCACAACGACCTGGAGACCGAGAAGGGAGTCGTCCTCGAAGAGATCAAGCGGGGCGAGGACGAGCCGAGCGACCACGTCCACGAACTCCACCTCGCAAGCAGGTGGCCTGACCACGTTCTCGGAAAGCCGATCATCGGCACGTCCGAGTCTGTCGCCTCGTTCCAGCCCAGCGACCTTCGCCGCTACATGAATCGCCGCTATCTCGGCGGGCGCGTGCTGCTCTCGGTCGCAGGCAACATCGATCCAAGTGCCGTGCTGAAGAAGGCGCGCGAGTGCTTGGCTCCCATCGTAACCGGAGGAGAGCAAGATCCGTTGCCCGAAACACAAGGCACGGCGACAAAGAACGAAATCAGCAAAGATGTGGAACAGGTCCACTTCTGTATCGGAAGCGATGGATGCTCCTTCTTCGACGACGAGAGATATCCTTCGATCGTCATGGACGGCGTACTAGGCGGTGGCATGAGCAGTCGGCTCTTCCAAGAAGTGCGAGAGAAGCGAGGGCTGGCCTACGCGATTGGGAGTTACGAACTCACTTACTCGAGCGGCGGTGCGTTCACCGTCTACGGCGGAACGAGTCCGGACAAGTGGGACGAAGTCCAAGACGTCGTGCGCAAAGAGTTCGACCGCTTGATCAAGGAGGGTGTGCCCGAGGACGAACTCGCTCGTGTGAAACGCTCCCTCTCCGGCAACATCGTCCTCGCTCTCGAAGGGATGAGCGCCCGCATGATGCGCATGGCCCGCAACGAACTTGTCTACGGTCGCGACGTGCCGGTCAGCGAGGTCCTTGGCAAGATCGACGCGGTCACAAACGACCAGATCGTCCAACACGCGACGAGAGTCCTAGCGACAAACCGCATCAGCACGACGGCGATCGGCCCGTTCTCATAGACATGGCCAAAGACCACCCTTTCCCTTCGATCGGACGCGCCAGGGCGCGGCTGATGAAGGCAATGGGGTCTGCCAGAAACGAAGAGCAACTCCTCCAGGCCACGGCGCAGGCGTGCAAAGACCTCACCAAGTGGGGAGCGTGCGACGTGCTCGTAGCCGGACCGAAGGGCGGCCTCGTGTTGGCGGGAAGCACGCATTCGCCCGAGTACGCGATGAGGTTTCGCCTTGGCCCTGGAAAGGGCACATCCTCGCGCGCATATCGATCGGGAGAAGTCGTCGTCGTCAAATCGGGGCTCCAGCAAGACGCCGATTATACGAAACACCCGGGCATACCCGAACCTGCCTACGATGCAGCCTACGTCGCCCCGCTGATCGGGGTGTCGGGCACCCTTGGAGTCCTCTTCTTGAGGCGCATCGAGCCTTGGGAGCCGACGCAAGGCGAGATCAAGTGGCTGAAGGAGGTTGTCCAGATCGTCTCCTTCGGTCTCGAAGCGTTCCAACGCGGATACACGGCTGGCTCGGGGGACGACAAACTCGGCGCCCTGAGCGAAGTCACGACCAGCCTCGCCTCCAGCCCATACCTCGAAGAGATCCTCCAACTTCTCGTCAACCTGACGGCTCAGCGGTTCAACTACAAGGTCGTGACAGTGCGACTCCTTGATGCCAAGCGCGAAGAACTCGTTCTGCGCGCCACGCAGGCCACGAACAAGGCATACCAAAGAAAGGAAGCGATCAAACTCGGGGAGTCCATCGCTGGAAAAGTCATTGCCGAGAATCGCACGATCATTGTCCCGAACGTGCAGAAGGACGACACCTACATCGGTCACGACCTGGCGATCGAGCAAGGGCTCAAAAGCATGATCTGCGTACCCCTAGCGATGCAAGACCGCCCGATCGGCGTCCTGACGTGCTACACGGGAAAGATCAGGAACTTCGGTCGAGACGAGATCGCCGCACTGGAGACGCTCGCGAAGCAGGCCGCGATCTCGATCGAGCATGCGCGTCTGCAAGTGCGCAACACGCTGATGCAGGAGATGCACCACCGGGTCAAGAACAACCTGCAACAGATCGCTTCCCTGCTCCGCCTGCAGCAAAGGCAGAAGCACTACAAGTCCCTCGAAGAAGCGCTAGAAGACTCGCTCAGTCGCATCCTTGCCATCGCCGCCGTACACGAACTTCTCTCGCGTGAAGACCTGGATCACGTCTCGATCAAATCGATTGCAGAAAGCCTGGTCCAACACCAACAACAGTCGTTCCTGCTCCCGAACAAGAAGATCGAGTTCCGCGTCGAGGGCTACGACGTGTACCTGAACACGACTCAAGCGACTCAGATATCGTTGATCATCAACGAGCTCTTGCTCAACGCGATCGAGCATGGCTTTAAGATCGCTGACGAGGGCAAGATCGTCGTTTCGGTCGCGCAGGAAGGCGAGGTCGTGCGAGTTCAAATCATGAACACGGGCGACCCGCTTCCGCCCGAGTTCGACGTCAAGGCCGGCCAACTAGGACTGCAAATCATCCGGTCGTTGTCGCTGGGCCTAGGTGGCGAGTTTGTAATGGAGACGCGTGACGGGCGGACTGTCGCCGAACTCGCCTTCAAACGCGCTACTGCGGAGTGACCTTGTCAGTCGACAACTTCGACTTCGACCTTTGGCACCAGTCCAATTCGCGCGCCTTCGCTCAACAACAACCGAATGGCACGAACGCCCTCCTCGCCCATGTCGCGCGTGCGCTCGTTGACGTACATCCCCACGAACTCGTCCGACGTGTCGCGGTCCATGTCGCGCGCGAACTGCAGCGCATACTCTAGCGCCTTACCACGGTTGTTCAAACCCGCATCGATCGACTCGCGCATACAACGAGAAACGTCCATGCACGCCTCAGCGCCAAGATCCTTGCGCACGACGTTCACCCCGAGCGGAAGCGGAAGCCCGCCTGTCTTTGTTGACCACCACTTGCCCATGTTCGCGATCTCGACAAGCCCCTCCTTCTCATAGGTCAGCTGCCCTTCGTGAATGATCAATCCCGCCTCGTACTCTCCGCTCTGGATCGCCGGGATGATCTGGTCGAACGGCACCACGCCGTACTCCGGCTTCACGCCCTCGCCAAACTTGTCGTCGAACCAAAGGTTCAACTGCAAGAACGCACTCGTCAAGACTCCGGGCACAGCGATCTTCATCGTCCGGAGTTCGTCGAGCGGGATGTCGCACTTCGCCACGATCATCGGCCCATATCCCTCGCCAAACGAGCCACCGTGACGCAACAGCGCGTACTTGTCGGCTACATAGGCAAAGGCATGGACGCTCACCGCGCTCGATTCCAATCTCCCTTCTCTGGCCCACTCGTTCAGAGTCTGGATGTCGCGCAGGATGTGCTCGAACTCGTGCTCGCTCTTGACCTCGCCGCTGGCGAGGCCCCAGAACATGAACGCGTCGTCGCTGTCGGGCGAGTGGCCCAGCCGGATCTTCATCGACCCGAGGTTACCGCTCAACCCCACAGCCCAAAGGGACGCTCATAATGTGCGCGGAGGCCGATGGAAAAGTTTGAGAACGAGACCAAGGGAGGTGGGGCGGAGGGTTACAGCCCTGTCCTTATCCTCGTGCTTGGCATTCTCGGGATCACCAGTTGCTCCTGCTTGACCGCCATTCCGGCCTGGTACATGGGCAGAAAGACGATCGACGCGATGGAGAACCGATGGATCCCAGACAAAGACATGGGGCTGGTGCGGGCTGGACTGGTTCTGGGTCAGATCGGGACCGTTCTTGGGTGTTGCAGTCTCATGTTGCTGGCTGTCCTGTTACCGTCTAGAGAGCGGGAGTTCGAACCTAGCCAGTCCCGCAATCCTGAAGTGCAGAGACTGCTCGACGAGCAGATGCGCAAGGCGATGGAGGATGCGGAACGTAACCCCTCACCTGATCCGTCCCGATCTGCCGTGCCAGACTAATGGCCAGCAATGACCGGGCAAAGCCCGGTTGGAGGAACTCATGAAACGCATGCTCCTTATGGTTCTCGCGTCGGTCGTGTCGGCATTCTGTTTCGGCCAAGTGCCCGATATGGCCCCGCCCGCCGAGGTCAAGAAGTTCGACTGGATGATCGGTGAGTGGACCGGCAAGTCCTCGTTCACGATGCCAGAAATGCCCCCGATGGACGTCACCATGTCGATCAAGTGCGAGTGGGACGGCCAGTTCATGAAGCAGGTCGCCGTCAATGACTTTGGCATGATCAAGATGACCGAGACGTTCTATCTCGGTTACGACCCCGAGTCGAAGAAGTACGTGTCCTACGCCTTCACCAACTTCTCTCCCGTACCGCGCATCGAGCGCGGCACTGTGGACGGCGAGACCCTCGTCATGGTCAGCGACCCTTGGGCCGCCGGTGGCGAGACCCACGTCAGCCGTGCGACGATGACAAAGGTCAATGCGGACACGTTGAAGTTGAAACTGGAGTTCAAGGACGGCGACAAGTGGATCGCCGCCATGGACGCCACATTCACGAGAGTGAAAAAGTAAAGCGATCCGCTCCCCCTCTCCCCTCCGGGGGAGAGGGGGTTGGGGGGTGAGGGGTCTCCCCAACTGCTCCCGCTCCTGCTCCTTGCCCCTACTTCCCCGCCGCCTCGATTGCCGCTTCCAGATCCCCAAGGATGTCGCGCACGTCCTCGACCCCGACGCTCAGGCGTACCCCTCCAGGATGGATGCCCGCTTTCTCCTGCGCCTCTGGTGGCATCGCAGAGTGAGTCATCGATGCAGGGTGCTCGATAAGCGTCCGGATCTGGCCCAGCGAGACCGCAAGGGTCACAGAGAGCGCGTTCTTCGCAATGTGGTCGCAAACGCGCACGGCGCGTCTGTATGCCTCGGCGGGCTCTCCGTGCATCTCAAAGTAGATCATCGCTCCGGGGGCGAAGTCGCCATCGATGTCGCGCATCTGCCTTTGCGCAAGCGACTTCTGGGGGAACGTGTCGAGCCCAGGGTAGTACACCTTTTTGACCGCAGAGTGCAGGTCGAGGAACTCGGCGATTCTCTGGGCAGAGTCTTCCTGCCGCTCGAGGCGCATTGCGAGCGTCGGGACGCCGTACACAAGGATGTGCCAGGCAGCGTCAGGCGAGAGAGAGCCGCCGTAGTCCTTTCTAATCAACAGCAGATCGGTCTCGGATGACCGGGGCCCGACCACGACGCCACCCATCGTCGCACCAAAACCGCTGATATGCTTTGTTAGAGAGTGCACGACGAAGTCGACTCCAAGGGTCAAGGGCCGCTGCGCATAAGGCGAAGCGAAGGTGTTGTCTACGACCGTAACGATCTTCTGTCCTTCGGAGCGAGAAGCGTTCAAGCGCCGGACCAAGCTCGCGACGGCCTCGATGTCGATCAGTTCCATCGTGGGGTTGCAGGGGGTCTCGAAGTACAGCACGCGCGTCTCAGGCGTGACCGACGACTCTAGAGCAGCCAAGTCGTTGAAGTCGACGGCCGTGTTCGCGACCCCCATACGGGCGAGCCACTTGGTGATGTGGCTGAACGTACACCCATAGATCGCCGGATGGAAGCACACGTGCCTCCCTGCCTCCAAGTGGATCCCCAGGACAGCGCTGATCGCCGCCATCCCTGTGCTGTATACGACGGCACACTCCCCCTTCTCCGCGAACGCGAGGGTCTCTTCCAAGAGTCCAGAACAGGGCTCGTCTAAGCGGTCATAGATGTAGATTGGATGGGTCGTCTCCCGGTCGAAGTAAGGGTTCGCATACTGCTGGAACCCTTGCGCCCCCCTCTCCGCGCTTCTAAGCCGAAACGAGACCGCCGTGGTAATCGGCGGCAACATGTGATCCTGGAAGTCCCATTTCTCGCTCCGGAACTTTCCATGGATCAAAACGGACCTGTCGCGATACTGCCCCATACCCCCATTCTGCCAGGGTCTTAGTCGAAACCACAGAAACACCTAACGAACAAAGCCCAAGAGAACGCTTCTCTTGGGCCCTGAGGGGTCGAAAAAGGGAATTGCCTTACTTCTGCGAATCTTTGCCGTAGCGGCGCATGAACTTTTCGACGCGGCCTGCGGTGTCGACGATGCGCTTCTGGCCGGTGTAGAAGGGGTGGCTGAAGGCCGAGATTTCGACTCGGACGACCTGGCACTCGATGCCGTCGACGATCTTGGACTCGCCAGTGGCCGCCGTTGTAAGGCCAACCCATTCGTGGTCGCCGTCGATGAACACGGCGGGGTAGTTGGTCGGGTGGATTCCGGTCTTCATGGCCTTTGCCTCGGGGGGAGATTGTGGCACAAACCAGGCCCAGGGTCTAGGGTCAAGGGTCTGGGGTCCAGGTTCAAACTGGCTGGTAGACTCGGCTGTATTCCAGACTCCGTTCGCCGACGTTGCCGTGCGGGCGTCTTGCACAACCGCATAGGACACCGAGAATGAGCGAGAAGCGAGTCTATTTGTTCCGCGACGGCAACGCCACGATGCGCGACCTCCTTGGGGGCAAGGGCGCAAACCTGGCCGAGATGACCAACATCGGGCTGCCGGTCCCGCCGGGATTCACGATCACGACCCAGGTCTGCACCGACTACTACGCGAACGGGGGCGAACTCCCCGGCGGGCTCATGGGCGATGTAATGAAGGCCCTGTCCGACGTCGAAGGGGCCCTGGGCAAGAAGTTCGGCGACCCCTCCAACCCGCTGCTTGTCTCCGTCCGCTCGGGCGCAAAGTTCTCGATGCCCGGAATGATGGACACGGTCCTCAACCTTGGGCTGAACGACGCCACGGTCGAGGCTCTGGTCAAGGTCACCGACCCTCGGTTCGTGTGGGACAGTTACCGTCGCCTGATCATGATGCTCAGCGACGTCGCGTATTCGGACAAGTACGAAGGGGTGAGCAAGCACGACTTCGAGCACCTCTTCGCCGACCTGAAGAAGGAGAAGGGCGTCAAGGGCGATCTGGAGGTCGATGCCGAGGGCTTGAAGGAACTGTGCCGCCGCTACGAGGCGCACGTGATGAAGGCGACGGGCTCGCCGTTCCCCCAAGACCCGCTTGTGCAGTTGCAGGCCGCGATCGAAGCCGTGTTCCGAAGTTGGAACAACGAGCGTGCGATCATCTACCGACGCCGTGAGAAGATCCCTGACGAGATCGGTACTGCCGTCAACGTACAGGCGCTGGTGTTCGGCACCCTCGGCGACGACTGCGGCACTGGCGTCGCCTTCACTCGAAACGCGGCGACCGGCGAGAACCACGTGTTCGGCGAGTACTTAATGAACGCCCAGGGCGAAGACGTCGTCGCGGGCGTGCGAACTCCTGTGCCGATCGACGAACTGGCCAAACAAGACCCGAAGCTCTACAAGGAGTTCACAGACGTGTGCGACAAGTTGGAAGCGCACTACAAGGACATGCAGGACATCGAGTTCACGATCGAACACGGTAAGTTGTTCATCCTGCAATGTAGAACGGGCAAGCGCACTGGCCCCGCCGCGATCAAGATCTGCGTCGATCAAGTCGGTGAAGGGCTGATCACGAAGAACGAGGCCGTCAATCGCGTCGATCCCGAACTCCTCAACCACTGCCTCCTGCCTGTGATCGCGCCCGGCACGAAGTACAACGTAATCGCGAAGGGGCTCCCTGCGGGACCCGGTGCAGCGACCGGTGTCGCCGTGTTCGACGCGCACACGGCGGCGGAACTCGGCAAAGGTGGAAAGGGCCAGCGCGTGATCCTTGTCCGGGCAGAGACTTCCCCCGACGACTTGAAAGGGATGCTTGCCGCACAAGGCGTGCTTACCGAAAAGGGGGGCATGACTTCACACGCCGCGCTCGTTGCGCGCGGGTTTGGCATCCCGACCGTCGCCGGGTGTAGCGACATCTCTGTCGACGCCAAAGCGAAGCAGTTCACGGTCGGCGGCCGCACGATCAAGGAAGGCGACCTGATCTCGTTGAACGGTTCGCTCGGCGAGGTGATCGACGGCGAAGTGCCAGTCGAAGAGCCGAAGATGACGGGTGACTTCGAGACGTTCATGTCGTGGGCCGACGACGCGCGGAAACTGCGTGTGCGCACGAACGCCGACACGCCCGAGGACACCGCTCTCGCGATACGCTTTGGGGCGGAAGGCATTGGCCTCTGTCGAACCGAGCACATGTTTTTCGAAGGCGAGCGGCGCCCTGTCGTGCAGCGCATGATCCTCGCGGACTCTGACGCCGAGCGGCAGAAAGCGCTCGACGAACTGCTCGTATTCCAACGCGAGGACTTCGCCGGCATCTTCCGGTCCCTGAACGGCCTTCCTGCGACGATCCGACTGATCGACCCGCCGCTCCACGAGTTCCTTCCCTCCCTCGAGGGGCTGATCGCGGAGACTGCAGTCCTTCACTCACAGGGCAAGAGCGACCCGGCGAAAGAGCAGTTGCTCAAAGCCGTCGAAACGATGCACGAGATCAACCCGATGATGGGGTTGCGCGGCTGTCGCCTCTCCATCGTGTTCCCACAGATCGTCGAGATGCAGACTCGCGCAATCCTTGAGGGCGCTGCTGTGGTCATCAAATCAGGCGGCAAGGCTGTGCCTGAGATCATGATCCCGCTCGTCGGACACGTCAACGAACTGCGGTTCGTGCGAGAAAGGCTGGAGGCGACTGCGAAACAGGTCGTGAAGGAGCAAGGCGTCGAAATCCCGTACATGTTCGGCACGATGATTGAGGTGCCGCGTGGCGCGATCACTGCCGACGAGATCGCTGCAGAGGCGGAGTTCTTCTCGTTCGGCACGAACGACCTGACGCAAATGACGTTTGGGTTCTCACGCGACGACAGCGACCGCTTCTTGAAGCCTTACGTTGCTTCGAAGATCTTGCCCGGCGACCCGTTCGAGTCGATCGACCAGAACGGCGTGGGCGTGCTGATGGAGATGGCGTGCACCAAGGGTCGGGGCGTGAAGCCCGGGCTGAAACTTGGCATTTGCGGCGAGCACGGCGGGGAACCGACGTCGATCGCTTTCTGCCACAAGATCGGGCTCGACTATGTGTCGTGCTCGCCTTACCGCGTACCCAGTGCGCGGCTAGCGGCACCCCAGGCCGCGCTACGAGAGAAGGTCGCCGTGACCCTGGATCGGTGAGTTTGAGCCTGCCCCGACCCCGTCGGGACAGGCTGCAACTTTTGCAACAGTATTTCCCGCATCTGTTGTAATCTGTGTGTATGGTCAGGGTCTTCACTGTCATGCTTGCTCTGGTCGCCGTTGCCGGGTGTGTCGGTCCGCTCGGACTGACGAACCGGCCCTATAAGCTGGAAAAAGACTTCGAAAAGCACCCGAGGCTTTCCGCCGAGGTGAAGAAGGGTGAGGGGTTCGTTGTCTATGAGGGGCTGCCGCATCAAGACAAGGAACAGGAACTCTTCGAAAAGGAACTCAAGACGAAGAAGACGATCGAGATAGACGACTTCTCGTTCTACGCGGAGCCCATCGAGATCACGGAGGAAGACGCACAGGCGTTGCTCGAGATGCACGCGTCCACTGAGAACGTGAGCGCGCTGAAGCAGGACGCACCCTGCGGAAAGTTCCACCCGGATTTTGCGCTTGTCGGAACCGTCAATGGCAAAAGGTCTGCGATCCATTTCTGCTTCGGATGCGGCGAAGTGCTGACGATCGTCGGCGACGAGAAGATGTTTAGCGACATGACGCAAGCCGGCGAGGACAACCTCGGCGGCGCGCTCTGGAAGTACGCCAAGAACCGTCCGCCAAGACAGAAAGAACGGTTGTGGTGAGGCTGTCCTCAGTTTCGCGGCTTTGGGCTTTGGCCCTCGTCGCTAGCCTTGTTGCCTGCCAGGATGGTGGAGAACTGGCTCCTGAGGACCAAGCAATCGCAGACTCGTTCGAGTTCTTCAATGAGTTTTCCGACATTGTCGTGAAGCACGATTCGGTGACGGTCTACGAGGGGCTCCCTCACGACATGTTTGAAGCCGAACTGCTGAACCAAGAGAAGTCGAGCAAGCCGACCATCGAGATCGAGGGGTATTGGTTCTACGCGTCTCCGCTTGACATGAAGCAGGACGACTTGAGCGAACTCTTAGACCTCCTCGAGTCGCGCAGGAACTTTCGGACATACCAGGGCGCGAAGGCGTGCGGTGGATTCCACCCCGACTACGCGGCGGTGTTTGCGGTCGGCCACGACGAAATGAGCGCGCTGCTCTGCTTTGGCTGCGGCGAGATGCAAGCCTTCTTCCGCGGGAAGACCCTGTACTGCGAAATGTCGGATAGAGGAGTGGGGCGATTGAAAGAACTACTTTGGAAGTACCAGGTCAATCGCCC
>CAZGXW010000014.1:28263-46138 GCA_964529975.1 uncultured Fimbriimonadaceae bacterium
GTGTTCTTGTTCCTTGGATTCTTCATTGGGTTCTTGTCGAACTTGCTGCAGAACCTTGGGTCGAGTGAGTTCGACCTCCCTGTGCTTGGACAGATGCTCGCCTTCGCGCTGTGGATGGTCGGCTGCATCCGCATTGCGCAGAGCAAAGGATATTCGCAATGGTACGGAGCCCTTGGCCTGCTGTGCTTGATCGGCTTGATCGTGCTCATCGTCATCCCGGACAAGTGGGTCGAGGATGCGATCGAGTCTCCAACGAACTATCCGCGGTATCCACAGCCGTAGCCCATTCGCAGGTCCGGTATGAAGTCCATGCTCTTCCTGATATGCGCTCGGTACCATCGGTGAAATGCGCAAGGTGTTCGTACGGGGTACGACGGGGAGCGGCAAGTCGACGCTCGCCCGCGCCCTCGCTGAGCGGCTTGGCGTCGAGCACGTCGAGATGGACGCCATCCACCACCTGCCAAAGTGGACAGAGCGGCCGCGCGAGGAGACCAAAGCGATCGTCGAAAAGATCGTCCAACGCGATGGTTGGGTGGTCGACGGGAACTATTCGTTCGCAACCGACGAGCAACTGGCGAGGGCCGACTGTGTCGTGTGGATGGACTTCGCCTTCCCCGTAGTGTTCGGACGGCTGCTTCGGCGCACGATCCACCGAGGATGGAAGAAGGAAGAGCTTTGGCATGGGAATACGGAATCGCTCCGAACCGCGTTCTTCTCGCGCGAGAGCATCCTGCTCTGGTGCATCAAAACGCACTGGAAGAACAGGCGGAAGTGCAAACTGACCCAGCGAACGTTGAATGGTTCAGGTGTGGAATTCATCCGTCTCATGTCGCCGTTGCAGGCCGATCTTTGGTTGGAGAGCGTCGAGCGCGAGGCTTCGCGCGTCTAGACCATCGACACATGGTCGAGGTGTTCTCCAGCGAAGACGAGTTGGACGATCTCATGTCGCGCGTGCGCACCGCGTCGATCCCGAACGACGAGTTCTCGCACCGGTACCACCTGGCGATGGCGTCTGTCATCGTCTTCGAGGGCGGCGGCCTTGACGAAATCCGCGCGTCTATCGTTGCCTTGAACGAAGCAAACAAGATCGAACAGACGCCGACCGGCGGCTATCACGAGACGATCACGGTGGCTTGGCACCGCTTGGTCCGATCGCACCTCGCTTCCCTTCCGGTGGAGGCGCCGCGCCTTCTCGCGGTGAACAGCGTTTTGCACGAGTTCCAGGACAAGTTCGTCCTTCTGCGCCACTACTCCCGCGACCGCCTCATGTCGTGGGAGGCAAGAAAGGGGTTTGTCGATCCAGACGTCTCGCCCCTCCCGGGCCCATAATAGGCACGTGATTTCGCCGAAGAGGCTGATCCGCAACGTGCGCCGGCTGACGCGGCTGATCGTTCCGGCGACAACTGAGAGACCCGGCTCGTCTCCGGGAATCGTCGTCACCGCGCCGGAGGCGTTTGCGCCCACAATCGACGTCATCGGCTTCGGGCCCGATGGCGTGGACGAGGGCAAAGGGGTCTCGCTCGCGGAGTGCGAGCCGTACCTTGCCAAGTGGCCGTTCGTGTGGATCGACGTTAGCGGCCTCGGCGACGCAGCGCTCATCGAGTCGATAGGCAAACGGTTCGATATCCACGGGCTGACGCTCGAGGACATTGCAAACACGTCTCAGCGCGCCAAGATCGAGGACTTTGACTCTTATCTGTACATCGTGTGCCGGTCAGCGGACCTGACGGACCGCGGCCTGTTCGTTGAACAGATGAGCCTGGTCGTCACGGCAAAGGTGCTCATCACGTTTCAAGAAGAGCCCGGCGACTGCTTTGGCGCCGTGCGCGAGCGGTTGCGGCGCGGTCGTGGGCACATGAGAACGCAGGGCACGGGCTATCTGACGTACGCGCTGCTCGACGCGGTCGTAGACAGTTACTTCCCTGTCGTCGAGCGCCTCGGCGACGAACTGGAGAGAATTGAGGAGCGCCTGTTGCTAAGACCGAACGAGGACGACGTCGCGTCGATCCACTCCGTCAAGCGCGATCTGCTGATTTTGCGGCGTTCGATCTGGCCGCACCGCGAGGCGCTAGCCTCCCTGGCGCGCGACGACTATCCGCTCTTTTCGCACGAAGTACAAAAGTTCATGCGCGACGCGTACGACCACGTCATCCAAATCACTGACATTGTCGAGACGTATCGCGAAGTCTGCGCGGACCTTCGCGAACTTTACTTGTCCTCGGTCAGCAACCGTATGAACGAAGTGATGAAAGTCCTCACGATCATCGCCACGATCTTCATTCCGCTCACCTTCATCGTCGGCGTGTACGGCATGAACTTCGACTATATGCCAGAGTTGCGGATGCACAACGGCTATCTCGTGACCTGGATCGTGATGCTCGCGATCACGGTCGGAATGTTGGTCTGGTTCGTGAGGAACGGTTGGATTGGTCGGCGAAAGTAGTCACTCACCGACCATTTCTTCGATGGTCTTGGGCCAGTCGTCTTTGAGGAGGCGCGAGAGCGATCTGTCTGCCAGCACTCGCCCCTCGTTCTGACACTTCGCGCAGTAGTTTGTCTCGTTCTCGGCATAACTGATTCGTTGGATCGGATTGCCACAGACCGGGCAAGGCTTGCCGAACTTGCCGTGAGCCGCGAAGTCCGGGCGGAACGCGGTCACCTCGCCGCGGCCCGGGAACCTGTCGCCGAACTCTTGTCGCAACTTGGAGGTCCAATCTTCGAGCGTCCGCTTTGCGGCCGTGAAAAGTCGCTCGGTCTCTTGCTTGTCGAGCTGTTGCGTAAGCCTTAGCGGCGACAAGCGGGCGGCGTGCAGGATCTCGTCGCTATAGGCGTTGCCAATGCCGCTGAACGTGCGCGGGTTGGTGAGGGCGCGCTTCAGCGTGTGGTTCCCTTTCGTCAGAGCGGCCGCGAACTGCTCCAGTGTGCAAGTGAGCGGATCTATGCCGCCTGGGTCGTGCTTCTCCAGCGTCTCGCGCGTTCGAACGATGTGCAACGACGCGCGCTTCTTGCTGCTTGCTTCGGTGAGCACGAGGTGGCCGTTCTCGAAGTGTAACACAGCGAGAGTCGCCTTTCCTGCGGGCTTGATGGACTTTGGTCGGCCCTCCCCCCAGAGTAGGCGGCCAGCGATCATGAGGTGGATGACCAGGAAGAGGTCGCCTTCTAGCGCAATCACAATCCGCTTTCCGATGCGCTCGACATCCACTACGCGCTTTCCTTCGATCGCTTGGACCGGGGGATCGAACGTCCGCAACACAAACGGGCTTGCGAGCGCCACTCGCTCTATGAGTCGACCCTGGGTTCGAGCCTTGATCGCCTCGCAATAGATGGTCACATCGGGCAGTTCAGGCACAAGGAGGAGTTTATTCTGAACCTCACGGCGTACTGAACGTCGTAGCCAACTGGAGGGAAGATATGCTCAACCTTGCCCTTATGCTCGTCCAGGACGCGGAGCGTCCTTCCGTCGAGATCGAAGTGCGGGACGGATTCCGCCACATCAATTCGATCGGAATGCCCAACCACCGGGTCACTGCGTTCACCGAGGACGATGGCGACTTGATCACGCTCGAGGCGCAGAACATTCGTGTGCGCGTGACCCTTGAGCCACGCGTTCAAAGGCGAGCAACGCCAGTCGACCGAGGACTCTTCGGCATCGCCCTGAACGGCGTCCCGTTCGACGGTCGCGCAGAAGTCTCGTGGAACAACCGTGGAAGCCGGTCATCGTGGATGTTCGACACACTGCGTAACGCCAGGGCACTCCAGTTAGATCCGAACCACGGCCATGCACGGCGTGGAACCGGATATCACTACCACGGCGTCCCCGTCGGCATGATCAACGAGATGGGAGAGGCCAAAGGAATGCGTCTGATCGGTTGGGCGGCGGACGGCTTTCCGATCTACGACCAGTTCGCCCATCGAAATCCAAAGGATCCGAACAGCCCCCTCGACCGTATGCAGCCAAGCTACAAAGTCAGGGCCGGCCACCGACAGACCGAGCCGTTCGGCGCTTACGACGGGTCTTACGTGCAGGACTGGGAATACAGGGCCGGGTTTGGCGACTTGGACGAGTGCAATGGCCGTACCGGAGTTACTCCCGAGTTTCCAGGCGGAACGTACTACTACGTCATCACAGACAACTTCCCCGGCGTGCCGAGGCTCTTCCGCGGAACGCCGGACCCGAGTTTCACGCAGCGGACTCGAAGAGACGAATCCGTCTGGTAGCGGTGGGCCTTGCGCCCGGTCGGCAGGAAGGTCCAGACTGTATCCTTCCTCAATGAAGCATCAACTCGTCGCCGTCCTTGACTTCGGCGGGCAGTACACCCAACTGATCGTCCGCCGGATAAGGGAACAGGGCGTCTACAGCGAGATGGTGCCTTGGACGAAGGCGGCCGAGTACTTCAGTTCGAACAAGCCCGATGCCGTCGTCCTTTCTGGCGGACCGCGGAGCGTGCTTGAGGAAGGCGCGCCAGACCTCGATTTCTCTTTGGTCTCGGGGATCCCGTTGCTCGGGATCTGTTATGGCCTGCAGTTGATGGCGCACCGGCTGGGGGGCAAGGTGCAAAAGACCTCGGAAAAGGAGTACGGCCGTCGAAACCTCACCAAGGCAGACACCCACTCGCTTGTCGGTCGGCTCTCGAGCGACCAAGTGTGGATGAGCCATGGCGACCAGGTGCTGGAAGTCCCGCCCGGGTTCAAAGTGACGGCCGAGACAGAGACTTGCCCTGTCGCGGCCTTCGAGAACAAGGGATTGAAGCAATACGGCGTGCAGTTCCACCCCGAGGTCTCACACACGCTCGACGGCAAGTCCATCCTCCAACGGTTCTTGTTCGAGGTCGCTGGGCTGAAAGGCGATTGGACGCCTGAGAACTTCATCGAGGAGTCAGTCGAACGAATCAGGTCGGAGGTCGGTGACAAGAAAGTCCTTTGTGCCGTCAGCGGCGGAGTGGACTCTTCGGTGGTCGCTGCCCTTATGAGCAAGGCCATCGGAGACCAAGTCGTTTGCGTGTTCGTCGACCACGGCCTCTTGCGCAAAGGTGAAGCGGAGCAAGTCGTCGAGACCTTCACAAAGGTCTTTCATCCGCGACTGGTCGCGATCAACGCGCGCGAGCAGTTCTATGGGAAGTTGAAGGGCGTCACCGACCCCGAGACCAAGCGAAAGACGATAGGCGAACAGTTCGTGGTGTGCTTTGAACAGCACGCAGACGAACTCAAGGGCTGTGACTTTCTAGCCCAAGGGACGCTCTACCCGGACGTGATCGAAAGCGGATCTGCGACCGCCGCTAAGATCAAGACGCACCACAACGTCGGGGGACTCCCCGATTGGATGAAACTCAAAGTGATCGAGCCCCTCCGGTGGCTCTTCAAGGACGAGGTCCGCGAAGTCGGTCGGAAACTCGGCCTTCCAGACGATGTTGTCGACCGCGAACCCTTCCCTGGCCCAGGGCTCGCTGTTCGCATCCTAGGCGAGATCACACCAGAGCGGGTCAAGATGACGCAGGACGCGGACTGGATCTTCAGAGAAGAACTCCGCAAGCACAACCACCACTTGCATATCTGGCAGTCATACGCCGCGCTCCTCGACGTCCGTAGCGTCGGCGTCATGGGCGATGAACGAACCTACGAACAACCCATCGTCCTCCGCGCCGTACAGAGCGAGGACGCGATGACAGCGCAAGCCGTGCACCTTCCGTTCGAGTTCCTCGAGCACGTGTGCAACAGGATCGTGAACGAGGTCGAGGGCGTGAACCGAGTCCTCTATGACCTCACCAGCAAGCCCCCTGCCACGATCGAGTGGGAGTAACCCTCGTATTCTTGCCGTCGCACATGGCACCGCCAAGTCCCAAGAATCTAGGGTGTGGCACCTTGGTCAGGGCTGACCATCAGAGCAGCGTCGTCGGTCTTGCTGGCGGCGCTGGGGTGCCTTGCCGCGTCGGGCGAGTTCGTCGACCCACGGACAGGGATCCCGGTGCGGTGCGACGTCGATCCTGGGATGTTCCCACCCGCGTGGCGCGGAGGCGAGGTCGCGGCTTCTGCCACGCAACTGGCCTCCTACGAAGAGGCTCGCTGTAAGCGCATCGCCTTCGAAGCGCTCTCAAGGTATCCCATCGACCTCGTCCGCAAGAACCTCCGCGCCGTCTACTTCGCCGACGAGATCAGGTTTTTTGGACTGAGTTATGGGGGAACGAACTCCCGCGACACGATCTACATCGCAAACCGGGGGGCCACGGAAGGGTTCACGGACTCATTTCTCGCAAGGACATTCCACCACGAGTTCTCAAGCATCCTGCTCCGCAACAACCCGGACAAGTTCGACGTCCAAGCCTGGTGCGCCGCGAACCGTTCGCCCTATGGGGACGGTGGCATCCAAGCCCTGCGGAACGGCACGTACGAGACCCGCTACGCCGAGAAGTGGAACGTGGACGGGTTCCTCAACCAATACGGGGCTTCGAGCCTCGAAGAGGACTTCAACACGTTCGCAGAGGCGCTCTTCACGGGCGACCGGGAGTTCTGGTCGCTTGCGGCCAAGTATCCTCGATTGAAGGACAAGGTGACAGTCGCCATCGCGTTCTACCAGGCGCTCGATCCCAGCCTCAGCGAAAGGTTCTTCAAGGCGCTTGCCGACAAGAACTAGCACAGCAACATGGTGGGCCAGAGATTGTCGGTCCCCTTCCAGCAAAGTACACTCCTTTCGTGGCGAGGCTCGAAACGCTCCTGACCGAGCGGCAGATCCAGGACAGGATCGACCAACTCGCCGCCCAGATCAAGGCCGACTACCCGACCGAGCCCCTCCTCCTTGTCGCCGTGCTCAAGGGCTCCTTCGTTTTCCTCGCCGACCTAGCCAGGCGGTTGGGCGACAACGTTGAAATCGACTTCGTCCAAGTTAGCAGTTACGGCGAGGGGACGGCGTCCAGCGGCATCGTCCAGATCCGCAAGGACCTCGACGTCACGATAGAAGGCCGGGACGTCCTGATCGTCGAGGACATCCTCGACACGGGCCTCACCTTGGCCCACCTCAGAGACCTGTTTTCCACACGTAGGCCCAAGTCGCTGAGGGTGGTGACCCTGCTCTGCAAGCCGGCAGCCCTACGGCACGAGGCCCAGGCCGAGTACGTGGGCTTCGAAATCCCAGACCAGTTTGTGGTAGGATATGGCCTAGACCACGCAGAACGGTACCGGAACCTTCCGTACGTCGCCGTCCTGGAGCAAGAGGTCTGACTCCCACACTTATGGACTCCGGTCCAATCAAGTCCCTGATCTATCAAAACAACGTCCTATGACGCACACGTTCCGTCCCCGCAAGTCGGAAAGCGGTTCCGGCAAAGGCAACCGCAACCGAGGCCGCGATCATCATCGCGAGCGACGTCCTCGAATGGACCACGAAGACCTCGAGAACCTTCCCGAGATCGGATACGCCCATTTCGACTCGATGGCCCCCGCTGCGCTCGCCAAAGAGGCGAAGGCCGCCGGCATCAGCCTGGACCAAGATCGTCCGCTGGTCATCGAGCACCTCCTCGAAAAGGCAAACTCCGAGCACAACTCCGTCTATCGAAAGGGTGTCATCGACATTCTCCCCGACGGGTGGGGGTTCCTTCGACAGTTCAATTTTCAGCCTTCTCACGATGACGTCTATGTCAGCCAGTCGCAGGTGAAGCGGTTCGGGCTCCGTCCTGGCGACATCGTGTTTGGGCTCGTCCGCGAGCCCAAGGAAGGCGAGAAGTACTACGGCATGTTGCGCGTCGAGAGCGTCAACGGCTTCGCGACGTCGTCGCCCGAGATGCAGAACCGCGTGAACTTCGACAAACTCACGCCGCTTTTCCCCGACGAGAAACTAGTCCAGGAGACCGAGTCGGACAAGATCATCGGTCGCATCATCGACCTTATCGCCCCCATCGGCAAGGGCCAACGCGGACTCATCGTCGCCCAGCCCAAGGCTGGAAAGACGACGATCGTCAAATCGATCGCCAACTCGATCGCCACGAACAACCCTGAGTGCTACCTCATGGTACTGCTGGTCGACGAACGGCCGGAAGAGGTCACAGACATCCGGCGCTACGTGCGTGGGCAGGTCATTTCCTCGACCTTCGACGAGCCGGCGGAGAACCACATGCGAGTCGCTGAACTCTGCCTTGAGCAAGCCAAACGGCTTGTCGAAATGGGCCGCGACGTCGTGATCCTCTTGGACTCGATCACTCGGTTCTCGCGCGCGAGCAACCTCACGATCAATCCTTCGGGACGAACGCTCTCAGGCGGTCTCGACCCGGCTGCCCTCTATCGACCACGCCGGTTCTTCGGTGCCGCGCGCAACGTTGAGGAAGGTGGCTCGCTGACGATCATTGCGACAGCGCTTGTCGAGACGGGCTCGCGCATGGACGACCAGATATTCGAGGAGTTCAAGGGCACCGGCAACATGGAACTCGTCCTCAACCGAGACCTCGCCGAAAGGCGCATCTGGCCTGCCATCGATGTGCGGCTTTCGAGCACCCGCCACGAGGAAGCGCTCTTCGAGAAGCACCAACTGGACGCGGTCGTTCAACTGCACAGGATGCTCGCGAAGTCGGACGATGGCATCGAAGCGACCGAGAGCCTGATCAAACTGCTCAAGCGGACGCCGAACAACGAGGCGTTCCTCGAGACGATCGCCCAGCGCGCCAAGGCTACGGTCTAAGTCGCGGCCGCAGCCGGCTCTATCGCCTCGCTCGGAGCGTGGTCGGGCAGCCGCGTGTCGAGGTCGCGCAAGATCGGAACTGCGAACGCTGCGAGCGACACAGCCACGGCTGCGAGGCCCGCGAAGACGCACATGAGGCCCAGACCGCGCCCCTCGCCGACACCCACGATCGCGCCGAAGACAGACGCCATCGCCGACGAAGGATCGCGCATGGCTGGTTCGAACACTCGGTCCGCCAAGGGTCCGGCAACGACATAGGCGATCGGCATCGCGAGCATGGCGAACATGTTCCGCATAGCGAACACACGTCCTTGGTAAGCCGGATCGGTCTTGAGTTGCCACAGCACCTGTCCCACCGCGGACACGACTGCAAGGATCACCATCGTAAGGAATGCGGCGGCGGCCACGAGGACGATGTTCGCCCGCAGACCGGTCAGAGCGACGGTCAGTCCCAATCCGGCACACAGCGCGTAGATCGCAGGAGCCCGCCGTCTTGGCCCGCCCCACACACCCATGCCGATCCCTCCCACAATTCCACCGAGACCGGCGACTGCCATCACCGTTCCGAGCCCGCCCGGACCGCTGAAACTCAGAACGAGCGGTGCGTACAAGACCCCGACGAAACCAAACACGAAGTTCACCGCGAGAAAGAAGAACATCAAGTGGACCATGCCGCGCCTGTCGCGAACGTACTGCCAACCCTCCTTCGCCTCGCGAATCACGTTGGGCGCGTGCTGCGATTCAGCTCGATCGTGCTGCGGAAACCGGACAAAGGCTAGCGTCGCCATGGCGACGAGGAACGAAGCGAAGTCGATCACGATGATCCCGCTCAATCCGATCAGCCCGATCAGCGCACCCGCAATCACCGGAGCAAGAATGGTGCTAAGCGGCTCCGCAAGTTGCATGAGACCAGCAGCCCGACCAAGGTGCTCTTGAGGCACGACTTGCGTCACGGCGGCCATGTACGCCGGACGTTGGAACACCCCCGCCGAGGAGGCAACAACGGCCATGACCAAGATGTGCCAGAGTTCGAGCCGGTCGACGTAGAGCAGCACAGCGACAAAGACTGTAGACAATCCAGCGACGAGGTCCGAATAGATCATCGTCGTTCGACGGTCCCATCGGTCGACGAACACGCCTGCAATGGGCGAGAGCAAGACCATCGGCAGGATCGCGGCTAAGCCGATCATCGCGTACTGGGTGGTCGAGCCCGTGCGCTCCAGCACCCACACCGCGAGCCCGAACGAGGTCAGACCAGAGCCGACGACGGACACCAACTGACCGATCCAAACGACGAGGAAAGTCTTGAACGATTGTTGCGCCTCCATAGTTGTAGCCTATTACGAATCGTAATATACCTCGGTTGCAGGCCCACAAACCGTCGAGATACCAGGTTCAAACAGGCTCAAACGTGGATTCCTACCCTTGTGGGCACCGCAGCCGCTCGAGACCGTTCGCACTGGTCGGAACACGTTCCCGATTGGCTGACGCTGTACGTGTTTCTCGGACTGGCCGATCTTGGTTTCACTTTGGTCGCGTTCCAACTAGGAGCCAAGGAAGCGAATCCTTTCCTGTCTGCTGCCCAGCAAGATGGTCTGTTCGAGTTCTATAAGATCAGCCTGACGCTGCTGATCCTCTGTATCGCCTATCGACTTCGCAAGAGGACGGTCATCGAGAACATCATGGCCTTCGCGAACGCGTTCATGTGTTCGCTGATCGTGTACCACATTGCGTCCCTCAGCCTTGTCGTGTTCGGTTGAGGTGATCGGCCAACCTGCGAAGGACCTTGCCTCGATGGCTGACCGCGTGCTTTTGATCGGCCGTTAAGTCGGCCATGGTGCAGCCCATGTCCGGGAGCCAGAAGATCGGGTCGTAGCCGAACCCTCCCGCGCCGCTAGGCTCGAAGGCGATCCGGCCTTCGCACGTGTCCTCGATGACCGTCTCATCCCCACTTGGGCCGACCAGCGCGATGCAGCAACGGAAGCGCGCTGTTCTTGCGCTATCCGGAAGACCGTTGAGACGATCGAGAATAATCTCCATCTTTTCATCGAAGGGGGTGTCTTCGCCAGCAAACCGCTTGCTGTAGACGCCGAGTTCGCCAGGGAGGGCGTCGATCTCGAGCCCGGCATCGTCGGCGAGCGAAAGTTCGCCGGTGTGGCGCGCGGCCGAGCGGGCTTTGATCAGCGCGTTCTCGCGGTACGTTTCTCCAGTCTCTTCAGGTTCAGAGGCCCCCGGAAAGTCCTCGAGCGTCTTGATATCCAAGCCCGGCACGGCTCGAGACAGGATCGTCACCATTTCCCCTGCCTTCTTCCGATTGTGGGTGGCGATGACGAGTGTCATTGGCCGAGCGTCGAGCGCTGCATGTCGATAAGTTCGTTAATGCCCTTCTTGGCGAGCGAAAGCATCCTGCCGAGGGTCTCCGCGCTAAACGGCTGGGTCTCGGCGGTGCCCTGGATCTCAATGAACTTGCCGCTCGCGGTCATCACGACGTTCATGTCGGTCTGCGCCTTCGAGTCCTCTTCGTAGCAAAGGTCGAGCAATTCCTGGCCACCGACGACCCCCAGACTCACGGCCGCTACCGGCTCGGTGATCAGGTTGCGCTTGATCATGCGCTTATCGATCATCCACTGCATCGCGTCATGGACGGCCACGTAGGCCGCTGTGATCGACGCCGTGCGCGTCCCACCGTCGGCGCGAAGCGCGTCGCAGTCGACGATGATCGTGCGCTCGCCCATACTGTCGAGGTCGACGACGGTCCGAAGGCAACGACCGATCAGCCTTTGGATCTCCATCGACCGACCGTTAGGGCCACGGCTGTCTGGACGCTGGTTTCGTTCCCTCCCGGAACGGGGCAACATCGAGTATTCGGCCGTCAGCCAGCCCTTACCGGTGTTCTTCATGAATGGCGGCACGCGATCCTCGACCGTTGCGGTCACCAGCATGTGTGTGTCGCCCATTTGGATCAGACACGATCCCTCAGCGAACTTCGCGAAGCCCCTTTCCATCGTCACCGGCCGAAGTTCGTCCGGTTTCCTTCCATCCACCCGCATCGAGAGCATCTTACCTATCGAGCAACGCGAGGGCACAGGCGGAGGCGACCGCAGTATCGACGCGCAGAACGCGCGGGCCTAGCGTCACCGCCCGATCGGACACAAGGTCGCTCTCACGCGGGGACCAACCGCCTTCTGGGCCGATCACGAAGACCGTTCTCTCTGCCACCTTTGCACACATGTGCGCGTTCTCGGACTCACTCAAGACTTGGGCCTCTGGGAACTCCTCCAGAACGGAGTTGAGCGACTCACGAAGGGTGATCTCGGGCAATCGCGTGCGAAACGCGACTTCTGCCGCCTCTCTCGCAATAGCCCTCATGCGGCGCAGGCGAGCATCCCGCTTCTTTTCGTCCCACTTGACCACCGTCCTGTCGCTGGGAAAGACTACGAACCGCGACACCCCGATCTCGCTTCCCATCCTGATCGATTCGTCCAGCGACTCGTTCTTCGGCATGGCGAGGCAAAGTGTCAGGTGCGTCTTAGGCTCGGTCTGCGGGAAGACCGTTTCGATCGGCGCGACGCCGCGACCATCGAGCCGAGCGCGCACGAGCCTTCCGTCGTTGGGCAGAATTGCGACTTCATCGCCGGACTTCATCCGCAAAACCTTGTGGAACTTGCTGTACTCCTCGTCCGGAAGGACGAAGAACTCTGGGAGTTCCTCCGGAAGTCCAAGGACGAACGCCCTCGGCAGCGACCTCAACGGCGCAGGGTTGCGGCTACCCAATCGCCCTCCTTCTGCCAGTTCTCGACTTGGAATCCGCACTGAGTGACGGCAGCAAAGACGTCTTGCCAGTTTGGTTCGATGATCCCGCTCACGATCCATGCACCCCCTGGCTTGGTGCGTTCCGAGGCTTCGTGGGAGAGGCCGATCACGGCGGCGCTGATGATGTTGCTGACGACGAGGTCGTACTGGCACGGCCCAAGCGGGTCGAATCCAAGCCCCTCAAACGCCCTGACATCGACTTCGTTGAGCAGGGCGTTCTCGCGGGTGGTCTCGACCGAAAGCGAGTCCATGTCCACAGCGTCTGCGCTCGCAGCCCCGAGTTTCATGGCTGCAACGGAGAGGATCCCGCTTCCACAACCGATGTCAGCGACCGCATCGCCCGGTTTGACGACTTGCTCGACCATAGCCAGACAAAGGCGAGTGGTCGGGTGGTCTCCGGTGCCGAAGGCTTGGCCCGGGTCCAGAACGATCTCGACCCTTCCTCGCGGCGGTCGCACGTCCTCCCATGTCGGTCTGATCCAAAGCCGCTCGCCGACAGCGACAGGCTTGAAGAAATCGCGCCACGCGATCGACCAATCGATATCCTCGACCTCCTCAGTGACGACGCGGGCACCGTGCCCGATCAAGTCATCGGAGAGTCCCTCGATCGAGTCGCCCGGCGGGACATAGGCGCTGAGCGTCGGGGGATCGTCGGTCTGCACCGTGCCGTCGAGCCCAAAGCGCGAAAACCTTTCCGCCCAAACCGACCAGTCGTCAGGGACGGAAGGCAGGACTGCGGTGACCTTGGTCCAAGTCTTCACTTCTTGCGCTTCTTGCCGAAGAGGCTACCAAGAAACCCGCCTTCTTCGCCTTGCGGGATCGGGCCGCCGCTGAGTTCGGCGTATTGCCGCAAGAGGTCTGCCTCTGCTTCGCTCACCTTGTTTGGGACGGCAATGTCGACTCTGGCGATCAGCGAGCCCTTGGAACCGCCGTGGAGGCGCGGGAGGCCTTCTCCCTTGAACCGGAACTCGTGGCCAGGCTGCGTTCCAGCCTTGACGCTGGCGTCGATCGCTCCAGTCAACCCTTGCACTTGGACCTTGTCGCCAAGAGCGGCCTGTGGGAACGTCAGGCGCAGTTCCGTATAGAGGTCGCTGCCTCGGCGCACAAAGCGCGGGTCGTTCACGACATGGACGACCACGTAGAGGTCTCCGGGCGCGCCTGTTCCCACGCCGTCCGAACCGCGGCCACTGACCCGAAGGGTCATGCCGTCTTCGATTCCTGCTGGGACGGTCACTTCGATCGCCGCATCTTTGACAACGAGACGGCGCCCCTTGCACTCTGTACACGGGGTTCGAACGATGCGTCCTTCTCCTCCGCATGTCGGGCACCCCGTGCTAGTGCGTATTGAGCCGATGAAGGTCTCTTGGACGCGCGTGACCATCCCCCTGCCACCACACGTGTCGCACGTCTCGGGCTCGGTGCCAGGCGCCGCTCCGCTTCCGGAACACGTGTCGCACTTGGCCATGCGCCTGTACTCGATAGGCTTGTGGGCGCCTTCGAGGACTTCGAGGAGCGTGACGCTGACCTCGGCGCGGAGGTCTTCGCCGTCCCAGCCAGAGGCGCGCGACGCCCGCTGGGACGTGCCAAACCCGCCGAAGAACGACCCGAACAGGTCCGAGAAGTCGACGTTCTGGAAGAAGTCTTGGTTGGGGACCTCTTCGACGCTGCCGGTATGGTCGAAGCGTGCGCGCTTCTCCTCGTCCGAGAGCACCGCATATGCCTGACTGACCTCCTTGAACTTCTCTTCCGCTTCCGGGTTGTCAGGGTTGACGTCGGGGTGGAACTGGCGAGCGAGCCGGCGATAAGCGGAGCGGATGTCGTCGGCGCTCGCGTCGCGAGAGACGCCGAGGACAGCGTAGGGGTCTTTCACCGACATTGCCGGACGTTATTCGCTGTCGTCCTCTTCCTCGTCTTCCTGCTTTGCCAGGTCGTCGAGCGAGATCTCGTCAGAGTCCTCGACTGGGACCTCTTCTTCGAGGTCTTCGTCACCAAGGAGGTCAGTGAGGAGTGAACCGGCGGTCGCCTCTTCTTCTTCGGCCTCGACTTCTTCCTCGCCGTCGATGCTGACGTGGAGGAGTTCGTCGTCCTCGAGCCCAGGGAGCAGGAACCGATCGGCGCCGAATTCTTCCAACGGAACATCCATCTGCTCGGCGAGGGCTGCTTCGGCCTCTTCACCCATCAATGGCTTGATCTTTCCGGCAGCGATCTCGGCGAGCGCGATGCTGAGCGGGTGGCTGCTGTCGATTCGGACGAGCGGCGGCGCACCCTCCTTGATCTGCTTGGCCCTCTTGGCGGCAAGGTTCGTCAGCACGAACTTTCCGTACTCGGCCTGGTTCAGCACGTCGGGCTGCGGGAGAATGGGGTCGTTGGCCATGGTGGGGCGGCCTTAGAGGATACCAGAGGAGCACCCTGGCCGAGGGGACATGGGCCAGGCTGAAAACTAGGCCCGATTTGAACCTGAATGAGGGCTGCGAGACTTCATAATCCGGCTCATGCCCGATTGGCGGTCTATGCGGCCCGAAACGATGCTCCAGCACCTAGGGGAGGACGAGCACGTCCTGGGGGCGGTCGTACCGCCTATCTTCCAAAACTCCTTGTTCGTTTTCGACACCTGGGAGGAGTTCCGTGCGGCGATGGACCAGCAGTCCGATCCCTCGGTTCCTGGCGCGCGTTGCATCTACAGCCGAATGAACAACCCGACCCTCGACCTGGTCGGCCAGAAATTGGCGGCTCTAGAGGGCGCAGAGTGCGGGCGTTTCTTTTCCAGCGGGATGGCTGCAATTTCTGCTGCGATCATGGCTTCGACAAAAGCGGGCTCCCACGTTGTCTGTGTTGACACCTGCTATGGACCGACGCGGGCGTTCCTCAGCGACTACATGCCGAAGTTCGGAGTGGAGACGACGTTCGTCGTGGGCGTAGACACTCAGGAGATCATCGATGCGTGCAGGCCGAACACGACTCTGATCTACCTTGAGTCGCCCTCGTCGATCATCTTTCGGTTGCAGGACCTTGCTGCGATTGCGGAATTCGCCAAATCAAGGGGCATCCGCACTGCGATCGACAACAGTTATTCCAGCGCGGTCTTGCAGCGCCCGATCGAATTCGGCATCGATTACTCCGTCAGCACGGCGACGAAGTACTTCGGCGGACACAGCGACGTGGTGGCCGGATCGATCGCTTGTAGCAAGGACCTCATGCACGATCTCATCCAGAACGAAGGTCAGTATCTGGGTGCACCGCTTGGGCCGTTCCAGTGCTGGCTAGTCCTGCGTTCGTTCCGAACGATGCACCTTCGTCTTCGGCAACACGCGGAGACAGCGAACGCGGTCGCGGCCTGGGTACGGTCGCAGCCCTGGGTGGAGCAGGTCTACCACGTCGGGTTCGACGACTTCGCCCAGCGCGAGTTGCGCGACAAGCAGATGCTCGGTTCCGGCGGCCTGTTCTCGTTCGTTCCGCGCGTGCAGGACGCGGCGCGATTGCAAACGTTCACGCAGGCGTTGCAGATCTATCAACTCGGTGTGAGTTGGGGCGGGTTCGAAAGCCTCTGCGTTCCGCTCGAGATGCAGCCCATGGACTGGAGCGAAAAGAAGTGGATGGTGCGGCTTTTCAATGGGCTCGAACACGCCGACGACCTGATCGCGGACTTGGAACAAGCGGCGAAGGTCGCCGGGTTCTAGGCTTCGACAGCCTCGCGGAACTCGTCCATCACGCTTCCCCACGCCTTCTTCAAATCGTCCGCCTCTTTCTTGCTGGCGATCTTTGTGTGCGAGACCCGGACGGTCGTTCGACCGCCGTGCGTGGGTGTGAACGTGACTTCGACTTGGCTTCCCGGCGAGTGTTTTGGGTGCTCCCAGGTCATCACGAGGCGCTTCTTGGGCGTGATGTTCTTGAACGTGCACTTGTCTCCGCCCGCGCCGGTGTACGTCCCTCCGACCTTGAGATCGACCTTGGCCTTGCTCGCGAACCACGTGTTGAGGCCCCTTGCGGTGGTGAACGCGTCCCAGCACGCGTCGACGGTCGCGGCAACGGTCCGCTGTGCGTCCGTTCCAAACTTTCCGCCGCTACGTTGGTTGGGCTTGCGTAATCCCTTTGCAACTTCGTACTCGACGGTGATCGTCTGCGACCACCACGCACCGACCTTGTGCTTTGCCAGGAGGTGCGCGGCGCTCTCTTTGTGCCCCTTTTTCGCACAGTCGAACTTGTCGAGGACCGAGAACCAGTGGTCCCACCCTTTCCCCGTCGCTTTGACGACGCTGGCTTCCGGAAGCCTCGTCTTGGTCGGCATGGCGATGATTCTACGCCAGGTCGGACCGTCGGCGACAAGTCCAAGCAAGTAGAATTCGGCCTGCATGGTCACCTTTCAGGAACTGATCAAGAGACTCGACGCCTACTGGTCGCGGCAAGGCTGTGCGATCTTACAGCCCTATGACGTCGAGGTCGGTGCGGGAACCATGCATCCCGGGACCACACTGCGGTGCCTTGGTCCCGAGCCCTGGAACGTCGCGTTCGTCCAGCCTTCGCGACGCCCCGCAGACGGCCGTTACACTCTGAACCCGATGCGGTCGCAGCGCTACTACCAGTACCAGGTGGTCATGAAGCCGAGCCCGGACGACATCGTGGACCTGTACATGGGCTCCCTGGAGGCGATCGGCTTCGACACCAAGCGGAACGACATCCGGCTGGTCGAGGACGATTGGGAGTCGCAGGCTGCCGGGGCCGCCGGCGTGGGCTGGGAAGTTTGGGTCGACGGCACAGAGGTGTCGCAATTCACATTCTTCCAACAGATGGGTGGGATCGAGTGCGACCCGGTGTGCGCGGAGATCACTTATGGGCCTGAGCGGCTTTGTTTGATGCTGAACAACCAGTTTTCGTTCTGGGAGGACCTGATGTGGAACGAGTCGCTCTCGTACCACGGCGTCGACTTCGAACTCGAGATGCAGAACAACGTTTACAATTTCGAGGTCGCCGACACGGACTTGCTCTTCAAGTTGTTCGACCTGTACGAGGCGGAGTCCAAGCGCGTAATCGAGACGAAGGTGGCGTGGGATCCGACTCGCTCCGTTCTCTCGACGCAGGGACAGGGTGGTGGCGACGATTCAACGTCTCCCGTCACCGAGGCGCTTGTCTATCCTGCGCTTGACCTTGCGCTGAAGTGCTCGCACATCTTCAACTTGCTGGATGCTCGAGGCGCCGTGTCACCGACTGAGCGGGCGAACTTCATCAATCGGATTCGTGGGCGAGTGCGTGCGTGCTGTCTCGCTCATGTTGCAAAGTACAAGGTCAAGGCGAAGTCGTGAGAAGTTCGCGAGTTCCCGTTTAAAACGGGAATTGGGGGAGCGATTGGTGGTTCGGCGGTTCGGAGGTCGATCAGGGCTTCGAGCCCGTTCGTCCTTCGACAGG
>CAZGXW010000015.1:0-14269 GCA_964529975.1 uncultured Fimbriimonadaceae bacterium
TAATCTCCAATCGTGTTCTGTCACATTCAGACAGTGAAGTAACCGAGGAACGGCTCCAGCCTGGGCTCCGCAGTTTGAGCAACGCGTGGCTTCACGATGCGTTTCCTTCATCTATGTCCTCCCGGAGACCAGACTGGTGCCCGTCCTCGGACTAGTCGCGGTCAGTAGTAAGCACGGAACACCTTGTCGTCCACAGGATGGCGAGGCACAGGGCAGAGGGTAACACCTTCGACTGTGCCTCCCTCATACGCGAGCACCGAGGACCAGCGCCAGTCTCGCGGCGACTCGCACAGGCCACGGCGCACCGGGTTCGTATGGATGTAGTCGATCGAGCTCCATATGGCCTTGCTGGAGAACAGGTTTCGGTCGTAGCCCTCGCCGTCTTGCCAAAGGCGGCTCTTGCCATTGGGCAATCGGATCCGCGCGAGTTCTTCGGGCCGGTGCTTCCGCAGCCAATTGATTGAAGACTGTCCAGTCGCGACGCGCAGGCTCGACCGGAACTGCTGCACATTGTACGCCTCCTTTCGCGGGTACACGAGCAGGTGAACGTGCTCTGGCATGACGACGAACGCCCACAGGTCGTAGGAGTGTTGCTCGCAGCGGAACAGCACAGCCTTGACGAACGCCCCAGCCAGTTCTGGGATGGCTAAGAGTCTCTGTCGTCGATAGGTCGAGAACGTGATCTCGTGGGCGTGCCCGGGGGTGTTGTAGGTTCGCCTGTCCTTGGGCGCCATTGTTCTGCCCGACAGGTTACTCCGCCGACGCACCAGTCTGGCCTCCGGCGAAGAACGCGCACGCGATGGAGTCGCCTTTCTCACGGCTGGTCTTGCAGGACTCGCCGGAGCCCAGGCTGGAGCCACCCATGATAGAATCCACTCATGGAGGCCACCCGCCGAGGGCAATCTGATGGATGAGATTCAGGCTCTTTTTTGTGTTGTGGCAATTGTCGGCGGCGCCATCGCAGGGTTGACTGGCTTCTTCTTTCGAGGTCCGTCGCTTGTAGCGGCGGCAAAAGAGTCTAAGGGTGTGTTAAAGGGGGCGGCATTAGGGGCCGCGATAGCGGTTCCAGGGTTCTTCATCGCTGTGTCACTCATGTTCCTATCCACGTGGTTTGCTCCTGTCGTTCTTGTAGCAACGGGCCTAGCGCAGTACTATGGTGCTTTGACAATGCGACTGGTAGGCATTGAGATGTTCAAGCACATTAGGTCGGACAAGTGACGGAAACGACGGCGGACGAGTCCGACGTCACCGAGTACGTCTACGACGCGTACGGGTGCTTCTCCTCGCTGACCAAGCCGTTCGACGAGACGACGTCTGTGACGTACGGTGAACCCTGGGTGGCTCCAGCCTGGGCTCCGGTAGTTTGAGACCGGGAGTGGGAGCGGGAGTATGGAGCAACAGAAGGGGTTGACGCGATGTCAGGGTTGGGGTATTGTCGGGTTGAAGGGGATAGGGGGAGCGTGAAGGAGAAGAGAGAATGGATATTCAAGGAATGCGCAAGCGTCGATTGGCGTTGCGCGTGAACGGACGAATGTTTGTCACTGAGAAGGCGATGCAGACCTACCTCGCAGAAAACCTGCACTTGATCGACCCGGACCTCACCTTGTGGGGGACGAACAGTGGGATCGAGGAGGTCCTCACACCCGAGACCTCGCGGACCATCCAGGGAAAGATCGACATCTTGACGCAGCAACTCTCGGACGGGGACTTGTGCGCGATCGAGTGCAAGAACAGCATTGCGAAGCCCGCCGACCTCGGGCAGGTCTTGGGATACATCGGGTGGATCAAGCGGAACCTGACGTTCACGGTCGCGCCCCGTGCGGTGATCGTCGCCACCGGGTTTTCGCAGTTGTTGCTCGACGCGTTGCACGTCCATGACACGCTTCGCGTTTCGCTCTGCCAATACTGCGGGCCCGGCGACATACGGTTGGTGTGGGGGAGAGGGGTCAGGGAGTAGGGAGTAGGGAGTAGGGAGCAGGGAGCAGGGAGCAGGGGTGCCCCGTCCCTGACCCTCCCCCATCCTTTGACAGGCTCAGGATGACGGCCGAACGACCGATCGACTCCCGAACCTCCGTGCAAAACCGAACGCCTAACTCCCGTACTAGACGGGAATTCGCGAGCTTTCCGTCACGCCCCCAAGCGCTCTTTCAGCCACTTCACGCCGTCAGAAAGCCCCTTCGTCTCCTCCGTCTTCGACGGATCGATCCCGTGCTTCATCCCATCGACCAGCCGCAACGTGTGTGAAACACCGACCGCCTTCAGCGCAGCGTCCACACGCTCCGCCTGCTTGAACGGCACGAGCGGATCCTCCTTCCCGTGCAGCGTGAACACAGGCGCGTCGTCCTTGGTCACGTAGGTCGAGGGTGAGAACAGCCGGATGTCCTCCTTTGCGTCCTCGAACTTCTTGCCCATGATCGTCTGCGACAGCAGGAGGCCGATCGAGACAGGGAAGTCCTGGTTCGCATCGAACGGCCCAAAGATGTTCAGCACTGCCGACACCTTCGATGACGTGCCGTTTGTCTTTCCATCGGGCCATCCATCGGTCGTCCCGAGCAACAGTGACAAATGCCCGCCGGCAGACGCGCCCGCGGCACCGATGCGCTTCGGGTCGATTCCAAACTTCTCGGCGTTTTCGCGCAGGTAGCGCACGGCAGCCTGAGAGTCTTCGATCATCGCGGGCCACTTGTGCGTCGGAGCCAGGCGGTAACTGATCGAAGCGGCGACCATCCCGTTCGCGGCGATCATTTGGGCGATCTGCGCCATGTCCTCGCGCTTCCCGCCCATCCATGCGCCGCCGTGGATCACGACCACGCACGGTGCAGGGCCGCTCTTTTCGGCGACTTGGTAGACGTCCATTTTCAGTTCGGTACCTTCGACCGTGCGATAGGTAATCGTGTCCGGAGCCGGGGTCCGGAGCATGGCGAGCAGGATGGCAGTCGCGAGCATCATCCTCTATGATACGGCGTTGGGAAGACTCGTGTAGCCCGAATCAGAGCCGCGGGGACTCTCGCAGGCGGATCTTGGGCACGGGCAACAAGCGCTGGTCTTTACGAATCGGGGCCTTGCTGTTCACCAGATACTGCTGCATCTTGGCCTCTGCCTCCATGATGTAGGCCTCGAACTGGCCGTAGAACTCGCTTCGAAGGTCGTCCATCTCGTCAAGCAGCCGGAGCACGATCTCGACGCCGGCCAGGTTGACGCCCATGTCTTGCGTCAAGCGTTGGATGCGCCGAACGCGCTCGACGTCGCGATCGCTGAAAAGCCTGTTGTTCCGTCCCACGCGTGAGGGCTTGAGCAGCCCGATCCGCTCGTACTGCCGGAGCGTTTGCGGGTGAACGCCGCAGAGTTCGGACGCAGTGCCGATCTTGTACCGAGGCTTCTCGAACTCGCTCACTTCTTCTTGGCCTCCAATTGCTGCAATTGCTCGATCAGTTTGCGCTCGTCCTTGGTCAGGATTGTGGGCACGGTGATCTTCGTGCGCACGCGCAGGCTCCCTCTTCCGCCACCGAGCCTGCTGACACCTTGCTCGGCTAGTCGGAACACCTGGTTCGACTGCGTTCCGGCGGGGACCTTCATTTGGACCGATCCTCGGATCGTCGGAACTTTGATCTCGCCCCCGAGCGCGGCGACGGTGAAGGGAACTTCGACCTCGACTTCGGTGTCCTCGCCCACACGCTTGAACCGCTCGTGTTTGGCCTCGCGCACGACAGCGTAGAGGTCGCCCGCCTTGCCGTTGCTGCCCAGGCCTCCTCTGCCTGGCACACGGAGTTTCTTGCCGTCGGTGACGCCGGCTGGAATCTTGACCTCGACGCGGTGAGTCTTTGCCACGACCCCACGCCCCTTGCACTCGGGGCAAGTGCCTCGGGCGGCGCCCTTGTTCAGTGGCACGCTCCCAGCGCCTTTGCAGTGCTGGCACACATCCTCGACCGAGTAGGTCAGGGTCCGCGAGGTGCCCTTGTCGATCTCTTCGAGCGTGAGTTCGATCGGCTTCTCGACGTCTCGAGGCGGAATCTGGTTGAAGCGGACCTCGCCGAAGGGTCCTTGCCCCCCGAAGTTGCTGAAGATCTGCTCGAAGATAGACTCGAACCCGCCGCCACCCCCGCCGCCGAAGTGGGTCTGGAAGTCGCCGTACTGTTCGCCACCTGGCCGGAGGTTCTCGAAGTCCGCGCCGAACTGGTCGTACTTCTTGCGCTTCTCCGGGTCTTTGAGGACCTCGTACGCCTGGCTGACCTCCTTGAACTTGGCCTCTGCTTTGGCGTCGTTCGGGTTCACGTCGGGGTGGTACTTACGGGCGAGTTTCCGGTAAGCGGCCTTGATCTCCTTGTCGTCGGCGCTTCTCGGCACCCCAAGAACCTTGTAGTAGTCCATTTCAGTCTGCGATCTCGTCCCTTGGTACCCCATCACACCTCCACTAGGCGTAACGTCAGGGACGGGCAGGCCGTTTCGAACCCGGGCCCAAGGTAGGAAACTAGGGGTTGAGCAGGGGGGCCAACCTGCCAATAATCGAGTCTGTGGAGCTTGCCAGCCTAGGGATTCGGATATCCAGGAGTGAGAACTTACCGGTGCTGTCGCAGTCTGCGACTGCAGTTTTGAGGCTGGCGGACGACAGTGAGGCCGGGCCAAAGGAGATCGAAGGGGCCATCGCCAAAGACCCCGCAATAACCGCCAAAGTGCTGAAGGCTGCCAACTCGGCCTACTACGGCGGGGTGAAAGTGCCGACCGTCGGCCGGGCCGTGCAGTTCCTCGGGATGAACTCCGTGCGCTCGCTGGTCGTGGGCATCGCCTTCCAGCAGTTGACCTCGGACAAAGCCGAGGCGCCCAATTTCAATAAGATGGAGTTCTGGAAACACAGCCTGGCTGTCGCGACCGCCGCGCGCGTGCTAGGGCGAATCCGGATGCCGGAGAAGGCAGAGGAACTCTATTGTGCCGGTGTGATGCACGACGTGGGGATGCTGGTCCTCGACCGGTTCATGCCCGGCGAGTTCGACTCCGCGCTCGAAATGAGCCGCAGGACGGGGATGCCGCTCTACGAGTGCGAAAAGCAGACCTACAAGTTCAGCCACGCGGACGTCGGAGCGCTCCTGGCCTCGCACTGGTCGCTCACACCGCTTTTGAAGTCAGCCGTGCAGTTCCACCACGACCCGATGCGCGACCAAGATCACTTCAACTCCACGATGATCGTTGCCGCGGCTGACGCGATCGCGCACCTCTGTGGCTACACGAACAACGCCCCAGGGGCGAAGCACGATCTGGACGAGGGCCTCGCCCAGATCGCAGGCTTGACCGACGACCAACTCAACAAGGTCGTTTCGCTCGTCACGACCGAGGTCGAGCAAGCGCAGGCTGCGCTCGTTTAGTGATCCTCTTCGGCTGCTCGTGTGGCTTCGTACGCTTTGATCAGGTGGTCGGCCTCGCTGTGCGGCAACTCGTCGTAGTGCGACATTTGCGCGCGGAACCTACCACGACCCTTTGTGATCGAACGTAGATCGAGCGCATAGCGCATGATCGTCGCCATCGGCACGTTCGCCTTGACGGTCGTTTTTCCAGGTGCCGAGGGCTCCATGCCTTGCAGGTGCGCCCTCCGTGTGTTCAGGTCGCCGACGACGTCGCCGACGGCCTCGTCCGGCACGTCGACCTCGACCGTCATGATCGGCTCCAGGATCACGGGCTTGGCGTTCGCCGCTGCCGACTTGAACGCGATGGAACCGGCCCGTTTGAAGGCCATCTCGCTGCTGTCGACGTCGTGGTACGAGCCGTCGTACACGACCGCCTTGACGTCCACGACGGGATAGCCCGCAAGAAAGCCCTTGGGGAGCGTCTCGCGTATGCCCTTCTCGACGGCCGGGATGTAGTTCTTGGGGATTGCGCCGCCCACGACCTCGTTGACGAACTCGAAGCCGTTGCCTCGCTCGTTGGGCATGAGTTTTAGCCAACAGTCGCCGTATTGGCCTGAGCCACCGGTCTGCCTTTTGAACTTGCCTTGGGCCTGTGCCGTGCCCTTGATCGTTTCGCGGTAGGGGACTCTGGCCTCTTCGGTCGTCACCGTGACTCCGAAGCGCTGCTTGAGTTTGTCGATCGCGGTGTCCAGGTGAATGTCGCCCATGCCCTCGAGGATGTCTTGGTGGAGGTCCATTTCGCGGTGGAACCGGAGTGTCGGGTCCTCCTCGAGGAGCTTCTCCATCGCTCCGCCGAGTTTGTCCTCGTCCGCCTTCGTCGCCGCCTTGATCGCCACCCGATAGATGGGCGCAGGGAACTCGATGGGCGGGAACGTGACTTGGTTCTTTTTGTCACACAGCGAATCGCCCGTGTGCGTGTCGTGGAGTTTTGCGACGACGCAGATGTCGCCAGCCATGACAGTCGTCGCAGGCTCTTGGGTCTTTCCGTGCGGGAAGAAGAGGTTGTGGATGCGTTCGTCCGCGTCTCTGTTCACGTTTTGCACGTGGTCGTCGGCCTTGAGGGTTCCTCTCACGACTCGGACAAAGTTGATCTTGCCGACGTACGGGTCGGCGGTCGACTTGAACACGAAGGCTGCGAACGGGCCGTTGGGGTCCGCCTTGATCGCTTGGCCGCCGACCTCGATGTCCTTGTAGTCCGGCGACGGTAGTTCGCCGATGATCCGGTCGAGGAGCGTAGCAACTCCGATTCCGGTCTCCGCGCTTCCCAGCAGAACTGGGACGACCCGGCCTTCCTTTGTGCCCAAAAGGAGGCCGTGTTCGATCTCCTCGGCTGTAAGCGTGGCCCCGTCGAGGTACTTCACCATGAGATCCTCGTCGCCCTCGGCTGCGGCGTCCATCATCTTCTCTCGCCTTTCTTGGGCCTCCTGTGCGTATCCGGAGGGAATGTCCTCGATCTCGACGCCCCGGTCCTTGCCCTTGTAGACCTTCATATTGAGCAGGTCGAGGACTCCGCTGAAGGCTGCCTGATGGCCGATCGGAATCTGCACGTTGACGATCTTGTGGCCGTACCGCTCGTGCAGGGTGTCAATCAGGCCGGTGTAGTCGGCGTTGTCGCGCTCGAGTTTGTTGATGAAGATACAGCGAGGGAGGTTGTACTTCTCGGCGACTTCCCATGCGAGGTCGAAGCCGACGTCGAGGTCGCGCTTGGCCTCGCAGACGATGACCATGGCGCTGACGACCTTTGCGACGGCATGGAGGTCGCCGATAAAGTCTGGATACCCCGGTACGTCGATGAGATTGATCTTGTGGTCGTGCCATTCGACCGGAAGGACAGACGCATTGATTGAGATCTTGCGCTTGGTCTCGAGGGGATCGAAGTCGCTCTGTGTGTTTCCGTCTGTCGTCTTACCGACTCGCTCGGTGGCTCCGGCGGTGTAGAGCATGTGCTCGATGAGCATGGTCTTGCCGACGCCACCATGCCCTACAATGGCCACGTTTCTGATCTTGTCCGTCGTGTAGGTCTTCATGTCTGGTCCCTCTCCGGGCGATGGCGGCAGAGCCGCCCAATGGAGCCTTTAGCATACATCGTTTTGGGGGCTCGGAGGTTCGGTGGTTTTGTGGTTGGGTTCATGGCATGGGGAACCCTTGACAGGTCGTATGAGATACTCAAGGAGATGAAGCGAAGCGCTTTAGCGGTGTTAGGGGCGGTCCTTGCGAGCGTGGCCCTGGCCCAGTCCGCCGACTACCCGGTCTTTGAGACGGACAAGATGCCTCCAAGCGAGTTCAAGTCCCGCAGGACGAGGCTCATGGACCAAATGGGAAAGGGCTCGGTCGGAGTGTTCTTCACAAACCCCGAGCAGGTTCGCAACAACGACGTCGACTTCATCTTTCGTGGCGATTCAGACTTCCTGTATCTGACGGGCTTCGAGGAGCCAGACGCTGCGCTTGTGTTGGTCCCTGGCGGGGTGATGCTGGATGGCAAAAGGGTCGACGAGATCCTCTTCTGCAACGTCTCGGACCAGATGAGCATCACTTGGCTGGGCTATCGAATGGGCCCTGCGAACGCAATGAGAATCTTGGGGATTGGGCATGCCGAGCAAAACACAGCCTTTGCTGCCACCCTGGCGCGCGTCGTTCAACTCGCCGGAGCGACCAAGGTCTTTACGACCCAGACGCCCGCAGGCGGAAGCGAGAGCGGGCGGATGCAGGCGGCTTTCGCACAATGGCGGACCTCTAGCGGCGCCCAGTCCCAGAGCGCAGAGGGCCAACTCGCCCGCATGCGCGAGATCAAGAGCGCTGAGGAGATCAAGGTGTTGAGACACGCGGTCGATGCCTCGGTCAAAGCCCACATCGAGGCGATGAAGGCGACAAAGCCAGGAATGTGGGAGTACCAGGTCGGCGCCGTCGTCAAGTTCGTGTTCGAGATGAACGGGTGCGAGTTCTACGGATACCCGCCGATCGTGGGCGCGGGTCCCAACAGCACGATCCTGCACTACAACACAAACCGCAAGCAGATGCAGACTGGCGAGATCGTCTGCATGGACACCGCGGGCGAGTACCGAGGCTACTCGGCAGACGTGACACGGTCGTTTCCAGTCAGCGGAAAGTTCTCGGCAGAGCAGAAGGCGATCTATGAGATCGTGCTCGCAGCGACGGACGCGGGAATCGCCGCCTGTCGCGTGGGCGCCTCCAGGAACGCCGTGACGACGGCAGTCAACAAGGCCTTGACGGACGGCCTGATTCGTCTAGGCGTCATCCAGAACGCAGGCCAACTCGGACAGTACTACATGCACGGTTGGGGACACGGCATCGGCCTCGACGTTCACGACCCCTGGCCGGGCGCGACGTTCCAACCAGGAATGACGTTCACCGTCGAGCCAGGCATCTACATCAAGGCGGGCAGCCCCTGCGACAAGAAGTGGTGGAACATCGGAATCCGGATCGAGGACGACATCCTGATCACTCCGAACGGCCCGGAGAACATGTCGGCGCACTGTCCGCGCACGGTCGACGAGGTCGAGCGGACGATGGCGCAGAACAGCGCGTTGGTAACAGGATGATGCGCCGCCTGTTCTATGTCCTTGCTGCGGTTCCTCTCGTTGCAGGGCTTGTACAACAGGCGCCGAAGCCTACGCCCAAGCCGACCGGCTTCGCACCCATCGCGTACTACAACAAGGCGTGCGTCTATTGCCACTCGAAGGACGGCGCGTCTTACGACGGCGCCTCGCTCCGCAAGTACACCGACAAGCAGTTGTTGGCGCGGCTCCTGGAGATGACGGACGAGAAGGCGCGGGCCCCGCTTTCCGACAGAGAACTCGAGGTCTTAGCCGCGTGGTTTCGATCGCTAGGCAGTCAGGAGCCTTTCGTCGTATGGACTGGGTTCAAAGACTCGGTCTACACCCTGGAGGCGACGAAAGGTGCGACGCTGACTTCGAGCATCGGAACTTTGAAGTTGGACAGAGACAAGTGGACCCTGACCGGCACTAAGGCGGGTGAGACCCCCACGCTCACAGCCACGAAGGACCAGAAGAAGTCCGTGCTCAAACTCTCCGAAGGTGCGTTTACCCACGCAGCAAAGTAGCCGCGCGGCTATGCCTTGACAAGAGTGATGCCGGGAGTCGTCCCGCCAATGACGACTTCGTTCACTTTGCCATCAAGGAGCCGAAACTCAAATGTCACGCTTGGCACGCCGGCGGGGAAGAACTTCTGGCCGCCAAGGCATCGGAGGAGCCGACCTGTCGATTGGTTGGTCGCCGTGAAGAAGTCCGCAACGATCTGTTGGTTCCGATTGAGACGGCAGACCATTCTCAAGTCGACTGAACTCGCCTTGTACTCGCCAAGGTACTTCTGCTTCTCTTCAAGCGTGAGTTCGATCGCCTTCGGTCCATTGTCGGCGTCCCCGAGGCTTCTAAGGTATTCCACGACTTCCTTCGCGGGCTCCCCGCCAGCCTCGGCATGGGAGAGGAGAGTGATGTTGTGGGGGCCGAGCGTGCGTTGGATTCCCGGCTTCGATTCGACGAAGGCCTTTACGACCCTAGTCTGGCCAAGCATGGCCGCGGCAAAGATGTCGATACGTGCACCGTTCTCAATCAGGAACTCGGCGATCCCCCGTTCCCCGACGTGGGAGGCTGCGCCGAGCGGCGACTCCCAGTCACCGTAGCCCCAGTCCCACCACGCGTTGACGAGTTCGGGCTGGGCCTTGACGAGTTCGCGCACGCGCTTTTCGTCAAAGTGCGAGGCACCGACCACTTCGGCGACCGCTTTCAGATCGTGGCGCGGGTAGCCGGTCCATAGCGACGTCTGTTGCGCCGGGTCCTGTCTTGCGTCTCCGCTCCGACCTCGAACGACCAAGGCGCCGATTGTTCCGTGGAAGAGCACACCGAGAACGTCACGCCTGCTCGGCCACTGATGATTCGCCATGTGGGCCAATACGTCCAATGGCACGAGATCGTCACCCGGGTAGGCACGGGCTCTCAGACCCTCCCTAGGGTACAAGACCACCGATGGATCTGATCGAATCTGCGAAGCAAAGGGCGGTGAGCACCATGGAAATCTTTCTGCGGAACTTCTCGCACGTCCCCGACGACAGATTGGAGTGGACGCCTGTGCCGACTGCTAAGTCAGCCCTGCGGATCGCGGCCCACACAGCGCTGTATGCCGGTCGCTTCGCGCGCATGATCCAGGATCGCCAACTGCCGATTCCGGAGAGCCTTGAGGACTGGTTGGCCGAGCGTGATGCTGAGGAGGTCGCCCTCACGAGCCGCGAAGAGATTGAGAGGGTCTTCCGTGCAGGAACCGCAGAAGTACTCACGGCCCTGGACTCTCTCAAACCGGATGAAGTGGAGTCGACGCTCGAGTCGGGACAAGGGTGGACCATGTCGATGAAGCAGTTGATGGGTCTGCCGGCGTTCCATGCGACGCTCCACACTGGGCAGATCGACTATCTTCAGACCTGCTGGAACGACCAGACGGTCTATGTTGGTTGATCTCGACTGGTTAGTCCTTCGATTCGAAACCAAAGCGGATCGCGTCTTCAAGCACAGATAGGTCCACGTCCTTGGTGGACTTGAACTTGATACAGTAGCCGGTCACAGTCGCCTTTCCCAGGGTCTTTCCGAACGTGTTTGCCAAGTACTTCTTGTCCGATAGCCCAAGGACATACACGGATATCCCAGCCGTGTTCGCACTCAATCCAATGCGAAAGAACTCTTTGGTGTCACCGTTTGCGTACTTGATCGTGTATGTGCCATAGCCGATGTTCGGGTTAGATACGACCTTGCCCTTGTCGTCCCTGCCATCAGAAAACCACAGCTTGCAGCGTGGCGATACTCGCACCGTGAGTTTATGAAGCGCCCACATTTCGGTGCGCTTCGGCTCTGGCTGCGAGTCGATGTACTGGTTGATTTGATCCTTGACGTTCATTCATCACCCGCTAGACGGGAAACCAAGTCGAGCATCTTGCAGCCAGCGTACAAGGAAAAGATTGGTACTCCCGACGGGATTCGAACCCGCGATCTTCGCCGTGAGAGGGCGACGTCCTGAACCGCTAGACGACGGGAGCAACTGCCCTTGTTTGTACCTTTCCAGCCCATCCAGGTTCAACCTGGCCCGACCAATGGCTACCCCGCGCCCGGCCTCCACATAGGCTTGTACATCCAAGCCCTGGCAAGATCGGCCTGGTCGGCGGCGTGAGGGCCAGACTCGGCGGCACCAGGAGAGGCGACAGAACGACCGGCTGGGATCGGCGAGAGTTCAACGATCTGGATGTACGTCCCTCTGTTGTTGTAGGGAATCGGTTTCTGGCCGCGGACGGTGATAGAACCCGGGACGTAAGACCACAGCGAGGGGTCTTCTCCCAATGAGGCCTTCAGGGCCGTCATCGTCGCCTGCATCGACGTTGTGTAAACGTCGGTCGCGGTTCGCCCTGCAAGGAAGTCGTATCTCGTTTCTCCTCGCAGTGCCTTGCGTATGACCGAGGGCTGGATGACCGTCTCGAAGATGGTTGGTTGGATGAAAGTGCCGACGTGCGGTCGAAAAAGTTCCGTGCGCAAGCGGCTCACCAACTCGTCGTAGATGACTGCTCCGACCGAACCCTCGGTGTTCCAGCCGTCGAAGCCTCCCAGATAGCGCGCCAGGGGATCGCCCGTGCGCAAGTTGGGCTCGAGCAACGACTTCACGTCTTGCAGGAACGCGCCACAGGTCTCCGAGTCTCTGCGCGCGATGGTCCAAGCGGCATGCTCAAGGTCCGCCCTTCCCATCTTGCCGCTCGGAAGGGCGGCGAGGAGCACCTCGTTGCGGAACGGCGACCCCCAGACCGGCGTGTCAAGGTTGGGCCACCAAGCCGCTGGTTTGTTGTTCCAGTTCGCCAGGTAGCCGGTGCGTGGGTTGTGCACGTGCGGCATCGCGCTGCTGGAGACGTATCCCTGCCACTCTGTGTCTGGGCTGCTCGGCGTGGGGAAGCGGGGATCGACGCCACGTGCTCGGAACGGAACAAGCCCGGCATAGCGATAGCCAAACTCGCCTCGCGTCGTGGCATAGAAGAAGTTGAACGTGACCGGGACTCGGCCGATCGCACTATCCACGTCTTGCGCAGTCTGCGCCGAGTAGATGTCGATGACAGACACGATCCCGCTCAGTTCGCGGTTCCGGAACGACGATTGCACGCTGTACACGGCCTTGCCGATGCGGCTGTTGAGAATGACCGGCCCGTGGTGGGTGCGGACGACGTCTACGACGACGGGGTCTCCACCCTTGACCTTGATCGTGCGCTGGAACTCTTCCAGTTTCCTTTGCCCGGTTCCGTACTCGTAGGTGTGCTCGTCGGCAAGTTTCGCGAAGAAGACGTCTTCGACGTCGGCGACGCCGCTGGTCAGGCCCCAGGCCATGTTCGGAGTCGTGCCGATGACGACAGCGGGGACGCCAGGCACATCGATGCCAGCGACCTTGATCGTCGGGCTGTCGATCGCGACCTCGTGGATCACGCTTGGATCGCTGTGGCCCATCTGTGGCGCGCTCAGGAGCATCGGGTATCCGGTCTTCGAGCGTTCCGGCCCGACAACGACGGCGTAGGAGCCGAACTTGTAGGGGAGGCCCAGTCGCTCCGCGATCAGGTCCGCGTCCTCGCCGGTCGAGAGTTGGATCGCCGGCATGAGTTCCAAGATGTTTGTCGGGGGCAACGAGTTGACGTGCGCCTCGGTCACGAGCCGAGAGAACGCGGGGAAGTTGGGATGGCGCTCCTTGAGCGGATCGTCTGCTGGCGGCACTGTTGGAACGGCGTCGGGGTCGTTCTGCCAGGCGAGGTCGTCGATGACGTCGAAGACCTTGTCCTTGCACGGCTGGCCCTTCAAGTACAGCAAGAGCGCATAGTTTCGCAGTTCGCCTGCGCCTCCGCGCCCAAACTGCTGGAGCAGCCTGATCGCGATGGCCGCGCTGTCGAGCGGGGTCCAAGGCTCGGGCTCAAACCCGTTTGTCTTGTAGCCCTCAGGGAGCGTGTTCGCCTCTTTCCTGGCCGTAATCGTGTCGTTGACGCCGCGCGCGTACTCCGCAAACAGAGTTCGGACGCGTTGGGGCATCGAGTCGACCTGGCGTTGGATCTCGTCGTCGGTGTATCCCGTGCGGGCGACGGCCTGGTCGCTCGCGAGAGCGCTACGGCCAAGGACTTCGGCCAACCGACCGCGTGATGCACGGCGGGACATCTCCATTTGCCAGAGGCGATCTTCTGCGACTGCGCGGCCAAACCAATAGAACGCCTCTTGCTCGCTTTGCGCCTTGATGAGGGGGACGCCGAATCCGTCACGCGTGATCTGCGTAGGCTGGAGGGCCAAGACGACGGTCAGCAACAAGGCGTGCATGGCCTATCTTAGCCCGCGTGGTGCGACCGGGGGGTGATCGGTCAGGGAAGCGACTCGTACTTGCTTCCTGCGAGCGGCTTGCGTCCGAGAATCCGCAGGATGACCCAACCGAGGCCACCAATGATAGCGACGCCGATCGCGAGTCCGACGATGGACTTGATCAGTCCGATGACCAGACCGATGGCGGCTGTGACGAGGCCCCAGGCAAGGGTGAGAACGATTATGCCAAGTACGATCGCGATGACGACCTTTGCAACTTGCATTGTTCTGTTTGTCTCCGAATCGTCGCGCCCGGAGCAAAGCCGGGCCGATGAATCATTCTAAGGGGTCTTTTCCAGGAGCGTGGCCTGATTGGGACCCTTTTCGGGACCCGAGAGGGAAATCGGGACTTTCAGGCACGCCTGGTACCCTCAAGCCGTGCCCATCCCGGTATTCCGACAAGCAGAGGTCGGGAGCGGCCCCGACCCGAAGATCGCCGGCGCCTGCGCCAATAATTTAAAAAACATCGACGTCGAGATTCCG
>CAZGXW010000015.1:14279-42941 GCA_964529975.1 uncultured Fimbriimonadaceae bacterium
CATCGACGTGTCCCTCGTCGCGAGGTGGCTGGTGCAGTTCCTCCAGGACGAGTGCGCGCGAAAACGGGGCGTCGGACGTGCCGTTATCGGACTGAGTGGGGGAGTGGATTCGGCTGTCAGCGCGTTCCTTTGCGCCAGAGCGTTCGGTCCTGAGAACGTCACGTGCTTTCGGATGCCGTTTCGTCTGTCGTCGCCGGAGTCGTTGGAACACGCGCGACTCGTCGTCGATGCGCTCGGCGTCCAAGAACGGACTATCGACATCACGCCCATGGTCGATGGGTACGCGTCGCACCACGAAGGCGGCATGAACAGCGCGAGGCTTGGCAACGTGTGCGCGCGGTGTCGGACGGTCATCCTCTTCGACCAGTCCGCAAAACTCAGTGCGCTCCCCATCGGCACCGGCAACAAGACCGAGCGCTTCTTTGGATACTTCACTTGGCATGCGGACGACGCGCCGCCGATCAACCCGCTTGGAGACCTTTTCAAGACACAAGTCTGGGCACTTGCGAGAGAACTCGGCGTGCCGGAAGTGATCGTGAGCAAGCCGCCCACCGCCGACTTGGTCAAGGGCCAGACTGACGAGGGCGACTTTGGGATCTCTTTCGACAAGGCGGATCGCATCCTGGTCCGGTTGCTCAGGGGCTGGCCCGAGGAGAAGATCGTCGAGGTCGGGTTCACCCTGGAGGAGGTCAGGCTCGTCCAGCGCAAGGTCTCCACGACCCACTGGAAGCGGCACATGCCGACCGTAGCAATGCTCAGCGACACCAGTGCGAACGAGTACTACCTGCGGCCCGTAGACTATCGTGGAGTAGAGAAATGACGGCTTTGAGATTCCGCGTCACCGGCCGCGTCCAAGGTGTGGGATTCCGGCACTATACGCAAGAGGTCGCCTGGAACATGGGCTTGGTCGGCGAGGTTTGGAACTCGCGGGACGGCTCCGTCGAAGGCGTGGTCCAGGGGGAGCGACTGGATGCGTTCCTGGCCGTACTGCGTAATGGCCCCGGCCATGTCGAAGACGTGACTACGGAGCCGACGTCTCTAGGAGAGTTTGCCGAGTTCGGTATCGCCGTCACCCGTTAGCGGGTCTTCGTGACCTTTTTCAGGTGTCGAGGGGCGTCGGGGTCCAGTCCCCGCGTCCTTGCTGCCAGCAAAGCCAACCACTGGCCAAAGAGAGCGTCGTATATAGGTTGGCAAGGCTCGTTCGTCTGCGAGGGCGCCTGCAGAACCAAGCATCCAGCATCGGCCAAACCTTCCGGGGCTTCTCCGAACACGATCGCAGCGCTGCCGTGCCCTGCCAGCGCGCGCGGTCCGTGGGCGAAGTCGGCTGTTGAATACGCCTTGCAGGGCAAGAGCGCGCACTCCATGAGTTTCAATGCGGTCTCAAAGGCCGAAGCGAAACTGTAGCCGCGGGCGAGCGCGAACAACGTTCCGGAACGAATCACCGCTCCGAGGGCGCCTTCGGCCTCGTCTCTGGCACGCTTGAGGTCGGCATCGGTCGGCAATTGCGGCTCAGGCAGGTTGCCCCCGAGCGCCCGCACGAGTTGGTAAAGCGCGAGGAGGGAGGCCGTATACGTCTTCGTCGCAGCAACCGAAGTCTCTTCGCCACAGTTCAAGAGCAGCGTGTGCTCAGCCTCCTTGGTCAAGCGAGAACCGGGCGTGTTCGTGATGGCAAGGGTCGCGTGCCCATGTTTGCGCAGATGTGCAAGGACCTCGCTGACGTCCGGCGCCTCGCCGCTCTGCGATATCCCCACGCACAGGCAGTTGGGATACTTGATGTCCGTCTTGTAGCGGGTGATCACGCTGGGTGCTGCGAGCGAGACGGGTATGCCCAGATGAACTTCGATCAGGTACCGGGCGTAATGAGCGGCGTTGTCCGACGAACCACGCGCCGCGAGCAGGACCATGTCGAACGACTTCCCGGCAAGCGCGCGCTCTAGGTCGTCAAAGTAGCGGCGAGCGTTCGCGGCCAGGACGGACGGCTGTTCCCGAATCTCGCTCTCCATCCTATGGCCCGGCTGCACGGCACCATCGTACCTAGACGTCCGAGTTCCGGGTACGTTAGACAAGCAGGGCCTGAAGCCGTCCAAGGCGGAAAGGCGTCTGACAGGTGGCCATGCCGATTCTCGCGACTCTGATACTGACGGCACTGTTCGACGAGCAGGCGCAGACGAAGCCCTATCGCGACAACGGGCTGGGTCTGATCTTCGACCACCCGACGGCTTGGACGGTCAAGAACGAGAAGTACTCGACCGACTTCCTCTTCCCGCTGGCAGACGGCTCGACGGCGACGGTGCAGGTGTTCCGCACGTCCTTCCGACAGCCCAAGTCCGATTGGCAGCAGATCCAGACCGACATCAACACCCAACTCAAGAGGCGCGTCGTTCGGCAATGGGAAGAGCAAATCCTCGGCGTGCCGTTGCTCATGACTCAGATCGAGTACAGCGACGGCGCAAGGGACCTCAACGTCCTCGTCGGACTGCTCTACACCGCCACAGCGGAGAAACTCAACTTCCGCCTCGTTTCGAGCAGCGGGGCGGCTCAAGAGGCCGAATCGGCCTGGAGGGCCGTCATGCTTTCCCTTCGGACCACAAACGGCGAACTGCCGGTTCCAGAGGATCCGACGCGGCCACTGCCGAACCCGATTACAAGCGGGTCAGGGAAGCCAGTCACCACCCTCAAGCCCAACGAAGGGCCAGAAAGGCCGCTCCGGACCAAGAACATCGCCACGATCAAGCGACTTAGCGTCGACCTTGCCGTGTACCTTCCCGAGGGTTGGACTGTCGAATCGAAGGAGGAGCGGTTGTTCCTCAGGCAGAGCGGCCTTAAGGGCGAGGTCGAACTGCAGGTCTATTCGGGCGGCAGGTCCGTCATCGAACCGACTCTCAAGGCCGCTGGACGCGAGACGCTATCGCAGTTCAACGTGGTCACAACGCGAGAAGACCAGCCCTTGACCGTCAATCGGGCAGCCTGTTCCATCGCGGGCACACTTAGGATCGGGACAGACAAACAGGGCGCGCCGCTCGTCGTCTGGCACGCTGTGGGGAACAACGAGACTTTCGTTTGGCGGTTCGATTACTTCGCCCGCTCTGAGAAAGACCTCGGCCAAGATCGAAAGGCCATCGAGCGCTTGCTCGACCAAACTGCCATCGAGATCGCGCGGTGACGGTTGTCTTTTCGAGTTCGAGCCCTATCGCCTCGGTCGCACTGTTCCATGGGTCAGAACTCAGTGGTTCTGCCGAAGAGGAATCAAAGAACCAGGCGAGCCGCGCCATCCTCTTTCACCTCGAGCGATTGCTGAAGGAAAGTGGGGCAGTCTTGTCGGACGTCCACCTCTTTGCCGCAGATCTTGGACCGGGAAGTTTTACAGGCGTGAAGGTCGCCGTGACTCTGGCCAAATCGTTCGGGTTCGCGCTGAGAAGGCCGTGCGCCGGATTCACGGCGTTCGATCTCGTTGACCCTGGCCGTGTGGTCGCACTGCCGAGTCGTCGGGGCGAGTGGTACGTGCGCGTGCCCGGCGAGACTGCACAGGTTTCCAGCGAAGTCCCTGAGGGTGCAATCGTGGACTCAATGCCTCTAGCAACGAACGCAGGCCCGCTCCTTGCAGGCGTCCGTTCGGTCGATCCCGCCCTGCTGGTTCCGCTGTACGTGGCCGAGCCGAGCATCAGCGTGCCCAAAGACCCGCGCGTGACGGGAGGCAAACATGGTTGAACAGGGCGTAAGCCTCGCCCCATACACGACGCTCAAGGCTGGAGGGCACGCAGAGCAGTTCGCGCGGGCTCGCACGGCCGATCAACTGGCCGAACTCACGTCAAGTGCGCAGAAGAGCGGGCAGCACACGACCGTTCTGGGTTCAGGCAGCAACGTGTTACCAAGCGACAAGGGAGTCCGTGGTCTCGTCATCATCAACCTCGCCAACACGATCGACGTCCATCCCGACGGGACGGTCGTCGCGGATTGTGGCTGCGCGTTCCAAGACCTATTCCTCAAGACCGTCCAGGCTGGCCTGAAGGGCCTCGAGTTCGCAGTCGGCATTCCGGGAACCCTTGGCGGTGCGTTCGTCAGCAACGCCGGCGCCTACAGGAGCAACGTCTCCGAGTTCCTGGTGGAGATCGAAGTCGTTTTCCAGGGCGAGCGCAGGTGGGTCGAGCCGTCATTCATGGAGTTCTCCTACCGCGACTCGCTCCTGCGCAGGCCAAACCCTCCCCAATGCGCCCTGGTGCGAGCGAAGATGCGGCTTCCGCACGGTGACATGAAGGCATCTTACGACGAGGCCCGCGAGTACCAGCGCCAACGGATCGGCAAGCAGCCAGCACCAGCCAGTGCCGGAAGTTTCTTTAAGAACGTGTTAGACAAGCCGCTCGCTGAGTCGCTCGACACCCTTCCGCCACGTATGAAAGAGGCGGGTGTCGTCCCCGCAGGCTATCTGATCGAAGCGGTCGGCCTTCGGGGATTCCGCCACGAGAACGCCATGATTGCGACCCGCCACGCCAACTTCCTCCTCAACGTCGGCGGGGCGAAGGCGAGTGCGATTCGGGATCTTGCCGAGCACGCCAAGCGCGTCGTGTTCGACCGGTTCGGGGTCACCCTTGAAGAAGAAGTGCTCTACCTCGGAGACTGGTCAGGCTACCAACCCAAGAAACTCGCCTAGATGAAACCCAGCATCGTCTTTGTGTGCGTCGAGAACTCGAACCGCTCTCAGATGGCCGAGGGGTTCGCCCAACACCACGGAGGAGACCAAGTCGCCGCCTATAGCGCCGGGTCTCGACCGAGCGGACGCGTGAACCCGACGGCTATCCAAGCGATGGCAGAGAAGGGAATCGACATCGCGAACAACGCTAGCAAGTCCCTTGAAGACCTGCCAAAAGTGACTTGGGACTGGATCGTAACCATGGGGTGCGGCGACTCTTGTCCGCACTTGCCCGCTAAGAATCGCGCCGACTGGGACCTTGTCGACCCAAAAACGTTGCCCTACGAAGGCTTCAAAGAGATTCGCGACGACATCGAGCGCCGCGTCGTCGAACTGCTAGCCTCACTCGATCTCGAGTGAGCCAAACCGTTTCTGGGCGTCGGACATGTCCTCAGTCAGGATGCGATATGCCCAGTGGGCTTTGCGATAGACGTCCTTTGCCTGTGCCTGCTCCATCGATCCCTCGGGGAAGTTTGAAGGGTCGCTCCGTCGACTGATCTTCACGAACGCGTGGCGGATCTCAGTGAAACTCGCGCCTTCCTTCAGGTCGAGGATCTGGAGAGCCGCCTGCGGGCGCGTCGTGCCCTCGGGCACGTAGATCACTGTCTTGTCCGGGCTCTCTTCGACAGGCTTCTCCCCCTGGGGTGCGTCGATCGGCTTGTCGAGTTCGCGAAGCGCGTCCAGCCGCTCCCACTCCTTCAGCCGGTCCCACTCGCGGTTGATGTACCCACGCAGGAGGTTGTAGGCGCGCCGGCCAGTGCTCATCGAACTTGCTCCATAGTCTGCTCGGCCTCTTCGAGCGAGGTCGAGAGCGATTTCAGCCGACCAACCATACCTCTCAGGCCCTCGGGATCAAGGTCATCTTGCCCGTCACCGATCGCTGCCGCTGTCAGTTGTGCCTTGATGGCGAGCAACGCCGTCTCCGAGTCGCGCAGCATGCCCTGGGCCACGGCGATCCCTGCCTCCGCCTTTTTCAAATGTTCGACTTCGCTCTTCCGCACTTCGAGGGCCAAGTTGAGGGAGTCCTTCTCCGGAAGCGAGTCCGAGACCTTGAGCCGGGATTCGAGTTTCGCCACCTCTTGCTCAGAAGCCTTCAGCCCCTTGGCGATCTTTCTCAGGTCGTCGATCGTGTCCACGATTGATCCAGCGCGAACGATCAAGGCATCAGCCTCGACCAGTGTCTCGTTCCCGATGACCTTCACCGTCGGATTGTCCGTGTTCTTGTCGACGATCCCCTTGATCTCGTCTCGGAGCCTCTTTAGGGGCCTTAGGTGCGCGCGCCCCTCGGCGCTGATCTCGCTGGAGTGCCTTTCGCCGTCCTTGCGGATCGACGTTACGGCAACGGTGCCGATCCAGAGTGCCGCGCCAGTCACTGTCAAGGCGGGCTGGCGCAAGAACAGGCCGATCACAGCGACCGCGATCGCCACCAAGGAGACCGGGCCAAAAAACCTGCTCATAGTCTGATGCGGGCCGTCAATCCAAAGTCTTGCCAGTGCAGCCCACTAAACCGTACGAACGGCTCCCAAACTACGTTGTTGCTCACGGGGACCTCGATGAATGCGCGGTACCAGTCCTGCCGATCGCTCCATGACCGCGACCAAGCCAAGACTGTGACAAAGTTCGTTCCTTTGGTCGTGAAACGGTACCGAAGGTCAGAGAGGTTCATGTCCTCGTCGAGCGAGGTCTGGCCGTCCGTCAGCAACACCCACTCGGCCTCCAGGACGCCGCCGGCCCAACCGTACTTGGTGTCGAGTCCAATGGCCTTGTGGTAGCCCCGACCTCGTCCCGGCGCGTCTTCTGGCCTACGGAACTGCGCCAACGAACTGCCTTGGATCGCAATGTTGTCCCCGACGGCGATGCTCACGCCGAGATCGCCGCCAAACCGCGCGACTGCAGCCTGCGTGTACCCGTCTACGTTGCCGCTCACGGCGAACGACACCGGCACCGCTCCCAGCAGGAGCGGCGAATCGTACCGCAGTGCGGGCACCGACTCCTTCATGATGTTCTGCTGACCGAAGGGAAGATACTGCTTACCAAGCCGCCAGATGCCTCGAGACTCGATGTAAGCCTCGTCGATCGTGTCCCTTTCACCATCGTTGTCGATCTTCTCGAGACGCTGGGTGACTTTCACGATGTGCCCTGTCTCCAGCACGATGTGGAAGCCGATAACGCTGTACTGCCCGTGAGGGTCGTACCAGCGGATCCTGTTCTCCTGTTTGGTCTCCACAAACCACGTCGGTCGCAAGTCGGCAAAGATCGCGACTTGAGGGGTCTGGGCGAAGACGCACGCCGCCGGAAAGGTCAGGAGGGTCAGAGCGAGGGTTTTCAAGGCGCGAGTTCCTTCAGCAAGACGTCTTGAGGCACGGTCCGTTGCGTCCCGTCATGCAGGTTCTTAAGCGTCGCAGCCCCTGCGGCCAATTCGTCGTCTCCGAGGATCACCGCGGTCTTCGCTCCGCTTCGATCGGCCTGCTTCATCTGCTGCTTTAGGCCTTTGCCATCGACGTCGGTCATGACGGCAAGGCCATGTGACCGAAGCGTTCGGGCAAGACGAGAGACCTCGTGCACCGCTGCCTCGCTCGCCGAGACCAAGAAGACCGGTGTCTGCGCAGTAGGGACCGTGGAACCCTCTTGCTCCATCACCATGAGCGCGCGCTCGATTCCCATCGCGACGCCGACGCTCGGGGTGTCCGGGCCACCAAGTTCCTTGACCAGCCAGTCGTACCGCCCGCCACCGCACAGCGCGTTTTGCGACCCAAGCCCCTCGCTCTGAACCTCGAACACGGTGTCGGTGTAATAGTCCAATCCGCGCACAAGACCAGGCCGGACCTCGTAGGTCACGCCTGCGTCATCGATGTGCCGTTTGACTTGGTCAAAGTGCGCGCGGCTCTCGTCGCTCAAGAAGTCCAACACGGTCGGAACCCCCTGTAACGCCGTCTGGAGGTCCGGGTCCTTGGTGTCCAAGAGCCGCAAAGGATTCTTGTGAGCCTTGGCTTTGACCTCTTCGCTTTGGTCAGCGAGCCACGTACCTATGTGTGCCAAGACTGCTTCGCCGTACTTCTCCCGGGCCTCGCCGCGTCCGATGCAGTTCAATACGACGCTGACCTTCTTCAATCCCAGGGCCAGATAGAACGCGACCGTAGCCTCGATCACTTCGGCATCTGCCGCGGGAGAGTGCGACCCGATCAGTTCGAGTCCGACCTGGTGCGCCTGGCGAAAACGCCCCTTCTGCGGGCGCTCGTAACGAAAGATCGGCGTGCAGTACCACAGTCGCGTGGTGTGCCCTGGCTGGCCCAAGGAGTGCTCGATGTACGCCCTCACGGCAGGGGCGGTCTCCTCTGGCTTCAACGTGATCGAGCGGTCGCCTCGATCGGTAAAGGTGTACATCTCCTTGGAAACGATGTCGCTCGTCTCACCGCTCGAACGCACGAAAAGGTCGGTGTCCTCGAAGATCGGCGTCCTGATCTCCTGATAGCCGTAAAGAGACGCAATTCGGGCGAACGTGCTCTCGACGAACTGCCAGGCGGGCGCCTGTGAAGGGAGCACGTCGTGCGTCCCTCGCGGGGCCTGATACTTCTTCGACATTAGCGGAACACCCCGTCGGAGACCATCGGCTCGAACTTTTCATAGGCGTCGCTTGGCATGGGCCGGATTCGACCAAGTTGCTTGGCAGTGAACAGCACGCGGCAAACGCTCTCAAGGCACTCCATCCGATAGCACGCGTCGAACACGCTCTTGCCCAGGGCGAGTGCACCGTGATGGGTGAGTAGAAACGTCTTGTGCCCCGGCAGGTAAGGGGAGAGTTTGTCCGAGAGTTCGCTGGTGCCTGGCATCCCAAACTCGACGGTCGGGACGCTCCCAAGCACGTACGCCGCCTCAGGGAGCACATCATCGGGAATCGGTTCACCCACCAGTGTGAACGCGATCGCGGTCGGGGGATGGGCGTGGACCACAGCCTTGCAGTCGTCACGCCGTTTGTAAGCCTCCAAGTGGATGCGGATCTCGCTGCTCGGCGTGCCGCCGTCCCTCGGGTTGCCGTCGAGGTCGATCAAAACGATGTCTTCTGGGAGCAAGTGGCCCTTGCTGATGCCGCTCGGCGTGGCGAGGATCGTGTCAGCCGACAAACGGACGGTGATGTTGCCTTCGTTCCCGCTGATCAGCCCTTTTTGCCAGAGCCGTGAGCCGACCTCGCATATCTCAGCCCTCGCACGACCCTCGTCCATCACGGACTGATTATGTCCCAGGGTTCAAATCGAGCCTAAGCCGCAGCGAGTTGGGCGACGAACTCGACGTCCGCCTGGGCCGAGACCTCGTTGTACGCGAGCACAGGAACGTTCGGGAACGAACGCTCCAACATCTTCCGGAGCGGCAGTCGCAGGGTGTTTCCACAGAGCAGCACAGGCTGTCTGCCGTCCGCCATCGCCTTCTCGGTGGCACGTTGGACGTCCGAGATCAACCGCTGTTGGACCTCTGGCTCTGCCGCCAGGATCGATCCTCCGGCCGTGTGCTGGACGGCCTCTACGAGAGCCCTCTCCAACGGCGCTTCGAGCGTGATGCAGTGGATGCGGTTCGTCTCGTCGACGAACTGGCGAGTGATCGTCCGTGCGATCGAGGCCCTGACAAGTTCTCCCAACTGCTCGTTGTCCTTGACCCGCCCGGCAAAGTCGGCCATTGTCTCCAAGATCGTGACGAGGTCACGGATCGGCACACGCTCGCGGAGGAGGTGCTGCAGGACCTTCTGGATGTCCCCGATCTGCACGACTGTGGGCACGAGTTCGTTGACCACAGTCTCGTTGATCTGCTTCGCGTTCTCGAGGAGTGCGCTGACGTCCTGGCGGCTGAGCAGTTCAGCGGCGAAGACCTTGACAGTTTCGGCTAGGTGAGTCGCGATCATCGCGCTCGGCTCGACGACGGTGTAGCCGTTGCGCTCCGCTTGCTCTCGCAACCCGGAGTCGATCCAAACGGCCTGCAGCCCAAAGACTGGCTCGATGGTGGTGATGCCGGCGATGGGAGCGATCGTCGTGCCGCTGTTGATGGCGAGGAGTTTGTCGGAGTTCGCCTCCGCCTTCGCCACCTCTTCGCCTCGGACTTTGATCACGTATTGGTTGGGCAGAAGTTCGCTGTTGTCCCGGATGCGCACGCTGGGCATTACAAAGCCGAGTTCGACCGCGATCTGTCGCCTTGTCGCGCTCACGCGCTCGGGCAGGTCGCCTCCTACCCTCGCGTCCGCGAGTTTGGTGAGCGAGTACCCGATCTCGATCTCCAGGGTGTCGACCTGGATGAGGGGCATGACCGCCTCGGGGCCAGTCACGGGCCGCGGTTCGGCCTGGACTTGCGCGGCCAGGTCGGCCGCCCGCTCGTCGTCGGTCTTCAGCGCGTCCTTGATGCCTGGATTGGCCGAGAGGATCCTGCTCGCAAAGAAGAGTCCGCCGCCGATCGCGAGGAAGATGGTGAGAGGAAACCCGGGCACAAGCCCAAAGGCAGCGATACCAACGCCGGCCGAAGCCAGCACCTTGTGCTGTCCGAGCAACTGTCCGATGACCGTGCCGCCCATGCCGCGCTCCTGTCCCGCTCTGGTGACGAGCAAGCCGCTCGCGGTCGAGATAAGCAGGGCCGGGATCTGGGAGACCAAGCCCTCGCCGACGGAAAGGATCGCGTACGTCTGGAGGACCTGCATGGCGTCGCCGCCGCCCCGCATGAAGCCGACGACAAACCCGCCAATGACGTTTACGACGATGATCAGCAGCGAGGCGATCGCATCGCCCTTGACGAACTTCGAAGCGCCGTCCATCGCGCCATAGAAGTCGGCTTCTTGCTTGACCTGCTTGCGGCGGGCACGGGCCTGGTGCTCGTCGATGAGCCCACTGGCCAGGTCGGCGTCGATCGCCATCTGTTTGCCCGGCATGGCGTCCAAGGTGAACCGGGCTACGACCTCGGAGACGCGGGTCGCACCGTTCGTGATCACTATGAACTGCACGATCATCAGGATCAGGAACGCCACAAAGCCGACCACAAAGTCGCCGCCGAGCACGAAGTTGCCGAACGTCTCAATGACCCGGCCACCGTCGGCCGTGCCCAAGATCAACTTCGTCGCCGCGATGCTCAAGGCGAGCCGGAAGAGCGTCGTTATGAGCAGCAGGGAGGGGAAGACGCTGAACTGGAGAGGGTCGCTGACGTTGACCGCCGTCAGGATGATCACCACGGACGAGGCGATGGCGAGCACGAGGCCGACGTCTACCGCCCAGTGGGGCAGCGGCAGAATGAGCATCGACACGACGATGAGCATCGCCGCGCCAAGCACGAGGTCGGTGTGCTTCAGGATCCGCTGGAGGGCCGCCATAGGCGCCGGGCATAGTCCCGGCTCATTGGAGTTATCGGCAGAATTGCGGGGGAGGTTAGGGCCGGGAGCCGCCTGACGGCCCCCCATACCTCCGCACCAAGGAAAATGGCGCGCTCGAGAGGATTCGAACCTCCGACCCCCAGCTCCGCAAGCTGGTGCTCTATCCGCTGAGCTACGAGCGCGCGCGGAGGCTCATGGTACCTCCCTTGAACCAGAGCCCCGGAGGGCCGCCAAGGGGTCGCGGACCTACGGGAAAACCCCAGGGAAAACCGCTCCCCAGGTTCAACTGGCAGAGGGCTATACTTTCCCGCGTCCAAACCGGACGAAACACCGTCTCATATGGCAGGCAGTCCACAAGACGAAACGCTGGCTGAAAAGCGCTGGCTTAACGCACTCGCGAACGGAGACCCGAACGCGCTCGGCGGCCTGTACGAGATATACGGAGACAAGATCTTCCGGTACACGTTCAGGATGCTGGGTAACCGGGCGGACGCCGAGGACGCTACGGCGGAGACATTCCTCCGTGTCCTCAGGCGGTCGACAGACCTCCGGGCCGACGGAGCGTTCAAGACCTGGATTTTCCGGATAGCCCGGAACTTGTGCATCGACAAGATGCGCCAGCACAAACTCTTGGAGTTGCCCCCAGATACGCACTACACTGGAGTAGAGGAGCGAGCGGCCCTCAAGATCACGGTCCAGCAGGCCCTGAACGACCTGCAGATCGAGTACCGGGAGCCTCTCATTCTGTGCGACCTGGAAAACATCTCCGCCAAGGAAGCGGCAGAGATGCTCAGCATAAGCGTTCCTGCGCTGAAGTCGCGGCTGTACCGCGGTCGGCGCGCCCTGAGGGATAAGTTGGGTGGATCGCTGGAGAAGATAACATGAACGAGAACATCTACAGGCAACTCGTCGACCTCTACGCGGGCGACGAACTCACGGAAGAGTTGAACCAAGAGCTTGAGGCCAAGGCCATGACGGACCCCAGCCTCAGCCACGATATGTACACCCTCAAGAAGACGCTTGAACTGCTCCACAGGGCCGACGACAACGCCCTAACCGAGGAGTCCAGCCAGCGGATCCTGAACAAGATGCGAATCGGGGGAGCCCAGGTCGAGCAGAACTCGCCGGACCCGGCCCACCTCCAGTACCACCTTCCCATCCAGGGATAAAATGAGCCACACAGAATGAAGGTCACCGTTTCCAAAAAGGACTTGGCAGACGCCCTCGCCGTAGCCGCTACCGCGAGCAGCACGAGGGCCACTTTGCCCGTCCTACAGTCGATCCGCCTGAAGGCCGAGGGAAAAAGCCTCGAACTACTTGGCTGTGACCAGGAGATGTGGGCGGAGAGTGCGGCCCCTGCCAACGTCAAGGCCCCGGGCGCGGTCTGCGTCATGCGGCAACTGCTCGGCGAGATCGTGGGCTCCCTGCCGGACGGCGAGGTCCTCATCGAACTCGAGGGCACGGCCGTGTTCCTGCGACAGGGCCACAGCGAGTTCAAGATGATGGCGATGAACGCGGAAGAGTTTCCGCCCATCCCCGACGTCAAGGAGACCTCGCGCCTCAGCCTGCCGTTCGGCGACTTCAAGCGGGCCGTCTCGGGCGTCCAGTACGCCTGCTCGGACGACACCAGCCGACCGGTGCTGACCGGCGTCCTTTTCAACTACGACGGCGAAGTCCTGACCCTTGTGGCTACCGACACCCACCGACTGGCGGTTCATAAGATCCACCGTGGCGGGATCGGCTCGAAACTCAACGTGACCGTGCCTGAGAAGGCCCTCAAGGCCATGCGGCAGATGCCGATGGCCGATGACGAGACTATCAACGTCCAGTTCGACGAGGCCCGCCTCATGGTCGATACGGGCAAGAGCAAGGTCGTCTCCCAACTCCTCAACGGCCAATATCCCAACTGGGAGCGGGTCGTGCCGTCAGAGCACACCCGCACCTGGACCGTCGACCGGGGCGAGTTCCAAAGCAACCTCCGGCGCGCGCTCATCCTAGCCAAGGACAATGCCAACCGCGTCAAGTTCACGGGCCAAGGCGACACCATCGTGATATCTTCGCGGAGCGAGGACAAGGGCGAGGCCAAGGAAGAGGTCGCGTGCGTCAGCAAGAACGGCGACATGAAGATCGCCTTCAACGGCCAATACGTCATGGAAGCCCTTGCAGCGATGGACTGCGACGGCATCAAGGCGGAAATGACCGAGCCTTCGCGCCCAGCCGTCCTGCGGCCCACAGAGGGCGGCGACGACCACTTCTGCGTGGTCATGCCGATGGCTGTGGACTAGGAAGCTAGGAGTAGAAAGAAGCCCACCGGGCCAGGGGCCGGGTGGGCTTTTTCTTGCTTCAGTCCATGTCCGTGCGGAACGGCACAGCAGGTAGTCCTGCGGCGTTCACGAGGTTGTTCTTTGGGTCGCTTGCCCAGGCATACCGGACAAACCTTGGTTCGTCGATTCCCGGTGCGGTAAGAGCGATCATGGTTCCGTTCACTGTCGCGGTCGCGTCTACAAACTTCTTGTCGGCACCTGCGATCTGGAAGCCGATAATCGGGCCGCCATCCCGCGACCTCATGCCGGTTGCGTTGCTGAACTGGACGCTGATCAACGAGCGGCGGATCATAGTCACATTGTATTGCGGCCCGGAGACCTCGACCTTTTGCCCATGCACGTCTCGCAACGCCCAAAGAGCGAGCCGCCTGCCGACGTCCTGTTTGTTCTTGGGGTGGATGTCGTTCGAAGTCCCGATGTCGATGGCGAGGGCCATACCCGTGTTCGGCAGGGAGAGCGTCTTGGTCTGTGCCTCACGTAGACGCGGCCAATCGGCGTTTGTGCCGAACGAGGCCAGTTGGACGAAGTAGAACGGGAAGTCTCCCTGCTTCCAGGCCGAACGCCAGTCTCGGATCATGTTGGGGAAGGTCCGCGAGTACAACTCTGGTTTGTCGGCGTTCGACTCGCCCTGGTACCAGATAGCCCCTCTTATCGAGAAAGGCGTCAACGGGGCAACCATGGCGTTGTAGAGGGCACCAGGGAACCAGCCCCGGTTGTTGCCGGCCGTCCCCGCCTTGACCTTTGCCAAGTGGTCGTCGAGCCAAGCCTTGGACTCGGGGATGCGTCTCAGGGCGCCGCGCGAGGTCCATGACTCGACAGGAGTCCCGCCCCAAGACGTGTTGATCAGGCCGACGGGAACGCCGGTCTTTGAGACCAGTTCCCGCCCGAAGTAGTAGCCGACCGCCGAGAAGTTGCGGACCGTCTGGGGCGAGCACACCGACCACGGACCGCCGTTCGTCGCCAGCGGGGACTCGGTCGAGGTCATTGGCACGGTGTACAGCCGGACTTGCGGATGGTTCGCCGCCGCGATCTCTTGGTCAGGATTCGCCGACTGCGCGACGGACCACTGCATGTTCGACTGGCCGCTGCACACCCAGACGTCGCCGAACAGCACGTCCTTGAACTCACGACCTTCGACGTTCAACACAAACGGCCCGCCAGCCTTGTGCGCCGGTACCCAGACCACCCAGTTGCCTTCCGAACCCACCTCGGCTTTTCCAGCCCAATTGTCGATGGAGACGTCGACTTGGTCGCCGGGCGTGCCCCAGCCCCATACGCGCACGGGTCGATCGCGCTGGAGCACCATGTGGTCGCTGAAGAGCGGAGGAAGGGTGACGGACGACGCCTGTGCGGCGGCGATGAGAATGAGCGCGGTCATGCCGCGACGGTTTTACCTGGCCTCAGTCCGTCGGGATCTTGATGAACGTCAGGCTTGGCAGGTTGGCCGGCAGCGGATCGTTCTCGATCCCGGCAACCATGACGACGTACACCGAGCCGGGGTCGAGCGTCGTCGTCGCCGAGGCGTACACGACGTCGCCAGAAGCGTCCTCGCGCTTTGCCCACCAGTCCATCGTGCCCGAGTCCACGACGATCATCTGCGCGTTGCCGAACTGGATCCCGCCAGTGAAGAACTGCGGGTTGTCCCCAGCGTTCTGGAAGATGATCGAAGGCGTTGCCTGGCCGACCTCGCGCACGAAGGCGTGGACGACATAGAGCCGGGCCTTATTGCCGTTAGGGGCCGTACGGTCGACGGCGAAGCCCTGTGTCCGCAATCGCTTGAGCGACTCGCCCGGGGCGGGGTTTTTCAGCCCCATCGTCACCATCACCGTGTGGGTGTTCTTCTCGAATACGCGGTTCTCGGCGTCCAGTTCGTTCCCCGTGCTGTTCTCTCGGGTGATGACGTCGTACGCGCCGTTGGCGTCACTGATGTAAGGGATGGTCTGGAAGTTGGGGCTGCTCTGCAGGTACACGAAGTTCAGGCCGCGAACGATGCCGTTGAGAAGCCAGTCCACTCCGCCAGCGTCGGCGCTGGCGTTGATGAAGTAGATGGTCGGATCGCTGCCCCCAGTCGTGCCACCTCCACCCCCGCAGCCACAAACAAGGAGGGCTGTGAGGCAGACGAGGGAAGTGAAGACAGTTCGGATCCGCGCGAACATCTAGTCTAAGGTTACCAAAAAGCGTGCCAGGGGCTTGTTCTAGGACGGGTCTAACTCGCCGTTTGGTGCGATCAGGTCCTCGAACACCGTGTAGCACAGCCCGCATCCCAGCAGTTTTGTCTGGTCATACCGGAGGTCCGTCCATCCGCACAAAGGGCATACGAGGGTCTGGGGCCGAGGTCCGCGGAGCGACTTCAGCAGCCCTGGCAGACCGGCCGACCCGACCAACTTCGAGAGTGCGTCGGGTCGGATTGGCCTGCTCTCGTCGCGTTCGACGATCCGCAGGATCGTCGGGTCAGAAGGCTGTGCCGTTCTTCGTCTCCTCTCGGAACCTTCCCATGAGGCACATTGTCGTCTCGCCTGGCCTGCCGTCCCCGATCGGCTGGCCGTCTAGGGTGATCATGGGGATGACCTCGGCGGCGGTGCCGGTCAGGAACGCCTCGTCGGCGTCAAAGATGTCGACCTTGGTCATATAGTCCTCGACCACGGTCATGCCCTCGCGACGAGCGATCTCCATGACCGTGCGCCTCGTGATGCCGTTGAGGATGCCGCAAGACGGGTGCGGTGTGCGCACGACCCCATTCTTCACCACGAATAGGTTATCGCCGGTGCACTCCGCCACATAGCCCTGCGTGTTGAGCATCAGCCCTTCTCCGGCGCCTTGGCGGTTCGCCTCGGCCTTAGCCATGATGTTGGCCACATAGCGTCCGATCGCCTTCAACTGCGGATCAAGACAGTCGGCGGGCATGACCCTGAACGAAGTCGTGATGACGTCGAGACCTCGCTGGTACGCCTCGGGCGGATACAGCGACAGCGTCGAGCACATGACCATGACGTTCGGCGGTGCGTCCTTCAAGGCCTTGGGATCGAGACCCAAACCAGAGCCGCGGGTGACGTTGAGGCGGATGTAACCGTCGTCGTTTCCGGCCTGTTTGCAGACGTCAAGGATGATCGCCTTGAGGTCGGGCTGGCTGATCTGCATCTTGAACCCGAGGTACCGGATGCCGTTATAGAGGCGGTCCAGGTGCTCGTCGAGTTTGAAGACCTTGCGGCCGTAGATGCGGATGCCCTCAAAGAGGCCGTCGCCGTAAAGGTGGGCGTGGTCGGCTACGCTGACCTTTGCCTGTTCCAGCGGTGTGATCTCGCCGTTGAGCCATACAAGCTTGGACATGACTTCCTCAGTCTACCGGACGGTTCTTTGGCCCCCCAGGAAGGTCTAAATGCGCATTCAGAGACCCTAGACGGCACCCTATAATAGAGATTGGCGTCTAAGGTTAGAATCTCTCGGTTCTCTATGGGCAAGGAAGCTCGCACCGTTCGAAAGACCCTCGTTGGCCGGCTAGCCGTGTACTTCGCCGGCACGATCTTGCTTTCCCTCTTGGTCGTCGCGCTTGCGGTCTTCGCTTATCCCAAGCGCATCGCCGCGAACACGGTCGTTGACGGGCTCGATCTCAGCCTCGCGCCGCTCCCTGCCGCAAAGGCGAGGCTCGAATCTTGGTGGGAAGAGAAGTCGAACGCGCGGCTAGAAGTCTTCGGCCCGTCGAAAGAAGCGGGCGCCGAGCACGCCACCGGAAAGGAACTCGGCATCCAGTTGGACGTGGACGCAACGCTGGCGCAACTTCCCAAGGACGGCCTGGTCGCTTGGGCATCGCGGTCCGTTGGTAGAACAAACGAAGGCGGAAGCACATATCGAGCCGTCTTCGACTTCGACGACCTGGACACCGCGCGTCTCGAACAGATCGTCGCCAAACGAAGCCCGAAACTCTCGCCGGCAAAGGTCGTCCTCGACGATGCGGGCAAGATCGTGCGCACCCCCGAAGCGAGCACGATGAGCCTTGTCCTCGACGACACCATCGCCTCGCTTCGTGGAGCCCTGGTGGATGGCAAGCCAGCGCACGTCGTAGGCGAGTTCGGCGCCAAGCGCGTTCCCGACGATGAGTTAGAGAAGATAACCGAGGTCGTCAGCACGTTCAGCACGAAGTTCTCTGCCTCCGACAAGTTCCGCTCCACGAACCTCAAGATCGCGGCGCACAAACTCGACGGGTTCGTCCTGCTGCCAGGCGAGAAGTTCAGTTTCAACGACTTCGTCGGCGAGCGCTCGCCGGAGAACGGCTTTTACAAGGCTGGCGTCTATCGCCGCGGGCGGCACGAGATCGACTATGGCGGCGGGGTCTGCCAGGTCAGCACGACGCTGTTCAACGCCGTCGCGCTCGCCAACCTCAAGGTCGAGGTCCGGAACAACCACACGTTTCTTGTCCCCTACGTCCCGGCCGGCAGGGACGCGGCCGTCGCATACGGCACCTACGACTTCGTGTTCGTGAACACGATGGACACGCCGATCGCAGTCTCTACGAAGTGGATTCCCGGCAAACTCACGTTCACGGTGCTCGGCCAGAAGGTGCCGGACCAAGAAGTGGTTCTCCAGCCGTCCGTCACGGCAAGTTGGGAGCACCCGGTCGAGTATGTCGACGACCCAACTCTGAAGCCAGGTGAAGAGAAGGAGATCGAGAAGGGAGGTAAGGGCTATCGTGCCACTACCCTCCGTATCGTGAAAGTCGCAGGCAAGGAGGTCTCGCGAGAGACCTTGTGCAAGAGTTACTACAAGGGCGGGCCGAAGATCATCGCTCGCGGTCCACTGCCCGTTCCCCCGCCGCTCATTTCTGACGGACTCTGACGAGTGCGAGTTGTTCGCCCTCGTAGAGCACCTCGCCCAAGCCACGCAGGTCAGGGAACAAGCCCTCGTAGGCCGAAGGGATCGGTGCGACGACGAATTCGACCTTCCACGCGCGGAGCATCGCAAGTCGTTGCGGATCGCTGAGGTCTTGCGTGTAGAAGCGCGTCACTTCGTTGCGACGCTGCATGTAGTTCGGCGTCTCGCTCCAATGCCCAGCGTAAGTGTGCACACCAGCGAGTCCGCTTAGCACCGGCGAAAGGTCGGTCAGGAACGCCGCTTGGTCAAAGCCTGGAGCGGGAATGCCGGGCAAAGCGACTGCGCCACCACCGTGCCCAGTTTCGTCTAACAGATCGACGATCGCCTTCTCATCGCGCGTGAGGTGCAAGTTGTGCACAGCCGTTTTGGACACGCCGAGCCTCAGCAACTCCAAATCTCGCCGAAGCCAGAAGACCGACGTCAGACAGATCACCGCGAGGGCGACGGCGGCGACAAGGTTCCTCGGTTGGCGCTCCATCCGCTTGAGTTCTGCCGCTAGCGCAATTGCGGCGAGGATCGCCCAAGGCACGGCGAGCATCATGGAGAGTTTACGCTGGAAAAGTGCAGGGAAGTAAGGCGCGACTAGCGAGACCGTCGCCCACGCCCACAAGAGGTTCCAGGCGAGGTCCTTCTTGGCGAGTGCGGCCGTCGCGGCGATCGCAAGAACGAACGCGACCCCCCACTCTCCTCGGCTCAGCGCGAATGTGTCGCCGCCGTGCTTGCCGGTCATGAACAAGAACAGGATCAGGACGAGCAAGAGCGACCCTCCGACAAACTTGCGTTTGGATGCATGATCGGACCGAGCGATGGCAAGTGCGGCGAGCAGGAGCAACGGCAGAATCCCCGCGAAGATCTCGACGAACCCTGTCGTGAATGTGAGCGTCTCCGCCCGGGCCTTGAACACCGCGTCCTCAGCAAGTACTTTCAGGAACCACAGTGCCGCTGGCACCGCACCCAGGCCGATGACCACGGCTCTCAGCGTCCACTTGCCGTCGAACTGCTTGCTGGCGAATAGCGACGCGACGAACGCGACAAGAACGAGGGCCACGAGCAGCACGTCGTAACTGTGGACGTTCATCAGGAGCCCGAACGCGATCGCGCCCGGCAGCACAGGCTTCCAAGACGTCCGGGCATCGAGCACGCAATTGAGCGTCCAAAGGATGAGGCAGAGCGAGGCCATGAACAGCCCGTTCGTGAGCATGGAAGGGAACGCGAACGCCTCCGGCTGCCAGTTGTCGATCGGCTGTCTGCCATGCATCACGTCGAGCAGGAACGACGGACCTCGAGAGTACGCGTCTCCAAAGGTGTGCCAGTTTAGGAACGCCACGCCGCCCCCAAACACCGCGGTGACCATCCCGAACTTTCCCACGAAACTCGGAAGCCCGAGTCGAACAAGGAACTCGCCTAGCATGCGCACGGCAAGGAATGAGAACGCGATCCGAGCGAGAGTGAGGGCCAGGGGAATTCCGACGAGTTTCGCGATCCAGCCGAGCGGCAAGAAGTACAGATGGAGCGTCAACCCAGGTTGGGCGTCCGTTGTGAACCGATTGTCGAACAAGAACTGCCCGTCCATCGCTTGGCGCATCCACGCCGCGTACACCATATGGTCGTCTAGGCTCAGGTGGAAAGGCAAGTATCCGTCCGCGTCGGTCAGGTACCCGAGCAGAACGGGAAGAGCCGCCAAAAACGCGGCGGCCAAACCAAGGACGAGGGCGAACTTCCTGATCTCGCGCGCGTGAAACTCCGGCCCTTGGACGGTCTGCTCAGTCAAGGCTCTTTTCTACCTTTTCAGGCCCCGTGCCGCACGAGAATCGCGTTCGAAGTCTTGGAGGAGAGCCAGAAGTTTCGCGGCCTCGCGAGAAGCGTCGCCGGGGTGCGGCGAGATGCCGCACATCTCTGCGACCTTCATGTACTGGGCCTGCAAGTCCGACGGTGCGAGCCTTAGAAACTCGTGCCGCGCTGTAGTAGGCGCCGACTTGGTCACCGTTCGTATCCGCTGGTCGACCTCGAGCAACAGGTTATCCAAGGCTAGGCCTGTGTTGCGCGTGCGTCGCAGCACGTCGCCTACCGCGTCGAAGAGTTCCCGCGAGCCGCGCACCCTCTTGCGCTCGGCGGTCGGCAGCCCGAACCGGATTCCAAGCGTCAATACGACGACGACGAACAGAAGCACGATCTGCCACCGGGCGACGACAGCCCACTGTCCGAGCGTGTTCACGACGCTTGGGGTCTCTGCGTTTCCGATCCCTGCCTCGATAAACACGATTCGGGAGCCCGGGGCCGCGATGCCGCGAACGATATCGAGGAAGAAGGCCGCGTTGTGGTGCTCGTCGAGGAACCGGTTCGTAATCGGCAGCCCGTCGGCGACTGTGACCAGCAATCCGCCCTTGTGCGCGATGTAAGAGACGAACGGCTCCTCGTCCATGTACCACGCGTCGTAACTCTCGGTGTAGATGTCCAGCGCGGTGTACGCGCTCGATCCGTAGGGCGCGTTGATGAGGTATTGAGTGTCGAGGTCGCCCGACCACTCGACGTACCGAGGCTGCTCCACGAGGGACGAAGCAAGGGCGAAGTTCTCGCGGTTGAAGACTTCGATGGCCTTTCCGCCCGCTTCCAAGTGCGCCTTGATCACGTCTTGATAGGGCGCGGGCTCAGGGACGTAGTCTTCCGACATTTCCTCCCACTCGTTGGGAATGTAGACGTCGAACGACGTTGCAAACGCCAGGTCTTCGGGTTTGACCTGGGGTCGCACGCTTCGGTCGATCACCACCTCGTAGCCGTCCCGGCGAAGCAGTTCGGCAAAGGCGGCGTAGCCGCTCGCCCGAACGTTCGTGATGCTCGGGAAACTCTGGTCCTCGTCGCGCACGGAGAGGATCAACGCGATCGTGATGAGCAAGAACCCGGCGAGGAACCAGGCGCCCGTCGTGATCGTCCATCGGCTTAAGCGGCCGCCTTGATCTGGAGCGCGACGCATAGGCGCTTGTAAACCTCCTTGAAGTCGTTGACGTCTTGCGGGCCGGTCGCCTGGTACCCGTACCAAACCTTGTCGAACCGCTGGGTCGTGGATCGAAAGTCGATGTCTTGCGGGTTCCGCGCGCTGCCTTCTATGCGATAGAGGTGCTCCCAGTTCGTCTCATGGCGACGGAACCGCGCGACGTTCCCGTCGTCGTACCGCACCAGACAGGCTAGGTAGAGACAGCGCACAGCCTCGCGGTGGCGACCCTCGGCGGTCAGCCTGTCGGCCTGCTCCAGCCATTGGTCGGCGGTTCGCTCTGGTTCGTCGTCCTCGAGGATCCCTCCGACCCGTCGCTTTCGTTTGGCGGCTCCGCTCACGTTGCGAAGCACGAAGAAAAGGACCAGTCCGATCACGGCTAGCACCACGACCCACATGAAGACTGTGAGCCCCCCCATCAAACCGGACAAGAACCCGCCGCCAGGCCTCGGAGCGTTGAAGTCGAACTGGCTGAGCCACTTGAGGATTCGGTCGCCGAGCCGGTCGCCCACCTTGTCCAGCCAGTTTCTGTCCTTGCGCTGCTTCCGGTCGACATAGATCGGGCTTTCAAGGATGTCCTTCGCGGCTGCGGTTGCGTCTCGGACTTTGCCGGTGCCCTCAGCCTTGCCGAGCAGGATGTACGCATCGAGTTCCTCGACGACGTACCGCTTGATGGTCTGCCAGTCCCCTACACCTGCCTCGAGATAGTCGAGCGAGTAACTGAAGTACGAGCCCAGGCTCCCGTCGTCCTTGATCGATGCCGGCGGGGCAGAAAGGAGTCGCTGGAGTTCGGCGCGCGTGTTGGCTCGCGAGACCGCGTCCCGGAAGTCCGTCAGTTCCGACGCGAAACCCGCGCAAGCCGCCAACAGCAGGCTAAGCGCGCAGGTCAGCCTTTTCAGAGCCTTTGAGAACGTCATGGGCCATCGTTTCAATGTCGAGCGCCTCCAGTCGCACGCGTCGGTCGTAATAGAGGACAGTGACGCAGCAAGTCATGAAGGGCACGAGCACCCAAAGCGCTGCGAATGTCGGAACGGTCTCGACGGTTTGTGCTATCAAACCCATCAGCACGCTCCGGCCACCAAAGTCCGTGACCATTTCACCAAGACCGGTCGAAGCGAATACGGTGTAGAAGCCGAGCCACAGCACGAACGCCACGAACAGCGACACGATCCACAAGTGGAACAGCGTGTCGTAGCCGCTGGGGATGTGTCTCGACTTTCGCATCAATGTCCGGCTGCGGGCGATCGCCTCGCGGGGCGTCGCTCCTTCCACCACGGCTATCGCCGGAGCCAAGGAAAGAGAACTCATCACGATCGGCACCATCGCAAAGCCGACGATGATCGCCAGGACTGCGAACACTGCGGCGAGGTCGCCAAACCCTGACACTGCACCAGACTGTTCGAAAGACGCACTCACGAGCATGAGCGCACCGGCCGCCATGAGCACGACGCCGGACCGGATGAAGATCTGAAGCATCAGCCGCACCATCGTCCAGGCACCGACCCGTGCAGACCGCGCCGCGGCGGCCAAATCGATCCTCTGCTCCATCACGAAGTCGCTGATCAACTGCGTCGTGAGGCCGACTGAGTGCCCGAGAGCGATCACTACCACCGGCAGAGCGACGAACAAGGCGATCACGTACACGACGATCACTTCGCCGAGTTGGACGGTTACATTGTCTGCGTCGCGCGTCGTGAGAAGCCCGGGCAGGACAAACCCTTGAAAGAACACGAGCCCAGCGAACAACAGCACCATCGAGGGGAATGTCATCCGCAGGATCGGCCAGGCCAACTTGTGGTACATCCGCGTCGAGAAATCAATCATCTGCCCGCTCGTCCTTGGCGTGAGCAGGCGACGCCGGTCGACAGACCTCATCCGGCGGTTCAGGAACTCTTCGGGCGAGTCGAGATCGATCAATCTAAGGGACCCTCGGGCCTAATCCAGTGTACTCCCGAGTAGGCTCGGCCGTCATATACATTGAGGGACGGCCAAGGGCCGCCCGGAGACCCACGACTATGAGCCTAGCCGTCCTCGCCGCCGTCGCCCTGTCGAGCCAGAACCCCAAGATCGACGACGTCCTCCAGAGCAACTTCCGGTCCGCGACCTTTACCGCGGTCGTTGGCAGCGCCAGCCAGGCCGAGCTTCAGAAGATCAACAAGGACTTCGCGCAGTCCTATCGCTTCAAGAGCATGGAAGTCTGGATGAAGGAACCTTTCAAGATCAGGATGGAGAGCAAGGTCGACGACAGCGACATCCTCATGGTCATCAATGGCGCCGTGCGCAAACTCAGCATCCCCAAAGCGCGGCTCTCCCAGAAGTTCGACCTGAGCAAAGAGCCTGGCAAGCGACAGACCGCCCTCGACTTCGGGCTGCTTACGCCTTCTCTGTTCGCCAACTTTTTCGACGCCGCGTTCGTGCGGACGGAACGACGGACGAACGAACTCGTCTTCGACCTCACCTACGCTCCACCGCTCAACAAGGACAAGTCCCGCCACCGCGTGTGGATCGATCCCACAAAGAAAGTGATGACCAAGCGTCAGTGGTACGCCAACCGCGGAGGGCACCTGATGGCGACCTTCGACTACAAGGACTTCACGCAGGTCGGCGGCGTTTGGCTTCCGACCACGATCAGCGTCACGAACGCCGACAACAAACTCGCAGGAACGACGAACTACCGGAACCTCAAGGTGAACGTCTCGATCGACGACGCGCAGTTCGCCGTCAACTAGCGCAAGAGCCGCGTCAGCGTCTCACCGATCGCAACAGAAGTGTAGTCGAGCAGTCGGATGCCGTGCTCGTAGTTCATACGTCGCGGTCCAATGATCGCGATCGTCCCTGCCTCGTCATCGCCGATGAAAAACGTCTGCCGCACGATGGACAGAGGGTGCATCTTCTCGTCGGAGTGCTCTTTGCCGATCGTCACCGCCGGAAACTTGTCGCTCTCGGCGAGCAGCGCGCTGTGGATCGCCGACTCGTCCTCGAGGTTTGCCACGAGCCGCTCCATCATGGCCGCGTCACGCTGAAACTCGGGTTGGGCGAGGATGTACTCCTCGCCTTCGATCACGACCTGGCCCTTGGTCAGGTCTTTAGCGACGTCTTGGATCGTCGTGCACACAGACTTGACCAGCCTGTCCAAGAGAACGTCAGAAAGCACTGGCGGCTTGACCTTCGTAAGTGAGCGGAGCGACTTGCCGTGCGACATCGCGCTGATCGCCTCGTTGCACCTTCCAATGTGCTCGAGAGTCGTTCCTTGCGGCACTTCGACCACGCGGTTCTCGACAACACCGTTCTGCAAGATGACGACGAGCAGCCCACGCTCCGGTCCTAGCACGGTCAAGACTGCGTTGCGAACGACGGCATCGCCGTCCCGCAGCGTCGCCGCCGCTGAGAGCAGGTGCGTCAACCGGGAGAGCGCCTTGGTAGTGTGCCGCAAGATCTCTTGGAGCGTGTCCTCTTCCTCGGTCGCCTCTTGCACGCGCTTCTTCTTCTCACGCTCGAGAGGAGCCCCGACGATCAGGCGGTCAACGAAATAACGATAGCCTTGGTCGCTGGGCACGCGTCCCGCGCTTGTGTGCGGCTGTTCGAGCAGTCCCATGTCGGACATTTCGAGCAGTTCGTTCCGGACCGTTGCGGAACGGACGCCGAGTTCGTACTTGCTGGCGATCAGGTCGCTGGGCACGGGCTCCGCCCCTGTGACGTACTCGACGATCACAGCGCGCAGGATTTGTTCCTTCCTCTCGCTCAGCGGCTCCATAGGGCTCTGGCTATTGTACGTCCGTAAAGGCAGAGCGGACGTCATCCTGAGCCTGTCGAAGGACGAACGTCCGCTCATCTCACCGAACAAACGCAGTCTTGCCCGTACAATGAGTGCAATGACCCGCAGCCCGTGCGACCGGATCTTCGGTGTCGAGACAGAGTTTGGGACCCTCTGCTCCATTGAGGGCGCCTCGCCGGAGCAGGCGGTCTCGCTCATCAAGGACCAGGTCTTCTATGAGCAGCGGCTCGGATTGATCGACCTCCACTCGCGCGATGAGGTGTTCGAGCCTGCCGAGAGCGGGGGCTTCCTGATCAACGGCGGTCGCCTGTACATCGACGCCGTCGGCAGTCACCTCGAGTACGCGACGGCAGAGTGCAGAACCCTCAAAGGCCTCGTCGCCAACGACCGCGCCGGACAGCGCATCATCACCCGCGCCATCCAAGAGGCAGGACTAGAAAGCCAGATCGACGTCTACAACAACAGCGTCGACCACTTCGGGGGGCACACGTTCGGATGCCACGAGAACTACCTCGTCAAGATGACGGAGGACTTCTTCACGGTCGAGGCGCCGAAGCTGTTCCCGTTCCTCGTCACGCGGCAGATCTTCGCGGGGGTTGGCCGCGTCGGGGGGCACTTGCTGATCGCAGGAGGCGCGCCGAACTACTACGACATGGTCGACAACCCGGTCGACTACATCTGGGTGTCGCACGTCTACAACGTGCTCGAGGACGACAGTGTCCCGTTCCAACTAAGCCAGCGCGCGGACCACATCCTCAAAACGATCGCGAGCAGAGTGCGCTTCAACCGCGCTCTCATCAATCCGAAGTGGGAGCACTTCTATGCCCATGAAGGCATGCACCGACTGCACGTCCTGTTTGGTGAGAGCAACCAGAACCAAGTCGCCTATGCGCTGAAGATCGGAACGACGTCGCTCGTCCTGCAACTGCTCGAAGACGACCTCTTGCCAGAGTTCCGTTGCGCCGAACCGTTGATCGCTTTGCGAGAGGTCTCACGCGATCAGTCTTACAAGTGGCCCGTCACGATGATCGACGGAGCAAGGATCGGCGCAGTCGACGTGCAACGCGCATATCTACTGGCTGCCCAGCGCTACAAGGGTGCGAACGATGACGTGGACTGGGTGTTGCGCGAATGGGAACTCGTGCTCGACGGCCTGGAAAATGACCCCATGCAGATGGGGCACTGCGTGGACTGGGTCGCCAAGAAGAAAATCGTCGAGATGTACCGACAGAGCGAAGGGCTGGACTGGAGCGACGACGCGCTCCATTCGATCGACCTCGAGTACCACAACATCGATCCGCAGAAGTCGCTGTTCCACGGCTATGCGGCGACAGAACGTGTGTGCGCGTTGGTGGACGAAGTCGACGTTGTTACTGCGACGACCGACCCTCCCCAGGACACGCGCGCTAAGGGCCGGGCGAGGCTTGTGCGCCAGATCCTCGATCGCAAGGGCCCTAGGTTCTATGTGTTCGATTGGTCCGGCGTCGCCGTCGACCGCAACTCGTACGTTGAGATGCCTGACCCGTTCGAAACTTATACAGAGTGAATGTGTCGCGAACCCCGAAGGAGACTAACATCCAGCGAGAGGCCGCTTGGCTGCTGGCAGTGACCTTCGTCGTCTGTGTGCTCGTCGGCGTGTTCCGATATCCGATCATCCGATGGGGAGGCGACTCCCTTGGAATTGTGTTCGGGATGTTTCTGCTCATGCCTATGGTGACCGGCATGTTAGCGATTGTTGTCTCTAAGGGTTGGTGGCGGAAGTCCATCGCGACACTGGCAATGGCCCTAAGTGTTTTCGTCATCTTCTGGAGTCCGCTCGAGGACCACTACCGTGCTCGTGACATTGCTGAGAACCGCACGGCTCGCGAAGCGGTCCTCGATGACCTCGCCTCAGGTCGACTGGCTGCTGACGGACACGGTACTTTTGATGCCCCCAAGAGCGCAGCGTCAGCAAGATGCTGGGTTATTGAAGAGGACGGAGAACGCTGGGTGTTCTTCCCGCTTCAGCCGTTTGGAGTGGACAACTACTCAGGGCTCGTTCATTCGAAGACGGGGGCACCGCCGCCGCGCCACTCGTTCTTCGAAGTCGTTCTGGCCGAACGACTGGACGACCACTGGTTCTGGATTTCCACGACATAGACGAGTCTGACTGCCTTAACCTTCCGTCGACCGCAACTCGTACGTCGAGATGCCGGATCCGTTCGAGACCTACACCGATTAGAAGCCAACGCCGGCGCTCAGTCCCACGTGCTTCATCTTGACGAGCATGACTGTCCAACTCACTGAAGGCGTCTTGTGCGTCAGCAGCGCGTGGCAGTTCCTGCCGTCGTACATTTGCATGAAGTCCCAAGCCGGAGAGAGCGCGACATTCACGCCGGCAGGGAAGAGCAATCGTTCCTCCCACTCGGACCAACTCACGCCGACGTAGGGCGCGAACGGCGTGCCGTGGACGCCCTTTGCAGCAGTCGCGTAATACGCCTGGTTGCCCTTAGGTGAGAAGATGCGGTCGCTCGAGGTGCCGAGCGTCAGCATGGGCGTGTGCTCCGTCTCCGCGAGGGCGACCCAGTTCAAGAGAGGGCCCGCCTCCTCGGCCGCGAGGTTTCCTTCGATGCCGACCTGCAAGCGAGGAGTCGCCCGGTACATGAGCGTCGTGCGCCAGCGAGGACGCTCTGCGCGGGTGTCCACCCAACGCAGGCTGTACTGCCATTGAAAACCAATGTCCCCCGAACCGAGGAACTTTCCCTCACCGGGTCATCCGGTTCACGTGGGAACCGCCACAGGCGGCTCTTGCGACTGTGCGAGCGCATACATCGGCACGATGATCATCGCGAATATGGCGGTCGCCTTTGTCACTTTTGGTTCTCCACTTGTCTTTTGCCGAGGGAGTCGATCGAGCCCATGCTGGTCTGTCGTCCTTGGGTGATATACCGCATTGGCGCGGTCCGATCCCGTGACCGGCGAAACCGGGCGGGCCGATCCGGAGTATCGATGCCATGAGCCCGATCTATCTGACTGCAGCGTTCGAGGACGCGTTTCCGTTCCTCATCGGGTTCGGGCTGTTCGTGCTCGTTCCGGTCGTCGCGATGATGCTGCGGCACCAGCGGCAGATGGCCGAGATCATCCACCGCCGCCGCGAAGGGCAGGCGGACGAAGTGATCGCCCGGCTCGACGGGTTGCAAAGGGAACTGGCGGAGATGAAGCACCGGCAGAACGAGATGATCCTCTCGATCGACGCGAAGCCTCTTCAGGTGGACTCCGTCGAAAGCAGGGTCAGGGACGATGGGTAACAGTTTTATGAGAGCGCGGGCTCCTTCGACAGGCTCAGGATGACCGCGCACTTGAAAGCGGCGCTAAAGCGCCGCACTCCACACGGGGCCTACCGACATCTGCGACCCCTCCGGGGTCGGGTGGTTTTTTGTGGCCGCCTTTCCGGGGGTCTTCGACCCCCGGCTATCGTATTGCACCCCTCCAGGGTGCTGGATGACCACCCATCAGGCTCTTTCGGTGCGCGCCCTAGATCTTCCCGTTTACTCCCGTTTTCTCCCGTTTTTTGAAGCCAAGTTTCTCCCGTTTTCTTCCCGTTTTTCGGTCACCTTTTGACCTTGCCCCGTCTTACTTCCTCCTTGTACTGCGGGGTCGACTGACCACTATGCTGCTTTCAAGGTTCTCCCGTTTGAGTTTTCA
>CAZGXW010000015.1:43041-44665 GCA_964529975.1 uncultured Fimbriimonadaceae bacterium
GGGGAGGGATCATAGGCTTGTTCGCACCCCCACCCTAACCCTCCCCCAAGGGGGAGGGAATCCTAGGCAGCGCGTCGAGCGGGCACCAGTCTGGTCTCCGGCGTGGTTTGCCGAGAGTGTTAGTGCGTGGGGAAGTACGAACGTGCGCTAGTGGCCGGATCCCAGGCTGGAGCCACCCGCCCGTTCGCATCTGACGCCTTGAACTACGCGCAAGGAGGTTTCAACCCGTCATCGGGCGTGGTAACGCTCGAAACAGTGTCACCGTCAAAAACAGTGATTTGAAGCCAGTCGCAACTGCCCTGGCCCTGTGTGCCGCCGTTGTCGCGAGTGCACAGGGGTTTGTAGCCACGATAAGCGGCTACGGCGAGTGGCCGGGCTATCTTCGGCTCATTGAGTCGCCAGGCTCCGTGCCGATGTGGGAGTTCGACGTGCGAGGCCGCACAGGCTTTTTCAAGATCCTCGCGGAGATTCACAGAGCAGACAATCAGCAGTACGAAGTTGTCTGGGGTGAACGGGACCGACTGCTCGTTAAGGCTGTGACGCACAGCCCCTCAACGGGAAAGCCATTTGACGTCGAGATGATGCTCCGCTTTGTTCTGAGCGACACAGGAATGACTTATCGGATCGACGGTGGACAGTACAACATCATGCCGCGCTCTGAGGGCTTGCTTCCGCCCGACTGGCCCGTTCCCGCGCCCAAGGCTTCTACTTCTCTGGATCACATTGCGCGCGCATTAAGCTTGCAAGGTCGTGGCTATCGCGTCGATCGCTTTGCGGCGGCGGAGGTTTCGCTCGTTGCGCCCGTCGCTTCTTGGGATCAACTTATGTGGATCGTTTCGGAGCTTGACCCTGGGATCAAGATTGTGGACGACGGGAGCGTGGTCGCAGTTTCAAAGCGTGGACATGAGCCAGTGATTTCGACCGTGACCTGCTCTCGTTAGCATCGGTCACACCAGGCAAGAGCCTGGAGCCACCTCTTCGTAGATTCACACCGTCGAATATGTACGAACGTATATGACCTTCCAGGCGCTCTTCGTGCGCTCAAGGAGGAATGCTAACTTCGCGCTGTGAAATCCATAGGGAAGGCCTACCATATAGACGAACGCATAGCGTCCATCGCGAGAATAAGCAGGTGGATAGAGACTGCCATGTGTGCGGATCGTGCCCTCCTTGCCGGCGCGATTCTTTGTGACCTCTCTCTTCAGCGACATTCCAACAGTCGTTGTTTCGAAGCTAACCTTGATTCGATCGTCTAAGACGAGGTCGCTAACCGGTTGAAGCGGGCCAGGATCGAACGCGTCTCCGTCGTGTTGAATCGAGCTCTTGATTTCTTCTAACAGTTTTAGCTCGGCCTCGGCGCCAGTTCGGAAGAACGCAGAGACAATGAGGTTATCAAGTACTGAAACGAAAGCGGGTCTTGTCCTTGTCGCCCACGATGGAAACACGACGACGAAGTCGCCTTTCGTCCAGTCTGGGTCACGCCAATCTGCCTCGCTGTAGAAGCCTCCCATTGCCGCATTGATCACGGCAGCATCAACGGTGCCCGGCACCGGCGGCTTCGTGATCACTTCTTGGCAAGGATCGCTGCCAAGACGTGCCCATTCCCGCCGCCGATATCGATGAG
>CAZGXW010000015.1:44675-45710 GCA_964529975.1 uncultured Fimbriimonadaceae bacterium
TCCGGACAGCACGACTATCGACAACAACGTGCCAAGCGTCACAGATCAATTCTACCGCTCGCTGCCCAGCCGGGTGCCTCGGTCTGACTCGCAGAGCAGACCGGGTATCAAAGGTGATCCGGCAGACTACACCCGAGAGATTCCGCAACAAGAGGCACGATTCTGTCTGGGACACTCGCTTCCTCACGTTCTCGTGTTATCGAAGGCTCCCGTTGCTGTCGTCGCGATGGGCTAAGGACACGATCGTCGACCACCTGGCGCACACCAAGAGCCGTCTAGGCTATCAACTGTTCGCTTACGTCGTCATGCCCGACCACGTACACCTGCTCCTACACCCGAACGTGGAAGTCGCAACGGTCCGACGCATTCTCTCAGCATTGAAGACTCGCACGGCCACAGTCGTGCTCGAGCGACTTCGGGTCGAGGCACCGGGGCTCGTGTCACGTGCGATGGACGCCCGGGGGCACGCGCACCTGTGGCAGGCGGGCGGGGGTTATGACCGCAACATCCACACGCAGCGGGAGTTCTTGGAGAAGGCGCGGTACATCGAAGAGAACCCTGTGCGAAAGGGCTTGGTCGACCGGGCTGAGTACTATGAGTGGTCGTCCGCGGGGTCTGTCTTGCTGGGACGGGATCCGTGGTGAAGGGTTTGTCCTGTCCCGGTCTGCTCTGCGAGTCAGACCGGGGCACCCGCCCTTGTAAGCCCGGCGACGGCAGCCAGGGTCAGACCCAGAAGGAACAGTGCCAGGAGGAGGAGAGTCCGCCACTTTCTACGGGTTACCGTCTTCTTGACGAAAACCATGGTGAGGGCGACCGTGGCGAACAGGAACCCAAAAACGACTACGAGCGCGAGCTGCACCCCGTACGACCAAGACACGCTTGATACTAGCACTGGACGGCGCGCCGTGACCCTTCCGGCTCGCGCCTCGACCCACCCCGCTCGCGCCTGAGCCTCCAAACCCCGCGCCTGGACCCTCCCGGCTCGCGCCTGCGCCTCCAAACCCCGCGCCTGGACCCACCCGGCTCGCGCCAGAG
>CAZGXW010000016.1:0-6956 GCA_964529975.1 uncultured Fimbriimonadaceae bacterium
CGAACGGGCTCGAAGCCCTGATCGACCTCCGAACCGCCGAACCTCCAATCGCTCCCCCAATTCCCGTTTCAAACCGGAATTCGCGAACCATTTACAGCATCCGCAGGACGCCCTAAGACCGTCCACTTCCCAGCAAAGGAGCCGATAATCAGAGTTCGCCGTCCCGGCAATGGAACTCTCGATCTACGACCGTCTCGGAGGAAGCGCCGCCGTCCACGCCATCGTGGAAGCCATCTACCGGCGCATGCTGGAAGACCCCGAGATGGCGACCTTCTTCGAGGGGGTCGAGATGGTCCACATGAAACGGAGCCAGAGGGTGTTCATGGCCCACGCCCTAGGCGGCCCGCTCGCCGGGCATGTGCCCGACCTGGCCGAAGCCCACGCCGGGCTCGTCAAGTACAAGGGGCTGAGCGACGCCCACTACGACACGATGCTGGTTTACGTCCGCGAGTCACTGGACGAACTCATGATCAACCCCGAGGTCTGCGACGAAGTCATCGCCCTCATCGAAAGCGTGAGGGAGATGGTCCTTGGCCGCGCCGCTAAAAGCTGCGCGGCCTGAAACCGGCTAGGGCCCGCCGCCGCCCTTCTTGGTCGGGATGGGGCAGGCCGCGATCCCGTTCTTGAAGCAGTATTGCTGGTGGTACTCCTCGGCCATCCAGAACACCGCCTCCGGCACGATCGACGTCGTGATGGGCTCGTCGAGCGTCTTTTGCAGCGCCGCCTTGCTCTCAGTGGCGATCTTCTTCTGCTCGGGCGAGTGATAGAACACTGCCGAGCGGTACTGGTCGCCGCGGTCCGGGCCCTGCCCGCCGACCTGGCACGGGTCGTGGATCTTCCAGAAGACCTCGAGCAACCTCTCGTAGGACACGACCTTGGGGTCGAACTCGACGCGCACAGCCTCCGCGTGTCCGGTCGGCGTGTAGCAGACCTCGCGGTAAGTCGGGTTCTTCTTGTGCCCGCCTGAGTATCCGACCGCGGTGGCGGTCACGCCCTCGACCTGTCGGAAGTAGTCCTCGACGCCCCAGAAACAACCGGCCGCGAAGGTGGCGATCTCCAGCCCCTCCTTTTTGGCGACCGTCTTGTCGGTCCCGAACAGCGTCACGCCTCCCGGCATCGTTCCTTTGGTTCCACGCACGTCTGGTTTCTTCTCCTGGGTCGTTGTCTGGCTTTGCGAATTCAGCGCGATGATGCCGACGCCCAGGGCGGCGGCGCTCGCGGCTACGATCGTCATCAGTCCGCGCAACATATGACATTAGTATACGGCGGGAGTGGTCCGTCACGCGGACTGGGACTCTGAGTCTGCGTGACGGTAGGACCTGAGCCTGCTCCGTAGCGCATACAGCGCAGAGACGGCCATGCAGGCCACGCCTCCGATGACCACGGACTCGCGGTCGCCATACTGCTTGGCCAGCACGCCCGCCTCCACGTCGCCGAGTTGGGGCCCTCCGACCTGGAACAGCACCGAGACCCCCGCCATCCGCCCGCGCATATCGTCGGGCGTGGCAAGGTTGCGGATGGTCTGGCGCATGACCGTGCTGACCATGTCCGCAGCGCCTGTCATCGCTAGAAACAGCATCGCAAGCGGCAGGGAAGTCGCGAGCCCGAAGCAGATCGTCGCCATGCCGTATACGCCGACCATGCCTATCACCAGTGCGCCTTGCTTGTCGACCGTGGGCCGCAACGCCAGGAACAGAGCCGCGACCATCGCTCCCATGCCGGCCGAGGCGGCGAGCAGTCCATAGCCCTGCGGCCCGAGTTTGAGCACCGGCCCAGCGAACGCGGGAAGCAGCGCGTCGGCCGTCGAGAAAAACGTCGCCCAGAAATCCAGCACCATCGTGTTGCGCACGATCTCGGACCTCTTGAGGAACCGGAAGCCGTCTCCGATCTGCACGACGGCGTCCTTCGCACTCTTGATGGTGGTCGCGGGCATCGTCTGCTCGATCGGCGCAAGCAGGAGCAGCACGACGATCAGCGCAGCGTTGGCAAGCACGGTGAACCCGTACGTCCACGACAGCCCGGCGGTCGCGATGAGGACGCCTGTGATGACTGGCCCGAGCACGTCGCTGAGGCGCCAGGCGATGCCGTTCACGCTGAACGCGTTGGGGAGGTCCTCCTTGGGGACCATGTTGATCATGATCGAGGTCCGCGCCGGCCCGTCGAACGCCCTCGCCACCGCTGCCACCGCGACGATCGCATAGATCGTCTCGACGCTTTGCCCACTTCGCAGGGCATTGACAAACAGAGCGACAGAGCACCCGATCATCACGATCCGGGTCAAGACCATCAGTTTCTTGCGGTCGTAGTGGTCCGCCGCCAGCCCGCCGATCAGCGAGAACAGGAGGAGGGGCAGGATCTTGACCAACCCGAGGAGCCCGACGTGCAGAGAACTCTGCCCCGTGACCTCGTAAACCTGCCATGCGACGGCCCAAGACTGGACGGACTCGCCGACGTTGCCCACGAGCCGCCCGAGCGTGTAGTTCCGAAAGTCCCGGTGGCGCAAGGACGGAAGGCTGACGGCCATGGGGCATGGTCATTGTGGCACGGTCGTCCATTCCAGGCCTGATCGAGGACGTATCATGGAGGGGAGATGCTTCGCGAGCGAAGGAAGACCAAGACGTGCGACGTCGGCGGCGTCCAGATGGGCAGCGGCCACCCAGTCGTCGTGCAGTCCATGGTCACTGAGGAGACGCGGAACGTCGATGCGGTGGTAGAGCAGATCATCGCGCTGCACCGCGAAGGTTGTGAGATCGTCCGCGTGACCACGCCCACGCTCGGCGAAGCGCAGTGCCTCGAGGAGATCGTCGCGAAGGTGGCTGAACGCCATCAGAAAGTGCCAATGACCGCAGACGTTCACCACCAGGGCACGTCGATCGCTATCGAGGCTGCGAAGTACGTCGACGAGGTGCGCGTGAACCCCGGGCTGTTCGTGTTCCGTAAGCACACGGGCCGCGAGGACTACTCCGAACAGGAGCACCAAGAGGAAAGAGAGGCCATCGCGGAGTCGTTTGTGCCTGTGATTGAGGCGTGCAAGCGTCATGGCCGCGCAATGCGCATCGGCGTGAACCACGGTTCGCTCAGCGAGCGGATGCTCGTGACCTACGGAGACACTCCGGCGGGCATGGTCGAGAGCGCAATGGAGTACGTGCGGCTGTGCGTCGCACACGGTTACGAGAACCTCAACATCAGCGCAAAGGCTAGCCGCGTCCCGGTGATGATCGAAGCGAACCGACTGATGGCGTCGACGTTGGATGCGGAAGGGTTGCCGTTTCCCTTGCACCTCGGCGTGACCGAGGCTGGTGATGGGCAGTACGCTCGAGTCAAGTCGACCGCGGGCATAGCCACGCTCTTGGCCGACGGGATCGGCGACACCATTCGCGTCTCGCTCGCCGAAGACCCTATTCACGAGATCCCTGTGTGCTACGAGATTCTGCAGGCCCTTGGGCTTCGCAAGACCCAGGTCGAATACATCGCTTGCCCATCGTGCGGCCGCACGAAGTTCAACCTGCCGACGGTATTGCGCGAAGTGCGCGACGCGACGCGCCACTTAGTCGGGCTGGATATCGCTGTCATGGGCTGCATCGTAAACGGTCCGGGCGAGATGGCCGACGCTGACTATGGCTACGTCGGAGCGGCGGGCGGCAAGATCACGCTTTACCGCAAGCGCGAGGTTGTTAAGAACGGTATCCCGCAGGAGAACGGCGTGGAAGAACTCATCGCGCTCTTAAAGGAGGACGGCGTCTGGCGCGAGCCGGAGCCGTCTGTAAAAAGAGAAGTGACGCCGCTGAAGACCGTGTAAGTCACTTCTTCGGGCTCAAGCACCAGCATGTTCCGAACGGGTCGCGCACGAACACCTCGCCGCTGCTTTCGAACAGCCTGTCCGCGCCCTCGCGTTCCAGAACTGCGGCAAACGAATCGGGGTCGTCGACGTTCACGGCCATGCAGTACGCCATGTCGTCGGCGCATAGGTAGAGACGCAACGGCCCGGCAATGATCTCCGTCCAGTCCTCACTGCGGTCGCCGACGGAGAATCCAAGGACCTCTGTATAGAACCGCTCTGCTGCAGCACGGTCCGCCACTCCGATCGCGATGCAGTTCGTCATCTCTGCGCTCATGTCCCGAGTATAACGGACGCACATGTACGCGCACCCGAAGGGCTACGTCTGCTATCAGGGCACGCCCGAACTTACCGGTCGCCTTGACCACAAGGACTGGAGCAACGCGCCCTGGACGGACCTCTTTATCGACATCGAGGGGGACAAGAAGCCCAAGCCCCGCTACGAGACGAGGGCGAAGATGCTCTGGGACAGGGAGTTCTTCTATGTCGGCGCAGTCCTGCACGAGCCCCACGTGTGGGCGACGCTGACCGAGCACGATAGCGTGATCTTTCGGGACAACGACTTCGAGGTGTTCATCGACCCGGACGGCGACAATCACCAATACTACGAGTACGAGATCAACGCGCTCGGAACAGACTGGGACCTGCGCCTGGTGAAGCCGTACCGCGACGGCGGCCCGGCACTCAACGAGTGGGAGATCCCCGGCCTTCGCAAAGCCGTCCATGTCGAAGGAACAATCAACGATCACCGCGATACAGACAAATGGTGGGGAGTAGAGATCGCTTTTCCCTGGAAGGTGTTGGCGGAGTTCTCATTGGTTCCCGCACCGCCGCGTGCAGGCGACCAGTGGCGCGTGAACTTTAGCCGGGTCGAGTGGGACACTGACGAACACGGCAAGAAGATCGAAGGCAGACCCGAGCACAACTGGGTGTGGTCGCCGCAGCACTTTATTGACATGCATAAGCCGGAGTTCTGGGGTTATGTGCAGTTCTCACACATGCCGCACGGCACGGACGAGTTTCGTCCTGACCCAAAGTGGGAGGCGCGCATGAGACTGATCGACGTGTACTACAGGCAGAAGGTTCACTTGGAAAGGCACAAAGAGTGGGACAAGGAGATGACTGCAGACGGAGTCGTGTTCGCCAACACCTATGAGGGGTGGCACGCCTCCTGTGACGGACTCAACATTAGGCACGACTCATTGATCTGGCGAGATCGATAGGAGCGTCTTGACCTCGCGTTCGAGACGCTCGGTCACCATTCGCACTGTCCCACGCGGATCGGACTTGTACTCTTCATAGTAGGTGCGAAGGTCGAAGGGCTCGCCGATCTTCAGGCTTGCCTTCCGCGGTCCGCGCATCGGTGAGAAACCGAACAGTTCTTCCTCCAATCGGTTTATCACTTCAAGGAACCTCTCGTCGGTCGGAGCCTCGGCGATGTAGTGCGCGCCAGTGGCAAGGAAACGGCCGGCACGATCCATGTCACGGTAGAGCGGGAGCGTCTCCTGGTGACGGCGGCGCATGGTCTGCTTGGTGAACTCACTAGCGTCGAGGGCGATCGTCATGCGGTCGAGCGCGTTGATAATCTCCCTGATCCGGTCACCCATCGTGGCCGTCGGGTCGTCTTTCACGCCGAGCGCAGCTGCCGTGCGGGAGATCCAAACCTCCTTCATGCGGTGGATGCGCTGGTCGAGCGTATCCTGCCTTTCTGGGCGGACGCCATACGCTCTTTCAAAGCCTTCGACGACCTTAATGCCAACGGCGCGCAATCGCTCATAGATCGGTTTCGCGAGATCGACTTCGATCCCGAGGTGCTTTTCCAGCCGCCAAACGGCGAGAACGATGTCGTCGTTCATCGGCCGCGTGTAGCGGTACTTCAAGCCGACCGGCACGATCCAGAGCGGGCCTGCGCCCTTCATGTCGTCGAGCGCCCAAAAGCCGAACTGCACGACTCCTTCGTGGAACGGCATGAGCATGTCGTTCTGGCCGTAGGTCAGGCCTTCGGGAAACATCACGATCTTCTTGCCCCCGCTGAGGAGAGCCCTCGTCGTTTTGATTGCTGTGCGGTCTACGACCCCGCGCATGATCGAGTACGCACCGCACTTCTGCAGCACCCATCCGATGCCCGGCACGGAGAAGGACTCCCGGCTTGCGAGGTAGTTGAACGGTTCGCGAGCTTGTCGGGAGAGTTCGAAGAGCACGAGCGGATCGAGGTTGGTCGGGTGGTTCGGCGTGATGATTGCCGGTTGGCCGTGCAGACTCGTCATTCGCGCAAGCCCGTCGATGGAGACTTCTCGAATCCTTGCGGCCTTCCAAAGGATGCGCTTGAGAGACCTCCAAGCGATGCCGACTGAGAATGGCGTATCGAGCGGGGGATAGAACGACCGACCACGGCCCTCGCGCCACTTCTTTAAGCGGCCCGCGCGGAGCATAACGGAAACGGGCATCGCGCTGTTGGTCGGCACTTGATAGTAGGGACGGAGCACCTGCCGAACAGTGTTCGTCAATAGTGCCGTTTGACGTGCGTCACGAATGTGAGTCCACTATAGACGCCGATGAGCAAGAGCACTATCCCCGCGAAGACGGCTCGGGCACCATTCAGCGTGAAGAGTCCGAAGAAGAAAAGTTCGCGCGAACTGATTGTGGCTAGACCCCAGAGCATGACGCAGACCGATAGACCAGCCCACCATCGCATGTACCGGTTGTAGTACCACTTCTCGTCAGGCCCTTGGCCGCTCCACACGTCAACACAACTGTACGCGATCCCTACGCAGAAGTTGCACTCTCAACGCGCTGGCCAGCCAGGAACGTTGAGGCCGAGCGTGATGTCGCGCTTCACTTGCCACACTCCCTCGACCTTGGTGGGCGTCACGACGCCGCTCCCGCCGCGGGGGCTTCTTCGGTTGCGCTCCGTCTCTGGAAGCCGCGGATCGTCGGTGAACACCACATCGTCGATCCAATACGTGCATCGTCCCGGCTCGATGATGTGCATATGGACGTGCTCTTGCGCCTCGCCTCCGGGATAGCCGCCTGGGCGGATCGAGTCGAACGCGTACTCGCCCTTCTCGTTTGTCTTCGACCATCCGCGAATCCGTCCGTGACGAGTCTCTGACCGCGG
>CAZGXW010000016.1:7056-45164 GCA_964529975.1 uncultured Fimbriimonadaceae bacterium
TGTATGCCGATGCATCCAGTTGCCAGAAAGAGAACGACGAGTGCCTTGCCCATATCGGCACATACCGACGAATGATTGAGAGAGTTTCTTCGATGTAAGTGACGTAGACCTTTTCGAGGCAGTACGTGCCTAGAGACGCCAGACCTCCATCTGCCGGTCGCTCAGGAACTCGCACCCCGTCGAAGTGACGACGACGATCTCCTCAATGCCCAGGTAGCCGCGACCAGGAAGCGTCACGCCTAACTCGAGCGTGTACACCTCGTCCTTGTGGACCGGGGTGGTGGGAGTCGAGCCGTAACGTTCCCACTGTGGGCCGAGGATCGCGCCGCCGTCGTGGGCGACGCGCCCGACCTGGTGGCCGAGGGCGTGCATGTACTCCGGATAACCGGCGTCGGTCAAGGTCTTGCGGGCGATCGCGTCGATGTCGCAACCGAGCACACCGGGCTTGAGGGCTTTTGCTGCGCTCGTGATGCATTGGTTGACGACGGCCGCCGCATTGCACACATCCTCCGGGATCGCGCCACCGACATACCAGCACCTCTGGATGTCGCTGGAGTAGCCGTCGACGATCACGCCAAGGTCGACGTGGAACACGTGGCCTTCCTCAATAGCGATGTTCGCTGAAGGTTTTCCGTGGCCGATCATCGAGTTAGGGCCGCTGTTGACGATCGGGTTTCCTGCCCTGTCCCATCCGTAGCCGTACCCCTGCTGGTCGATCAAGGACTGCACGTAGTCGAACACCTCCTTCTCCGTGCGACCGATGCGTGCGTACTCTCCGATCAGTGCAAAGATCTCATCGCCCTTCTTGATCGCTTGGGTGATGCGCTTGACCTCTTCGGGCGTCTTGCGCGCACGCAAGCCTTGTACGAGCGGTTCTGCGCTGACGAGCGAGCCATCCAGGCTCGTGCCCTTGAGGTAGTCGGTAAGCAGGAGGAACATTCCGTGCGAGAGACCGTCGGCCCTGACGTCGTTGGTGCTGAAATCGACGGCGATCTTTGGATCGGCGCTCGTGTGCTCATCGAGGACGCGGAGCAAGGGGTCCTTGATGCCTTGGACGTAAGGTACGACCTCGTCCCACTCTCCGCTGTGGACAAGGGGGTCGGCGTCGTAGTTGCCAACGATCGCGATCTTCTTCCCACCGCGCGTGACGATCAGTGCGCTCTGCCAGGTCAGCCCGCCATCGAGGATGAGCGGTAACACCGGGTCGCCGCCCTCTGCGGTCTCGCGGTCGAACACCATCCAGAGGTCGAAGTCGGTCTCTTGGATGAGTTTCGCGGCCTGGTCGAGTTTCTCGCGCGTGAGCGACATGCAGCAAGTCTATCTCTCAATGCGCTCGATGTCGAGGGCGCGGCTCTGTCCGCGCCGTCAAGGGCACGACGGAGCGTACCCCTCCAAATGGACCCGTTACACCACGGTAACCGTCCAGTCGCCCGCATCGCGGTCGCGCCAGTTGCGGACCTCACCCATCTCTCGGCACTTGAGCAGGTCGTTGGGGTCTACCTCTGCAATCGCGACGCCCTCTTCGTCAATCGGCGTCTCGGCGAGGATCGGATCGAGTGGGAACGGAAGGTGCGGCGGACAGATGATCGCACTGGAGCCGTGGCACTCCTCGTTGCCGACTCTTCCGACAAGCGAGGAGTGGATGACGCACACTTGGTTCTCGACTGCACGCGCCTGGCACGCCCACCGCACACGGCGGAACCCGTGCATCGTCTCGGTCCAAGCCGGGACGCACTGGAAGAGCATGCCAGCCTCGGCGAGCGCACGGCCGGAAGCGGGAAACTCCGCGTCAAGGCAGATTGTGACGCCGACAAGCGAACTGGGCCTGTACAACTGTCCGGGTCCGCCTGGCTTGATACCAATGGACTTCTCCCACTCGGTCAGGATGTGCTTGGCGTTGGCTATGCATATGTCATTTGAGATGAGAGGCGAACGGTTGTAGCAGCAAACCAGGTTGTCGAACGCACCTCGACTTATGTTAGAGCCTCCCACGATGATCGTGCTCGAAGGGCAATTGTCCCGCCACCATGAATCAAAGTGCAGTTTTATGCGATCCCAATATGGAGAGAGTCGCGATGGGATCTCAGATTCCTGACTCACTGGATAGATGTTGAGAAGCTCAATGCCAAACAACTCGGGAAGCACGATGATGTCGCAGCCACGGCAGCGATCTAGAAGCTCGTTGAGATGATCGTAGAACTCCTCCTCCCGCGCGATCTCGCGAAGTTTCCAGTTAACTGCCGCGATCTTCACGGTATCCACTCCAATATCGCCGCTGCGTCGCCGCTCTCCTCATCCTCCATGTGCCCGTGTACGACGCCGACCAGACTCAGGCCCATACGCAAAAGCGGCGTAAGAGTCCGGTCCGTCGCGAGACCTGCCGCAACGTCTTCGCAGTACTGTTCCTGGCTCGCACCGACGTTGTCGCGCGACCATGCGAGATAGTCGGGAATCCGACAAGTGGTCCCAAATCGCACAAGACGCAACCGACGGACAAGATCAAACCGAGCGGCGTAAAGCGCTCGCGCGATCCCTTGACCGCGGTGGTCGGGATGCACGGAAATGTCCGCTCCATACAGGGTCGAACCAGAAGGATCGTGACCAGCGAAAAAGAACCCGCCGGTTGTCTCCTCCCAAGTGCCGTGAGACTGCCAAGTGTCTTCCGGGATCACCAACGAGGACGCGCTCCCGACCACACGTCCCTCGACAAGAGCCACAAACTGCCCCTCCGGGAAGACTTCTAGATGCCGACCCAACTGGGCCGGAGTCCAAAGGAGTTCGACCGGGAACGGGGGAGGGAAGCAGTCCGACTGGAGCGCGACGATGCCCGGAATATCCCCGATTTGAGCCTGCCGAACCGTCGCCACAGGTTCAATTCTGACACCGGGAACCCGCTGGGGAAAAATCCCATAGAATTAATCAACCATGTCGAACGAATGGAGCCAACCGCCCCGTCCACCCGGTGAGAGAGATATGAGCGGTCTTCTCTTGTCTGAGCCCCCTCGGGGGCTCCCTGGACACCTCGGCGGCATCCGGCTCCTAAAGTTCACTTCGGATTGCCGCCGTTTTTTATTTGCGGACCTCGATATGAGGGTTACGCTGGTCGAGCCAGGCCGTGATCCCTTGGTTTTCGACCTTGGGTCCGACGGCACCAAGACCCGAGCGATGGACCGCATCCACGACTTCGCGTTCTCCGACGACGGGTGCTTTGCCTACGTGGCCGCGGGTCTGCATTTGAGGTGCCTCGACTTGGAAAAGGGGATCGAGATGTGGCGGCACAGGCCCGCCAACCTGTTCGGCTTCTTGCAAACCTCGCCGCGTGCCGTCGCCGTGACGAAATCGAAGAGTGTGTTCGTCTGCAACGACAGTGGGACGATGGAGATGTTCCGCCCCGACGGTCGGTTGGCTTCGCGCTGGCGGGCGAACGATGCACCTTTGATGCTCTCCAAGATGCAAAACGGCGACCTGTACGTGGGATCTGACGGAGTCGGAATCACGGTGTGGGATCCTGAAGACCAGCGCCGGATCGTGCGGCTGCGTTCGTCTGCGCGCGTATTCGGGCTGTGCGCGATGCCAAACGCCGACCGCGTCGTCGTGCGCACCGATGTCGGTGCGTGTGTGGTCGACCTGTTCAACGGGGAGACGGTGCGGTGCTTCCCGGTATTGCCAGGACTACCCTTCGTTTCAGTCGCACAGGACGGCGCTTCCTTCATCGTAGGAGAAGGCCGAGGCGTCGCACACTACGACATGGACGGGAACAAGATCGGTGCCTTCTCTGATCCGAACGAGCGCGTAATCACTGCTTTGTTCCATCCGCGCGAGAACAAGATCGTCGCGGGCACGGACGAGGGCCGGGTTGTCCACTTCGAACTACGCTAACTGCGGACGCAGGCGGTAGTACTTGGTCTCCTGCTGGATCCGCCAGCCGATCTTGCAGATCGTCGCCTCGTCGTAAAGCCTGCCGATGATCGAGAACCCTCGCCCGTCGCCTCGCTCGTTCGTGCCGTTTGGAACGTAGAGTTGCGGGTGTCCCGTGCGATTGGTGTTGAGGAGCATGAAACTCCCCGTGCCCGGCGCGATCACGGCGTCATAGTCGCCGAACTCTTCCTCGAACCTCTTCATGACCTCAGTGCGAGATCTGAGCGCTTGGATGTACTCGACCGCGGTGACGTATCGGTGCGACCGAAAGATGTTCGGCCAAGCCGAGTTCTGGAGCCCATCGATCATGTCGCCCGTAGTGAAGTCGTCGAACGCTGCTGCGCTTTCTACGGAGAGGTCGATCTGTGTGCCTTGCGGCATTTGGGAGAACCGGACGCTCGTTAGTTTCGCACCAAGCCGCTTGAGAAGGACGAGGTGGTCTTCGAGGTCAGAGGCCGCTTCATAGTCGACCGGGTTTTGTCCAGTCTGCAGGACTCCGATCTTTAGGCTCGAAAGGTCGACGTCGGTCGTCCAGTGGAGTGGCTTGTCGACGGAGCCCGGATCGCGCGGGTCCGCTCCGCTGATAGCCGCGAGCACCAGCATGCAGTCCTCTGCGGTGCGACAGATCGGCCCGGCCTTGTCCATCGTCCAACTCAAGGTCATTGCACCGAAGCGGCTCACACGGCCAAAAGTGGGCCGAAGCCCGGTCACCCGACACCGAGCAGAGGGCGAAACGATGGAGCCTTGTGTCTCCGTGCCGATCGTGAACGGCACAAGGCCCGCAGCCATTGCGCTAGCCGACCCGGCTGAGGAACCGCTCGAGCCCTGCTGCGTGTTCCAGGGGTTTTGCGTGCGACCCTTAAACCACACGTCGTTCATAGCGAGGGCGCCCATGCTCGTCTTTGCGCAGCACACTGCTCCGGCCCCGCTCAGTCGTTCGAACACGGCACAGTCGTAGTCAAAGACCTGCTGCTCGTGCGGACCTGACCCCCACGTCGTGGGATAGCCCTTGACCGAGAACAGGTCCTTGATGCCATAGGGGATGCCGTGAAGCGGGCCGCGATATCGCCCAGACATGATCTCGTCTTCCGCCTGTTTGGCCTGTTTTCGCGCGAGGTCGTCGGTCAATGTGATCACGTTGAGGAGCGTCTTGCCATGCTTATCAAGCCTGGAGAGAGCGAGTTCGGTCAGTTCGACGGGCGAGACCTTCTTCTGCTTGACGAGTTGAGAGAGTTCGGCCACCGTCATGAACGCCAGATCGTCTGCACCTGGCTTGGCGAGGTCGGGCATGTCGCGGTGCTGGACGCTTATGGCCTTTGCGTCGTCCGGTTGCTTGCCGATCGGCTTGAAGGTCACCGCAGGATGGACCGCATTCGGCATCTTGAGGGCCCTGACGGACTCGTAACCCCGCTTGAAGCCGCGGACGCTCTGAAGCAGGCTGGCGCGCTCCTCGTCCGTGAACGCGATTCCAACGACTTTCTCGACGACTTTCAGGTCGTCCAGCGTGATCTCGTCGGACTGGCCCTGAGGCAGGTCTATGCCAACAGCCGACGCACCTGCCGACAAGATGAGAGAGGAAAGGAACTCTTTGCGCGTCAGGGCCATGCGCGCATTCTACTGGCCTAGGCTCGCTTCTTGAACAGTCCGGCCATAAGAGACTGGACGGAGTAGAGGGCGCCGAACAAGACGGCGAAGCCGATGAACTCCAGGCTGAAACTCTTCCACTTGAAGAACATTTCAGTGACCGCAAGAGACACCACGAACGCAGGGACCAGGGCAGCGATCTTCCCAACCTCAAATCGTCCTACGGCGGCTTGTCGAGTGTCCATTTGAACCTGATTCTACCCCGAGGGAGGTAAAATAGTGTCCGTCTTTGGAGGCTTGTCATGACCACATTGATCGCTCTATCACTGTTTGCCGGCAGTCCGTCCCCCGCCCCTGAGAAGTTCTTTCTTTCGTGCGAGAGGTTCGGCTACATCGGCACCGTCAGTGTCTACAACTCTTTCGCCGAGGCGCAAAGCGGCCGTAACCCCAGGCACACGAACATCGTCATGCCACAGCGCGACGGCAGCATCTACATGGCACGGGCTATGGGCGGAGAGTACGGAGAGTTCAATGCGATCCTGACCAACTGGTATTCGACGAACCACGCCGACCCCGAGAACAACCCGGGGCACGGCAACCCAAACAACAAGAATGAAGGCTTCGTCCAGATGTACGACAACAATGCGGACAACTGGCAAAACCAAAAGGCCACCTGGAACAAGGCCAAGAACACTTTCACGCTCGAATCGAAGGGCAAGAACGCCTCATATCCTTCTGTCGAGCAGCCCGGAGAGTACGCAAGGCTGTGGAACGCCGGTGCGCCCCAGGGCTCGGGCGAGGCGACCAAGGGCACGTTTCTCACCTATGAACTGAAGTTCGTCGCGACGGGAATCACAGGCACCGACGCCGACAACGACGGCTTCGTCGAATACGAGGGCAATGGAGGCACGTTCACGGGGTTCTTTAAGGCGATCTTTCGAAACGAATCGAAGAACTACGTCGCCTCGAACGGCTGGTATGTCGTGAACCTGACCTTCAACAACTCGAACTGGGCGGTGAGCCAAGGACTTGCCAAGCCGAGCCACTTCGGGTCTTCGAACGTCAGCCCTTAGCCGCCTTCGCTAGTTCGACGCATAGCAATTGATAGTTCATCTTGAACGCGGCGAAGTCGTCCGTGTTCGTCATGACGCACACCGTAACGCCCAGGTCAGGGAAGTGCTGGACGTCCGTGACGTAGCCCGGGTACCAACCGCCGTGACCGTACGACTTTCCGACCTCGCTTGGTCGGATCATGAGGCCAAAGGCGTACTCGTGGTTCCTTCCCGTGCGCGATGGGACGGCCAATTGCATTCTCTCGCGTGTCGCCTTGTCGAGCGCGTCGCCTGATACGAGACGCCTGATCCAAGTGGCGAGGTCGCGCGGATTGGTGATGTAGCCGCCACCGGCCCATTCTAACTGTGGATTGACCTTGAGTTTGCCGTTCTTCATCGCCCAACCTTGCTCGATGAGGAGCGCGCTGGCGTGGTTGCCGTTCGCAAACTTCGGATAAGCGGCCTTTACCGAGGGCTCAGTGCTCGGCAACCCACTAAGGAACCGCTCCTTGATCATGTCGTAGCACTTCCTGCCCGTCTTCGCTTCGATCGCCATCGCCAACAGGATGTAGTTCGTGTCGGAGTACGACCAGCCCTCACCCGCTTTGAACAAGGCGGGCTTATCGAGCGAATACTCGACCAGGGCGTCAGGACTCCAGACTTTCAAAGGATCCTTCTTCAACGCCTCTGCAAACGCGGGGTTGTCGAGGTGCTCTGGGATTCCGCTCTGGTGGCGCATGAGTTGCTCGAGCGTGACTTCGGTGGCGTTCGGAAGGCGCGAATACCATGTTTGCTTTCCAAGGAACTCCGATAGGCGGTCGGTGAGTTTGAATGCCCCCTCCTTCTCGAGTTGCATCGCGAGCGCGGCGAAAAAGGTCTTGCCAGTGCTTCCCGCAAGGAACCGGTGCTCGGACGTCAAGGGTTCGTCTTTGTACTCGTCGGCGAAGCCTGCCGCCATCGTCAGGGTCGTGCCGTCCTTGAGAATCACGCAGGCTGAGAGGCCAGGGAGGGTAGAAGCCTTGAAGATTTCCTCGAACCGGAGGCGTACGGCCTCTGCCGGTGACTGGGAGAGGATGAGGGCGAAAGTGACCGAGGCAATCATGTCCAGCGCTAGATTACTGGTCCAGCAGCAGGGACGTTAGCGGCATCCGCAACCGAACGACCGTCTAGAGGGTAGGTGTTGTTATGTGGAGGCGGATTCTCGGGATCGTCGTCGGCTGGTTCGCAGGCGGGTTCGCGGCAACCATTCTGTTCATAGTCTTCTTCATGGTGATGAAGAAGGACGGAATGCTCGAATCGGACGGCACCATGACAACGGTCTGGATGGTCATAGCGCTCGCACTCGGTGCTGCCACTTCCTATCTCGCTGGCGTCATCGCGAGAATGATTGGCAAAGACAAACTAACTACGCTCATTTTCCTCGGACTTACGTTGCTCTACGGGATCTACAGCCTAGTGATGCAGCAAATCAAAGGCACGCCGGAAATGCCTGAAGTGCAAGAAGGTACTCCTCAATGGATGCTCGATTGGATCGACGTGGGTATGTCCGTTGCCTTGGCGCCAATATGGTTCACCATTCTGAGTCTTCTGCTCAATCTCGGTGGCCTTGCGCTCGGCGGTTTCAACAAAGGCGACTTCGACAAGCCAGCCCCTACCGAACAGCCCGGTACATGAAGAGCAAGTCGACCCCGTTGAGGTCTTCGCGGCCTGCGACCGAGAAGCCGCACCGCTCATAGAACACTAGGTTTTTGTCGCCGTCGGTGTCCAGCATGACGCCGGCGGCGGTCGTGTCACCGACGGCCTTTTCCATCACGCACTCGATCATCGCCTTGCCAAAGCCCATGCTTTGGTAGGCAGGATCGACGCCCAAACAAACGAGGTAGTAGTGCAACCGGGGCGGGAGGTTCTTCTGTCTCAACCCAACGTAGGTCTCCAGCCCTGCGAGGCCAGAGGCGCCGACCTTGTCGGTCACTTTCTTCCATGCGCGCTTGACCGACTCCGTTTCCTTGGGTGTGTAGGTCGTCTGCACGCTCGCGACGGCGACCATCTTGTTGTTCCACTCGAGGCCCAGAAGCGGCTGGTTGTACGCAAGACGAGTAATACAGGCAGCCTTGAAGAACTCGCGCAGAACGACCCCGCGTTCGGGAAGATCGATCGGCACAAACTGCGCGATCACTCGGTCCGAAGCGAAGGCGCGGGCGAGCAGATCCGCGGCCTCGTCGATGCGGTAGAAAGGAACGTCGATTAGTCGCCAATCGCGCTGCACGCCTTATTTTGCCCAGGTTTCGATACAATAGAGGCGTGATCGGCCTACTCTTGCTCGGTGTCGTCCAGTCAGGACTCGATGCGAAGATTGCCTCCATCTTGCCGAAGCCGGACGAGGAGAAGTGGCTCTCCATTCCTTGGAGGACCGACCTGAACCAGGCCAGGGCAGAGGCCAACGCCCAAGGCAAGCCGATGTTCTTCTGGATCATGAACGGTGACCCAATGGGTTGCACGTGAAACAACGGACTGTGGGACCGGAGGTTCCTCTTCACAGACGACAACGTGATCAAGTCCCTTGGAGACTTCATCCCCGTAAGCGGCAACACGCACGACCTGCAGAACCGACGCACAGAACTCGGAGCCTGGTTCATGAAGACCGCAGCGTCGGTCAACCCACGCGTGTCCGAAGGCATAACGAGCCAGGGGTTCTACGTCGTCGCGGCAGACGGCACAGCCTTTGGCTTTAACAACAACCGGTCTGTCGAACGGGTGCTTGGATTCATGGCGGACGGCTTGAGGAAGTTCCGCTCCGCCCCACCACGGAAGGTCGACATCCCCGTCCTTCAACACGCCAAAGTTCAGCCTCCAATGGGATCGCTCGTCCTGCGCGTGTACTCGCGCATCCTTCCCACGCCTGAAGGCTGCAACGAGTCCAACAAGAACCTTCAGCGCGACCACTTGTGGATCTTGCCTGAGGAGGCATCGGCTCTCGCCGAGGGCAGGGTGCCAGACGCCCTGAGGATGAGAATACTGCGCTTCACGCTCGTTGATGCTGTCCGTGGAGAGCCTGACTTTTGGGCGCCGACAGAGATCGTAGCAAGCAGCCTTGGCGTCGCTGGCAACCGCCTGACCGGTTCCTTCTCGATGAAGAACGCCAAGCAGACTCTCAAGGGCACGATAGACGCCGAACTCACAATTGAACGTGGAAGAGTGACCGGGCTCAAAGGCTACGCGGATTGCGTGGCGACCGGGTCAGGCACGTGGACGCCTGGGGCGCCTAATGGCGAATTCCCATTGAAGTTCGCGATCGTCGCCGCGCCAACAGGCAAGGACACTGTCGCTCCTCAAGCGGCGATGTACGGTCGGGAATACCTGACCGGGCGCTAGGCGGGCTTCTTCTTGGAAGCGAGCGCGTAGATCACTGCGGCCGTGCCTCCACCCAGAAGCAAAAGCAACAACCACGTCGGAATCAGGGACGTGTACGTGGCGAAGCGCAGGTCACGATCGTATCCCTGTGCGTTCTCTGTGTTCCGGAACACCGTGAGCGTCGCGTCGGCAGGGATCTCGGTCACGTCGAGCCCGATAGCATCGGCCAAGGCGCGTGCCGAGTCTCGCGGGAGCGCCCCAGACCAGCGGACATCGGCTTCCCACGCCTTGTTCTCGCCGCGATACGACGCTCGTGCGACGCCATAGGACACGAAGTAGAGCGACATCGGACGGTAGTGACCCTTCGGCCAAGTGTCGCTGGGCATCTTGTACGGATAGAAGGGCTCCGACGCGTCGAAGGACACGCGCAGCGCCTGAGTCTCGGGCTCGGTCTTGTCCTCGCCACGCGTGAACTTGAGCGCGGCGAAGAACCAGCCCATCTTGGCGTAGTAGTCCAGCCACTCCTCCATCGCGGGTCTGCTCACATAGTCGTTGGCCTTGAGCCAATCCAGCATCGACTTGCCGTCGCTCGCCTTGAGCACGCTCACCGCGTAGTCGCCGACTGTGTACTGTTCGATGACGTCAACCTCGCTTCCTGCGTCGGCGGCTGGGGCCGCTTTGACCGAGTCCGCTCCAGCGAGCGTCGGAGGATCGGGGATCACCGACTCCAGCACGTCAAAGGCCTTGGCTTCCGCCTCGGCCACTTCGGGCTTGCCAGGGGTCGGGACGATGAACCCAAAGTCGTCGGCCTCGCCTTCGAAAGACGCTTGTCGAATGAAGTGCTCTCGCTTGGCCTCGCTGTCCCAGACAATGATCGCGTTCTCGCCCACGAGCCGGATCGGCGAACCCTCTTCATAGGCTGTGCAGCAGGTCTTGCCGATCCCGGACACCAAGACCACACCGACAGCAAGACAACCCAGGCGCCAAACCAGCATGTCCCTGAGTGTATCGCAAGGGCTATCGGGTTCACTAATGGAGTTCCCGGGACCCCGGGGTGACCGGCTGGTAGAAAGCGCGACACGCGATAGGAGACCACGATGCCATTGACCACGTTTCTCGCCATGGCAGTCCTTGCTCAGCAGGACGCCCCGCCGCTCTTCGACGGCCTCGGTGGAGTCCACCGCAAGGTCACGACCTCAAATCCAACTGCCCAGAAGTACTTCGACCAGGGTCTTGCCTTCCTCTTCGGGTTCAACCACGACGAGGCCAAGAGAGCCTTTCGGTACGCGGCCAAACTCGATCCCGACTGCGCGATGGCCTGGTGGGGCCTGGCTACCGCCAACGGGCCTCACATCAACAATCCCATGGTCGACCCGGCCAATGCTGAGGAAGCATGGGACGCCATGGTCAAGGCCCGCAGGTTCTTGACCGACGAGAGTGAAATCGAGCGTGGATTGATCGACGCGGCAGGGAAGAGGTTTGCCCGAGACTTCACGGGAACGCGCGCCGGGCTCGACGAGGCATACGCCAAGGCGATGGAAGCGCTCGCCAAGAAGTACCCGAACGACGCCGACGTCGGCATCCTGCACGCCGAGTCGAAGATGACGCTCCACCCTTGGGACCTGCACAAGCCCGACCACTCGCCGCAGCCTTGGACGGAGGCGATCATTCGCGAGGTCGAGCGCGTCCTCAAGATCGCCCCGAAACATCCGCTGGCGCTCCACTTGTACATCCACGCGGTCGAGGCGAGCGACCGGCCCGAACTCGCCAAACCGGCAGCAGACATGCTCTTAGGACTCCAGCCAGACCTCGGGCACATGCAGCACATGCCGTCGCACATCTACGTTCGCACTGGTGACTGGAAGAAGGCAATCGAGTCGAACGTGCTCGCGACCGGCGCCGAGGTCGCATACATGAAGAAGTCGCCTCAGCAAGGCTTCTATCTGTTCTATATGATGCACAACCACCAGATGCTGGCCTTTGCCGCGATGATGCGGGGCCAGTCCAAGGTCGCGATCGAAGGGATGGACTCCGCGCTGACCAACATCCCGCGGGAGGTGCTCGAGATGTATGCGCCCATCCTGGACGGATACTTGGCTTCCATCTATGAGGTCCGCGTCCGCTTTGGCAAGTGGGACGAGATCCTGGCGATGAAGGATCCGGGCGAGAAGTTCCCAGTCATGCGCACTGTGCGGCACATGGCGCGGTCGGTCGCGTGGTCGGTCAAAGGCGACGCCAAGAAAGCCCGGCAAGAGCAATGGCTGTTCTACGACGCGAGAGGCCGAGTGCCCGAAGGTACCACCATCGGAAACAACACGGCCGTCGACGTCCTCCGCGTCGCAGAACTCCTAATGAACGGCGAGATACTGCTCGGGGAGGGGAAGATCGAGCCCTCGCTGGCCTCGCTTCGCCGAGCGGTGACGGCAGAAGACCAGTTGCGCTACAACGAACCGCCGGACTGGCTCCAACCGACGCGCCACGCGCTCGGTGCCGTGCTTGTCAAGCACTCGCGCTATGCCGAAGCCGAGCGCGTGTACCGATCCGACCTGAAGAAACTTCCCAAGAACGGCTGGGGGCTCTATGGACTGGCCCAGCCGCTCCGTGTCCGACTTGGCAAGCATGCGCGCGAAGTCAGGGACCTCGAGGCGCAGTTCGCCGAGGCGTGGAAGGACGCCGATATCACGATCGGCTCTTCCTGCCTCTGTGTGAAGTAGCGCTTGGACTGCTCCCCCAGCCACCGCCGGGCTGGGGGAGTCCAGATGTCCGGCACCATAATCGGCACATGTCACACGCGTTCGTCGTGCCCCAAGGCTCAAGACTGGCTCTTGTCGACCACGATCCTGGTCGGACGGACGGTCTCAAAAAGGACGAGGCGAAAGCACGTACGGAGGCGCTCGCGAAGGAGATCGGCGAACTCCAGGAGATGATGTTTGCAGCGGGCACCACGGGATTGCTTCTAGTCTTCCAGGGCCCAGACACTGCAGGGAAGGACGGGGCGATCAACAAGGTCCTCGAGTATGTGAACGTCCAGTCCTGCCGCGTCGTTGGGTTCAAGGTTCCGACTGAAGAGGAGCGTGCGCACGACTTCCTGTGGCGGGTCCACAAGCACGCGCCCGCGATCGGAGGCGTTACAGTTTTCAACCGCTCGCACTATGAAGACGTGCTCGTCGTGAGGGTCCACTCGCTCGTCCCAGAAAGCGTCTGGAGGCCGCGCTATGACCAGATCAACGAGTTCGAGTCACTCATCGCTTCCCGCGGTGTGATCGTTCTCAAGTTCTTCCTCCACATCAGCAAAGATGAGCAAGAGGAGCGACTCCTCGCGAGGGAGCAAGACCCGATCAAGGCTTGGAAACTGAGCGTCGGCGACTGGAAGGAAAGGGAGCACTGGGACGCCTATACAGTCGCGTTCGAGGAGGCGTTGTCGCGCTGTTCGACGCCCCACGCACCATGGCACATCGTCCCCTCCAACAAGAAGTGGTTCCGCGACCTATGCGTGGCCGAGGCCATTGCCAACGCTTTACGTCCGTTCGAACACGCATGGATGGCCCACCTCGAGAAGGTGGGCCGAGAAGCCAAGGCAGAACTCGCGGCCTACAGGGCGAGCATCTAGTTGCCCGTGGTCTGGTTCCAGTTGGGTGGATCAACGCCCAACAGGTGCTTCACGAAGAAGTCGCGCCGCTTGCGCTCACCGTACTGTCCTCCGCCCGTGTGGTCAAGGCCCGGAAGCATCACAAACTCGAACTCCTTGCCTGCGTCGATCAGCGCGTCCACAAATCGGTAGGTGGACTCCGGTGGCACGTTTGTGTCGAGTTCGCCGACCATCAGCAGAAGGTTGCCTTGCAGTTTCGCGGCATTGTCGATGTTTGAGGACTCGCTGTAGTGCGGTCCGACGGGATAGCCCATCCATTGCTCGTTCCACCAGTACTTGTCCATGCGGTTGTCGTGACAACCGCACGAGGCCACCGCGACCTTGTAGAACTCGGGATGGAAGAGCACAGCCCCGGCAGCGTTCTGGCCTCCTGCGCTCGTGCCGTAGACCCCGACGCGAGAGACATCCATCGTCGGGTCCTTGGCCGCCGCGGCCTTCATCCAGGCGATCCGGTCTGGGAAGCCAGCGTCCTTGAGGTTCTTCCAGCAGACATCGTGGAAGTCCTTTCCACGGTTGTCGGTGCCCATGCCGTCGACTTGGACGACGATGAACCCCAGTTCCGCCAGCGATTGCACTCCGTGGAAGGGTTGGAAGTTCTTGGGAACGTGGTTGTCGTGCGGGCCGGCATAGATGTTCTCAATGACCGGGTACTTCTTGTCAGGCGACCAGTGCGACGGGCGCACGATGTAGCCCCAGATGTCCGACTTGCCGTCGCGCCCCTTCGCACTGAAGACCTCGGGCATGCGCAGTCCGAGAGTCGATAGCCGCGAGACGTCAGCCGTCTCCAACGCCATGACGAGCGAGCCGTCTAGCGCGCTCCGCAAGGTGTGCACCGGCGGACCGTCCATTCTCGAGTGTGTGTCCACGAGGTACCGGCGGTCGGGCGAGTAGACGACGAGGTGGTTGCCGTTGCCCTCTGTCAGGCGCGTCAGCCCGGTGCCGTCAAAGTTCACGCGGTAGTGGTGCATGTGGTACGGGTCGCCAGGCTCGCGCCCGTTGGCCGTGAACACGATCTGCCGCTTGACGTCGTCGACTTGGACGATCGAACGCACGACCCAGGGCCCGCGCGTGATCTGGTTCTTGACGTTGCCCGAGTTACCGTCGATGAGATACAAGTGCCCCCACCTGTCGCGCTCTGAACGCCAGATGATCTCGTTCGTCCCGGCGACCGTCTGGAAGAGCAGTTTGCCGGTGTTCACAAAGGTCGCCTCCTTTTCGTCGATGAGCGTCTTGGCCGTTGCTGTCGCAGGGTCGATCTCGACGACCTTGTACTGCTGGTATCCGCGGACCGTAAAGCGAAGCAGGCCCCGCGAGCCGTCCTTCCACCATTGCACCCTAGGAGCGTTGGCCCAGGGCTGGCCGCCGGCAATGATCGGCTCGATGTCGACTTTCGACTCTTTGCCGGTCTCGACGTCGATGACCCACGTCTCGTAGGTGTCCAACTTGTCGCCCGGCTGGTCGTAGAGGCGTTCGCGCAGGACGGCCCGGGAGTTTTCTTGCCGAGGCGCGGACTCCAGCAAGAACATCTTGCGTCGGTCGCCTTCGAACAACTTGAACGCCACGACGCGCTTGCCGTCGGGCGTCGCCTGGGCGGCAGCATAGTTGTTCGCCGTTCCGATCGGCTTCCATTCGCCGTTCACGCTGATTGACACTTGTCCCCCCTCTGTGCGCAGCCGTGCTCCTGGCCCGCCTTGCCCCCCTGGACCGCCTTGTCCGCCTGGCCCGCCGAACGGAGGCCGCTCAGCCTGCGTCGCCTCGTATGTGGCAAGGTTTAGTCGCCACCACTGCTGCCCGACCTGGAAGAAGGCCGCGGACATGTCCCGTTCGAACGACCAGTTCGTGTAGGGGATGTTTCTCGCCTGAACCTCGCGGCCCAGGGCCTTGGTCATCGCCTCCGCTGCTTTTGCGTGGTCGAACGCCGGAGTCCGCTGCTTGGTCGCCGGGTTGACCTTCATCAGGGTCTTGGCGGCGGGCGTCGTGCTGAGATACACCAACGTCGGTCCGTCGTACCACTTCGGTTCGATGTTCGTGTTGAACACCGAGCGGACGGCTTGTGTTCGTAGCGCCTCTCCCCTCTGGTACGACTCGCGAAGCGTTTTGGAGTCAGGAACATACGGCGTCGGCTGTGCCATCGCCAGGGCAGAAAGCAGACCCAAGAACAGGGAAGGGGCACGCAGGCTCATGCCCCATTTTGCGCCAAGTCCAAACCAAAAACGGTCGGTTCCACAAGGGAACCGACCGTCGGTATGGGATTCTGACCTACTTAGGTCAGGCCTTCTTTGCCTTGCGGCGTCGCGCCACGAGGGCGGCGGCACCGAGGCCGAGGGCGATCATCGAACCCGGCTCAGGAACGGCCGAGTAGCGGACGTCGTCGATACCGATGAAGTCCGAGTTCGCGCCGGTGGGACCACCGTTCGGAACGTTGTAGTTGAACGCGAAACGACCGCTCGTCGGACCACCGAGACCAGTGATCGTCGCCGAGAACAGCGTGTACGACGTCGGGTAGCCACCGGTGGTGAGACCGCCGTTGACCGTCACGAGCGTGGTCGTGAACGAGGCAACCGAGGTGCTCGCGCCAGCAAGGCTCAACTTCAGAAGGAGTCGGTCCGGGAACGCCGGGGCCGAGACCGTTCGTGTGAAGAACGAGATCTGGTCACCGTTGTTGAACGTGCGAACCGGCGACATCATGTAGTTGTCGATGGTGTTGGTGCCCGTGGTGTTGTTGAAGTTGGCGTTCAACGCGCCCGCGCCCGAGTTAGGAGCGAAGACGGCGTTGTTGTTGAACCAACCGGTCGTACCCAGGGGGACGCTGTTGTTGAGCGCGTGCCAGGAACCCGACGAGAAAGCCATAGCCTGGCCACCAGCGACGTTACCGAACGTAACAGTGCCGCCACCGATGAAGCCCGCCGGGCCCGTGTCGAAGCTCTCGACAAACGACTGCGCGTTGGCCATAACGCTGAGCGCAGCAAATGCAAACAAGAGTGTTTTCTTCATGTGTTTCCCTCTCCGGTCAGATAACCCAAAGACCGAAATAAAGCAACAGGCTCATCTTAGCCTAAACCGGGCCTCGCCGTACAAGGAAACCGTGCCAGATTGGCCTACCGCTCTAAAACCCGCATAATTGCTGGACTGTGAGCCTTAACAGGTTCAATTCCTTCGTCAGACTCGCCCTGAGCCGTTTTCGAAGTTAACGGATGAAACAGGACTGTTTTTGGGACTATCCGGCCTACCGAACGGTAACCCTGTCACGGCCCGGACGTTCCATCTTCACCCTAGACAGGAGACCATCAATGAAGATGAAACGTATCGCAATGGGATTTGCGCTCCTCGTACTGACCAATTCGGCTATGGCGTTCGACGGTGAACGCCGGCCCTCGACCAACGGCGCAATCGTGTGGAGCACACGGGACCGCGACGGAAACCAGTTCGGCATCGTCTTCCAGTTCGGCAGGCAGGTCGAAGTGCACCTCGATTACCGCGAGGGTCGCCGCGACCGCTACGACCGCTACGACCGAGACGACAGGTACGACCGGTATGACCGGTATGACCGCTATGACCGGCGCGACTTCCGCCACACCCCGCCCCTGTACGATTACAAGCGCTACAAGGGCCGCGACTACGACCACCGCTACTTCTCGTGCTACGAGGAGTGGGCCGACTGGAAGGTCTGGCAAGGCAAGTGGTCCAAGCGCAAGCACTGGCAACGCGACGAGCGCGAGCGCTCTCGAGCCTGGCAAGCGTTCCAGTACGAGCGGAACCGAGCCCTCGACCGCTACGTCCGCGACCATCGGGACGACGATCGCAAGCGCAACAAACGCGGCCGCCGAGACGACGACTAAGTGACCTAAGGGCGAAACGACTACGGGGCGGCCAATCGGCCGCCCCGCGATTTCGTCAGCCCATCGTCAGGCCTACTTTTTCATCTCGAGCGAGAACTTGGCGTCCATGGGCATTCCCTGGATGGGAACCTGCTTCATCTCGCCGACTGACTTCACGGCCAGACCGGTCTTGATCTCGACCCAGGTCGTGCCTTCGCTGCTTGCGGTTCCGCCATTGGACTCCTTGGCCGAGTGCTTGATCTTGAAGCACTCGCGGTCCATGAGTTTCTCCTTGGCGAGGACTTCGAAGGAGTACGTCGTGTCGAAAGTGCCCTTCTCCTTGTCGGCCTTGGTCGAGGACTCCCACTTGCTGCCGACGTCCACCGGCTTGGTCGGCCAGACCATGATCGAAAGGCCGCTCAGGCGGTACTCGTCGCCCATCATGGCCGCGCTCTCCATCTTGAGGAGCGTTCCGTCGGCCGCGTAGGTCATCGTCGCGACCTCGTCGCCACCGCCGGGCATCTCCTGCCCGCCGACTAGCACGACCTGGTTCTTGCTCTCTTCAGTGGTCACGTACGAGCCGTCAGACTTGACTTCCTTGACCGTGTGGACGGAGTCGAAAGTGACGTTGATGTCCATACCCTGGAAGACCAGGTCGATCTTCATGGTGTAGGTGGCCTTCTCGCCGACTTTGGGGACTCGCTTCAGGGCGATAGCCTGGCCTGCCGACGAAGCGAGCGCGGCAGTGGCGAGCGAAACGATTGCTAAGGTGAGGACTCGGTTGCGCATGGCTGTTCCTAACCTGATTGTACGGGCAGGCAGGCCTGATCGTTTCGGACCGGCCCACCCCGCGCTTATGCGAAGGGGAAGGTGGGCAGCATCCTGTCCAGGGTCTTGTCCGCTCGGAACCCGAGTTCGTACTCGGCCTGCATGACTGTATGGATCTCGTGGGTGCCCTCGTAGATGATCGCTCCCCTGGAGTTCCTGAAGTACCGCTCGACCGGGAACTCGTCGCAAAAGCCGTAGGCTCCGTGGATCTCGACCGCCTTGTTGGCGGCGTCAAATGCGGCTGCACAGTTCGTCCACTTGGCCAGCGAGCACTCCTTCGTGTGCCTTTGGCCCGTGTTCTTCATCCAGCCGACCTTGTAGTACAGCAGCCGACCGATCTCCCGGCCTTGCACCATCGAGGCGATCATCTGCTGGACCAATTGCTTGTTGGCGATGGGCTCGCCTCCAACCGACCGGTCTTTGGAGTACTTCGTGCACGCATCGAGACAGGCCTGGATGATGCCCACAGCGCCGGATGCGACCGTATAGCGCCCATGGTCGAGCGCCGACATCGCGACCTTGAACCCGTCGCCCTCGCCGCCGATGCGATTGGCCTCGGGGATGCGGAGCCCGTCAAAGAAGATCTGGCCGGTGTTCCCAGCGCGAACCCCGAGTTTGCCCTTGATCGGCCTGCTCGAGAACCCTGGGCGGTCCCGCTCGACGATGAACGCGCTCATACCCTTGGCCTTGCTGCTCGCGTTCGGATCGGTGACCGCGATCACGAGGAACTGGTCGGCATAGTCGCTCAACGAGATCCACGTCTTCTCCCCGCTGAGGACGTACTCACTGCCCTCTTTGACCGCCTTGGTCTTGATGTTGACGGCGTCCGAACCGGCCGTCGGCTCGGTCAACCCGAACGCACCTATGAGTTCGCCCTTCGCGAGTCTCGGCAGCCATCGCTGTTTCTGTTCCTCGGTGCCCCATTGCAGCAAGGTGAGGCAGTGCAGTCCGCTGTGGACCGACATGACCACTCGCGCCGAGGTGTCGCCTCTCTCGAGTTCTTCGCACACGATTCCCAACGAGATGTAGTCGGTGTCCGAGCCGCCGTACTTGGCCGGGATGCTCACGCCTAGCAATCCCGATTCGCCGAGTTTTTTGAGCGACCCAGGGTTGGAGTCATGGTTGCGATCGAGTTCTGCGATCCCAGGCACGATCTCTTGCTGGGCGAACTTTCGAGCCGACTCTCGAATCAAGGCGTGCTCGGTGCTCTCGGCGAAGTGCATGGCTCATTTTGCCTGGTCGGCATCCGGCGCGCCCAGGCTCGGCCCAAACCTTACTCAATGGTGACATTCGTAATAGCGAGGCTGTATGATCGGTAACCATGAGAAGGATTTGCGTCCTCGCCGCCCTGGCTTTCGCCAGCGCCGCGCTCGCCCAAGACACGGGCCTCGCTCAGTATCTCGGAGCCATCGAACCGCGCGAACTCGGCCCTACGGTCATGGGAGGCCGTATTGCCGAAGTCGCCGTCTACGAGAAACAGCCTCGCATCTACTACGTCGCCACGGCCTCTGGAGGGCTCTGGAAGACGGAGAACGCGGGCCTGACATACCGTCCCGTGTTCTTCAAGGAGAAGACCGTCGCATTGGGAACTGTGACAGTCAGCCAGACCGACCCGAACGTTGTCTGGGTCGGTTCAGGAGAGAAGGACAGCCGCAACTCAACCTCTTGGGGCGACGGCGTGTACAAGTCCACCGACGGAGGGCAGACCTGGACGCACATGGGCCTGCAGGACACCAAGCACATCTCTAAGATCATCCTGCACCCGACAAAGCCGGACACGGTTTACGTCGCGGCACTAGGGCACCTCTGGGGCGAGAACGAGGAGCGGGGCATCTATCGCTCCGACGACGGCGGCAAGACTTGGCGCCGCATCCTGAACGAGAACTCTCGTTCGGGATTCATCGCTCTGGAAATGGACCCCAAGAACCCCAACAACATGCTGGCAGCGAGTTGGGAGCGCATGCGCTGGCCGTACAAGTGGGCGAGCGGCGGACCCTCGAGCACGCTGTACCGCACGACTGACGGCGGCAACACATGGCGCAAGTCGATGGACGGCATGCCGGCCGGCGACACGGGCCGCATGGGCATCAGTTACTTCCGAAAAGACCCTAAGATCGTTGTTGCAATCGTGGAGAAGGGAAGGGAAGGCACCGGGAACCAGGCCCGTGCCCTCGGTGGCGTTTACCGAAGCACCGACGGCGGAGCGAACTGGACGAAGGTCAACGACCTCAACCCAAGGCCGTTCTACTTCAGCCAAATCCACCAGGACCCGGTCGATGAGAACCGCATCTACATCGTCGCTGTGCAAGCCTATGTGAGCAACGACAAAGGTGCGACGTGGCAGACCATGCGCCTGAGCATCCACGTCGACCACCACGCCCTCTGGATCAATCCGGCGGACAACAACCACGTCATCATCGGCAACGACGGCGGCATGGGCGAGACGCGCGATGCCGGACAGACATGGGAGCACCTCAACTACCTGCGTCTGGGGCAGTTCTATGCCGTCAGCGTCGACATGCGAAAGCCGTATTGGGTCTATGGCGGGCTCCAGGACAACGGTTCCTGGGCTGGGCCGACCCAGTCCGCGCGCGGCGGGGTGACGATGCACGACTGGTACGGAATCGGCGGTGGCGACGGCTTCTTCACCGCAAACGATCCGGAAGACTGGAGGATCGTCTACAGCGAGAGCCAGGGCGGTGCCATCTCTCGCATCAACCAGCACACCGGCGAGCGTAGGTCGATCCGACCTCGCGGCCAAGGACTACGGTTCAACTGGTCCTCGCCGTTCATGATCTCGCCACACAACAACAAGACCCTTTACATGGGCAGCCAGTACCTGCACAGGACCATCGACCAGGGCAACAACTGGGAGGTGATCAGCCCCGACCTGACGACCAACGACACGACAAAGCAGAACCCGAGAGCGGGCGTCACCCCTGAGGACACAGGCGCCGAACGCCACTGCACGATCACTTCGATCTCCGAGTCGCCGATCCGTGCCGGCCTGCTCTGGGTCGGCAGCGACGACGGCCGAGTGCACCTGACTCGCGACGGAGGGAAGAACTGGACGGACATGACTGGAAAGTTCCAAGGCGTTCCGCAGAACACTTGGGTCAGTCGCGTCCGCGCGAGCAACCACGTCGAGGGTCGCGCCTATGTCACCTTTGATGGTCACAGGAACAACGACTACAAGCCATATGTGTTCATGACCGACGACTTCGGAGACACATGGACGAACATCACCGCGAACATCCCGGCTGACGCACCGACGTATGTGATCACCGAGGGGCTTCGAAACCCCGACTTGCTCATCGTGGGCACGGAGTTCGGAATGTTCTTCTCGATCGATCGAGGCATCAACTGGGTCAAGTACACGACTGGCGTTTGGCCGACGATCCGCGTCGACGACGTTGTGATCCATCCGAGGGAACTCGACCTCGTGGTGGGGACCCATGGGCGCTCGATCTGGATCTTGAACATATCAGGGCTCGAGCAATTGACGCAGGCGAACCGCGATGCGGACGCGTTCATCGCTCGACCGCAGAACGTCTACCAACTCGGTTACGTCAGCGGCGGGGGATCTAACGGGGAAGCACTCTGGTCGTCACCGAACACGCACCCCGGCACGACGATCTTCTATCACTTGAAGACGGCGGTCGAGGGCACAGTTCGGATCGTGATCTCGCGACCCGACGGCACCGACGTCGCCACGCTCAACGGTCGGAACACTGCAGGCCTGAACGCGGTCCGTTGGAACGCGCGCGGCGGAGGAGGAGGGCCAGGCGGCGGTGGAGGAATCGGCGCCGGCGACTACACCGTCACTCTGCACGTCGGAGACAAGCAGTACAAGACAATGGTGACGGTCGAAGACCTTAGCCGGTCGACCGACCCCAACGCATACATCCCGCGACTCGACTGACGACCCACAGACGGCCCCCGAACTTTGGAAGTGCGGGGGCTGTCTTGCGCCTCACCTTCTACGACGCCTGGCAGCGAGCGCAGCCAGGGGGACGAGCAAGGCAAATCCGGTGACGGGCTCGGGAACCGGCGTCGCCGTCGCATCCAGTTCGAACATCAGGTTGCCGTCGGCCCACGGCGCAAAGACCTCATATTCATCGGCCTGGAGAAGTCCGTTGTCGTTCAGATCGCGGTACCAGCCCTGGCTCGACGAACTACCAGGGACGATCGAGCCCTGGTTGCGGTAGTGGGGAACGACCACGCCCGGCCCGGATGCCGAGAAACTGATCTGGACACCGTATCCCACGCTTGGGTTGCTCGGAGGTGCGCTGAGCGCGATCCCAAGGCTGGCCATTGTGAAGTCGATACCGATCGCGGGACCAGACGCGAAGAACGACGGAAGGCTGCGCGAGACCGACCCTATGAGGTTAGAGAACGCCGGTCCGCTACCGGCTGTGTTCACCGTTCGGAAGACGGAAAGCGTTCCGATCACGTTGGTGTACGTGCCCGTAGCCGATCCACCCATGTGCCCTGTGTACGAGTTCAGCAGCCACATGTTTCCCGCGCCCGCAGATGGGAGCACCATGCGGTCACCGCCTTGAAAGTCGTCCAGTCCTACAAACGTGCCCGTACTGGCGAACGGATCGAAATTGTCGAAGATCAGCACAGCGGGGGCTCCAGCGGCCAACCCGGCAAAAGCAATGCAAACAGATAGTCCTCTCAACATGAAACTGGCTCCTTCGGACGGCAGAGCCGTCGCTGTAAAGGAAACGACAGTTTCCGCGTCACCTGTTCGATTGGTCTAAAGAGGGAAGGGGATTGTCCGGGTCAGACTAGACCAATGTGTCTTTCTACGACCTTCGCCAATCGAGTCACAGACGATGTGATCTCGTCCACCGACGACCCGCCATAGCAAAGGCGGACCGCGGCCGCCGGGCGTCGTGGTACCGACGCGGCGATGCCCGGAGCGACGGCAACTCCGGCGGCAAGGGCGTCTTCGTAGAGCCGAGTCTCGTCGACATGCGCAGGGAACTTCACCCATAGGGAGTGTCCGACCACGGGATCGCTCCACTCGACCCCGCGAGGCATGCGGTCTTTCAGGACAGTGGTCATGGCCTGGCGGCGAGCAGTGTGTCGCGTGACTGCCCTGGAAACGTGGGCAGAGAGCGCCCGGCTCTCTGCGTAAACGCGCATGGCGTGCTGCATCATCGGAGGAGGGGAAGACCCGAGCCCCATAGACTTGATCGCCAATTGGTCTCGAAGCCGACCCGACGAGAACACGCAGGAGATCGGCACGGAACGTCCCAGAGTCTTTGTCATGCAATCGAAACCGGCGACGTCGATCGACGCGCCGTCGGAAAGTTCTACGAGGCTGGGGTGCCGTGACCCGTTGGCCGACCAAAACGCGGAGATGTCCTCGAACAGCGAGACCCCGTAGCGCTCGGCGATCCTGAGTACCTCTTGTTTGTTGCGCGTCGACGCAGACTCACCTGTGCATTGGTTGACGGTCAAGAACAGCAAGGCAGCCTTGAGGCCCTTCCGCGCCTCATTTTCGAACCGATCCGTATCGAGGTCGCCTTTGTCGGTAGGAATGCCGACGATCTCAGGCCCGAATGATGCGAAGTAGTCCTCGGCATAAGGGAAGGCAGGATCCTGGACCGCCACGCGAGAGCCGGGGCCAGCCACGAGGGTGAATGCGGCGTTAGAGGCCACGCCACCGCCAGTGATCAGCATCGAGTCCGGGTTGGCGTTGATGCCGAAACTCCTGTAGTAAGTCGCAAGGCTGGTCAGCAGTCCGCCGTCGCCGTAAGGGCCGCACTCGCTCGTCGCAGACCTCGAACGCAACATCCCGGCGGCGAACTCATCGGCATGGAACAGTCGCTCGTCGGCGTCTCCGATCGCGAGGTTGGTGATGCCAGAGGCTCTGGCGCTGGCGGCGTAGTCCGATGTGATCGAGCAGGGCTTGAAGGCCTTCAGCCTGCTTTTGCCGGTCTCCCGGGTCTGAGGGGCTGCCACGTAGGTTCCAGAACCCACCTTTGACTCGACCAGCCCCCGCAATTGGAGGGCCTCATAAGCCAGCAAGGCCGTAACCCTGGAAACGCCCGCCGAGGTCGCCAGCCGTCGGACTGTCGGCAAACGACTGCCGACGCTGAGCGCGCCGTTCAGGATCTTCTCTTGGATCTGGTCAGCGATCTGCAGATGCAGCGGCTTGTCTCCGCGCATCACCATGAGGTCGAGGGCCGTGGACATCCACTCTGATGACGGGGGAGGGAAACAAACCGTTCAGCCCCTATGACAATTCAAGTTGTCATAATATACATTATCGGAAAAGCCGTTGAACCTGCTCTCGGGCTTAGTTGGCAGTTGCCCCTTCAGCCATGAGGATGGCGTCCAGGTTGTTGGCTGCGCGGTCTGCTGCGTCCAGGAGCGCGTCTGCGTCGAGCGACTCACCCTTGGCAATCTTGCGAGCGACGACGAAAGCCAAAGCGGCAGCACCTGCAAGGGCGATGACCGTCCAAACGATCGCCCCGCTCTTGTTCCCTTCCTGGTATGTGCCTCGCTCCATGGATCTGGTCTTCCTTTAGACGCCTCATTCTGTTTCGGGTGTTTCATATGTGATCACGAGGCCGGGACTTGTGCCGGTGCGCCGGTATCCTGGGGATAACGCATGCTTGACAATCTGACCCGGCGGCTCGGTGGCATTTTCGCGGGTCTGAGGCGAAAGGGACGACTTACGGAAGACGACGTCGCCCAGGTCCTGCGGGAGATCCGGGTAGCCCTGCTCGAGGCAGACGTCAACTACAAGATCGCCAAGGAGTTCGTCGAGGCGGTCAAAGGCAAAGCGGTCGGCGAGGAGGTCTTTGGCAGTCTTTCGGCCGACCAGACCATCCTCAAGATCGTACGTGACGAACTCGTTGGCCTTCTCGGGGCAGAGGACAGGGGCATCCGGTGGTCTCCTTCCCCTCCGACCGTGGTCTTGATGTGCGGTCTGCAGGGCTCAGGAAAGACGACGACGTGCGCAAAACTCGCCCGTTGGCTCCTGAAGAACAACAAGAAGCCACTCTTGGTGGCCTGCGACGTCCAACGGCCTGCTGCGATCAAGCAGTTGCAGGTGCTTGGCGAGCAGGTCGGGTGTCCCGTGTACACCGATTCGTCAGGCGACCCGGTCTCGATCGTCAAGAGCGCCCTTCAGCACGCCAAACACCACTTCTTGGACGTCGTCATCGTGGACACGGCCGGGCGCACGACCATCGACGACGAGATGATGGCCCAGTTGGAGGGCATTCGCAAGGCAGTACCTCCGAACGAGACGTTCCTGGTAGTCGATGCCACCACGGGACAGGAGGCCGTCAACGTCGCCCACGCCTTCAACGAGAGGGCGCCCCTGACTGGGGCGATCTTCACCAAGATGGACGGGGACACCCGCGGCGGCGCAGTTCTCAGCGTCCGCTCGGCAACGGGAGTGCCCGTGAGGTTCCTGGGCGAGGGCGAGCAGACCGATGCCCTCACCGAGTTCAGCGCCCAAAGGATGGCTGAGCGGATCATCGGCATGGGCGACGTCATGGGGATCATCGAGAAGGCCGAAAAGGCCATCGACGTCCAGGCGGCCCAGGGCATGCAGGCCAAGTTGAAGACCGGCAGGATGGACTTCAACGACATGCTCGACCAGTTCCAGATGATCCGCAAGATGGGTCCGCTCAAGAACGTCATGAAGATGATCCCCGGGCTCACGGCGAACCTGCCGGAGGAGGCCCTGGACCAGTTGGACGAGGGCAAGATGGACCGCGCCCAGGCTATCGTCCTGAGCATGACCCCGGCTGAAAGGACCAATCCGGATATACTCAACGGCTCGCGCCGCCGCCGCATCGCGCTGGGCTCGGGGACGACCCCCCAGGAGGTCAATCTCCTGGTCGACCAGTTGTTCATGATGCGGAAGCAGATGAAGCAGCTTTCGAAGATGGAGAAGCGCTTCGGCAAGGGGCGGCGTCGCAAGTAACAGTTTCAGGAGACGGACAGAAGAACGTGGTCAAGATCAGACTTCGAAGGATGGGCAACTCGCACAGGCCCTTTTATCGCGTGGTTGTGGCCCACAGCACGCGAGGGCGTAATGGTTCGTTCAACGAACTCATCGGTACCTACAACCCACTGACAAAGCCTAAGCAAGTCACGATCCAAAGGGACCGTGCGCTGCACTGGCTCCTCGAGGGCGCCCAGCCTACAGAGACCGTCGCTTACCTCTTCAAGAAGGAGGGCATCCTCGACGAGTACTTCGCAAAGCGGCCGAACGCGAAGGACAAGTTCAAGTTCCTCGACAAGACGACCGGTCCAATGAGCAAGAAGTCGGTCGTCCAAGAGATGCCCGCCGCAGAACCCGCCCCGGTGCCCGTGGCCGAAGCACCTGCTGAGGCGCCGGCAGCCGAGGCGCCGGCCGAGGAGTAGCCCATGAGCCTCAAGCCGCTCGTCGAATCACTGATCAAGCACTTGGCCGAGGAGCCGGACGCCGTCTCCGTCGAGGAGACCAAGGATCGAGACGCCCTGCTTTACAACGTCAAGGTCGCACCGAACGACGTCGGAAGGATCATCGGCAAGGAAGGCCGCGTGATCACGTGCATCCGGCACGTTGTGAGCGCCGCAGGCGCCAAGAACCGGCAAAAGACCGTCGTCAAGGTCGTCGCTGAGGACTGACTCCATGCCAGGCCGTCCTCAACGGCCAACCGCAGAAGGCCACGTCCGTGTCGGCCAGATCGTGGGCGTGTTCGGCACAAAGGGGGCGATGAAGGTCCAGCCACTCTCCGACTTTCCTGAGCGGTTCGACGAGGGCGCCCTTCTCTACTTGGACGGGTCGGAGCGAGAAGTGGTCGAAGCCATGTGGCACAAAGGTCAAGCGCGCATTCGCCTGGAGGGCTTCGCTCGGATCGAAGACGTCGAGCCGTTTGTAGGGGCCTTTTTGACGGTTCCCGAATCGGAGCGACCTACGCTTGAAGAGGGCGAATACTTGGCTCGAGACCTTGTCGGGCTGAGCGTCTATGAGGACGGCATTCAAATCGGCACGGTCAGCGAGGTCGTCCAAGCGCCGGCGCACGACATTCTCGTCATCGATGGCGCAATGATCCCGCTTGTCAAGGAGTTCGTTAAGTCGATCGACGTTCCCGCCGGTCGGATCGATGTCGAATTGATCGAAGGCATGCGGCCAGGCGAAGAGGCGGAGGAGGTCCGCTGATGTCGCAGTTCATCGACGAGGCGGTGGTCACCTTCGAGAGCGGCAAGGGCGGCGACGGGGCCGCTAGTTTTCACCGCGAAAAGCACGTCCCTCGAGGCGGTCCGGACGGGGCCGACGGCGGTCGTGGCGGCGACGTCGTGCTCGTCGCGGACGAGCATATGCGGACGCTATACGACGTGCGCCTTCACAAGCAGTACAAAGCGCCCGACGGGAGCAACGCGCGGAAGGACAAGGCAGGAAAGGACGCAGACGATCTCGTCGTACGAGTCCCTGTGGGAACAGTCCTGATCGATGACGAGATCGACGAGCCGTTGGTCGACCTGAGCACGCACGGCATGAAGTATGTGGCCTGCCGCGGCGGGCGGGGCGGAAGCGGAAACCTGCACTTCACAAGCAGCGTTCGGCAGGCCCCGACCATCGCGCAGCGCGGTGCACCGGGCGAGTCGCTTGTCGCGCGCCTGGAACTTAGGCTCATCGCAGACGTCGGTCTGGTCGGACTTCCCAACGCAGGAAAGTCGACGCTGCTTGGAGCTATCAGCGCGGCTCGGCCAAAGATTGGCAACTATCCGTTCACCACGACGGAACCCAATCTCGGCGTCGTCAAGGCGGGCGATGAGACTTACGTCGTCGCGGACCTTCCAGGTTTGATCGAAGGCGCGAGCGAGGGCCACGGGCTGGGCCATCAGTTCCTCAAACACGGGCAGCGCACGCGGGTCCTTGTCCACGTGCTTGACGGCTTCCCTATCGACGGCTCAGACCCCATCGAGAACTTCAAGGTGATCGAGAAGGAGCTCGCTCTCTACAGCGACGACCTGCGCGATAAGAAACGGCTGACGGTGATGACCAAGTGCGACGTTGCCGCACCGGAGGACACTGAGGTCATGCTCGGGTTCCTAAAGGAGGCTGGGATCGACGCCATGCCCGTGTCGGCCGCGACAGGCTACGGCATCAAGGAGATGACGTTTAGGATCGCCGAACTGCTCAAGGAGAGCGAGACGGAGCAGCCGGTCCACGTGGTGACCCCTGTCTTCCGGAGGACGACCGACCCGCGCTGGGACGCCCGCCGCGTCGACGCCGACACCTTCGAAGTCACGGGCGAGCGCATCGAACGCCTCGTGCATATGACTCGCCTCGACGATTCCGAGTCCTTGCGGTACCTTCACCGTCGACTCGAAAGGATCGGAGTCCTGAACAGGCTGCGCGAACTTGGGATTCAGGAAGGAGACACCGTCCAGATCGCAGGCTGGAACTTCGACTACGAGGATTGGTAATGAAGTACGGCATTCTGGGAGGAACGTTCGATCCACCGCACATCGGCCACATGCATCTGGCGCGGGAAGCGATGGCGCGCCTGGCACTGGACGAAATCATCTGGATCCCGGCGAGCAGGAACCCGCTCAAACGAACGAGACGCTCGTCGGCGAAAGACAGGCTGGCTATGTGCCGGCTTGCCACAAAGAACGAACCGGGAATGGCCGTCAGTGACGTCGAGACCACAAGGGGCGGCGACAGTTACCTCGTGGACACGCTTCAAGAACTCAAGGTCGTCCTGCCGGGGGACTACTGGTTCATTCTGGGCATGGACGCCTTGGCGCAGTTCCCCGAGTGGAAGGAACCCGAGCGGATTCTAGAAATGTGCAGGCTCGCGGTCGTTGCGCGCCCCGGCACCGACACGCGTAGCACCCTGGAACGGCTGGGCAGCGACCTAGCGCGCTCCATCGACATCGTGGAGGCGTCCCCAAAGGCCGTCTCATCGTCTAACATTAGGGACATGGCCGTCCGCGGAGAGGATTTTAGGCACCTCGTCGATCCGGCCGTCCACGACTACATCGTCAAACACGGACTTTACAAAGATTAGCAAGAACATCGACACCCAGAAAAAGGCGGACATGATCGTCCAGATCGCGGACGATATGAAGGCACAGCGCATCGAGAACATCGACGTGCGCAAGAAGTCTTCAATCACCAGCCGAATGATCGTCGTCAGCGGTACGAGCGACACGCACATCCGCGCGATCACCGAGAAGGTCTTCGACAGGATGCGCGACGAGGGCATCAAGCCCTTGCGCAAAGACCCTGGACCTGGCGGGGGCTGGCTGTTGCTCGACTATGGCGACGTCGTGTTCCACGCGATGCTCGAGGAAAGGCGCCAGTTCTACGACCTCGAGACCTTGTGGAACTCGATGCAGCCCAACCCCGATCTCACGGATTGACGGATGGAAGAACGACCGATTGAGGAGACAGCACCAAAGAAGGAAGACCCGCCGCTTCCAGAAAAGCCGACGCCAGAGCAGATCGAGGAGGCCGAACGGCTCTTGCAGCAGGCCTCCCTTGCTCGGATCAGGGGTCAGGGCTCCGTTTCAGAGCGGTTCCTCAAGGAAGCGGCCGAGAAAGCGCCGGGTTCTGCAGCGGTCCAGGCAGCCCTCGGCGACGAGCTCTGGAAGCGGTCGCAGTTCAGCAGGGCGCGCGAAGCGTACAAGATGGCCCACCGGATCGAGCCCGGCAACGTCACCTATGAGACGAAGTGGGCCGAGTCCATCGTCGGAAGCGGCGGAGACCCGCTATCCGCGCTCAACGCCGCCACCAATACTTATGCAAGTGCAAAGTCTGCAGGCTGCCTCTCCATGATTCTTCCCGGGCTCGGGCAGATCGTCACCGGAGAAACGACGAAAGGCGTCACGATCATGGCCGTCTATCTCGGTGCATGGACATGGGCAGTGTTCACGCCGAACGGGCTAAGTGGGATCCCGGCGTTGCTGGGCCGCGCTAGTGACGTCAACGTCAAGGAGTTCAACGGTGTCGTCTTCATCCCGTTGCTCATCGTCGTCGCCACGTGGATCGGCTCGATCGCTTCGATCAACGCCCGCGCGAAACTGATGGAGCCACGAAAGATCGAGCGGCCCATCCCCCCAGGCGAAGGAAACTTCGAACCCTAGGCTGGTCTATTCCCTCGACCGAAGTTCGTCCAAGAGTTCACGTTGGACCTGGGTCATCGTCAGGTCGCTGCGAGTTCGCTCGACCACAGCGCGTAGCGCGTCGCAAGTCCGTCGCAGACCACCGGTCAGGGAGTCAGGGTAGTCGAATGTGATCAGTTCATCGTAGACGCTCTCCATCTGGCCAAGCATCCGAGCGGCCTCGTCCAGGCTTCCTGTGCGCATCTCGTCGAGCACATAGCGACGGCACTCACTTGCGGCCTCACCCATTCCATTGAGATAGGACACGACGTCGACTCCGAGGTCCTGACAGGACGGCACAGGCTGGTTTTGAACGATGGCCATGACCGCTGCTGCTTCGACCATCTCCTTCTCGGCGTCTTGCAGGTAACTCGCGTACCGTACGGAAGGAAACGGTTCCATCTCCGCCCTTGCCGCCCGACTTAGGTCTTGGGCTTCCTTGAGCAACGCTTGGGCGCCATCGAACTGTCGCCTGTGGATGTGTCGAATGCACTTGCTTGAGGTCTGGATCAAGAGGCGGCACTTCTGGAGCGCGCCCTCGCGCGCTTTGTGCCGTCCGTCCATTTCGCTGCGCAAGGGAGCCAAGACGTCCTCCCACCTACGATCAAACGCTTCGCTCATGCTAGATCAGACCTTCCTTTTGCAGGCTCACGTACCTCCCCTGGTCGCCGACAATGATGTGGTCGAGCAACGGGATATCGAGCAGTTTCCCGACTTCTGCCAAGCGTCGCGTTACCGCGATGTCCTCAGGGCTAGGCGAAGGATCGCCGCTCGGATGGTTGTGCGCAACGATCAGCGCCGTAGCGTTCTCGCGGACCGCGTGCCGGTACACCTCGCGCGGACCGACGACGCTCATGTTCGCCGTGCCTATATGCACGGTCTCCGTCGTCAGGACGTTGTTCTTCGAATCCAGATAGGCCGCACAGAAGTGCTCCTGCTTCTCTCCTCCCACAAGAGGCAGAAACAAGGCGTAGGCCGACTCGTGGTCCGAGATCGTCCGCGCCTCACCCTTGCCCGCCTCTTGGGCTCTTCGGCCAAGTTCCATCGCCGCCATGCGCTGCAATACCTCGAACGGTTCGAGCCCGCCGACGGCCTGCCAGTCGGACTTGCCAATGTCGAGAACCCGCACTCCCTTGAACTTGTCGGCCAGCCGCCTCGCGTCTGCCTCGCACAACTCGACGTCTCGCGCTTCGCGCGCGATCAGGATCGCGAACAGATCGACGTTGCTTGCCGAACGCACACCGAGGTGCGAGACGCGCTCCACCGTGTTGCCTGTGTCTATCGCCATGCGTCTACCTCTTCCCTCTTCACCTGTGCCTCGAAGTCATCCGGAGGCTCAGCATACACCGTCAATCGCTCTCCCGACGTCGGATGGTCGAAAGCGATCAACGCCGCGTGGAGTTGCATCGGCCCCTCGTTCCAAGGCTTTTTGGCGTATTGCCTGTCTCCCTTCACCGGATGGCCGATGCTGCTGAGGTGCACTCGGATCTGGTGCGTGCGGCCCGTTTCCAGGCGGCATGCCACAACCGACGATCCTTGCACGCGATGGAGTACCTTGACGTGTGTCACCGCTTCCCTGCCCCCTTGCTTCACCGTCATTAGTGAGGGAATCCCGGGATGGCGACCGATCGGCTGGTCGATAGTCATGAGGTCGTGAGTCAGTCGCCCGAACACGACCGCCACATAGACGCGAAGGGCGTCCTTTCGCTTGATCTGCTCCGCCAACGTCCTGTGCGCTCGGTCGTTCTTCGCGACTAGCATCAGCCCCGTCGTCTCCTTGTCCAGACGGTGCACGATTCCCGGCCTCCACTCGCCAGCGTGCGCACTCAGCCCGTGGGGCCTTGCTAGGAGGGCGTTGACGAGCGTCGTCGGTCCGAGGCCGTGTCCCGGATGGGCCGCCATCCCTCGCGGCTTGTTGACCACGAGCAGGTCGTCGTCCTCGTACCGGACGTCGAGTGGGATCGCCGCAGGAGTGAGGTCGTGAGGGGGAGGCTGAGGGACTGACTCGACCGTCACGGACTGTCCAGGAGCAAGTTCGAAGCTGGGCTTCGTCACCACCCCGCCGTCGACCCTGACCAGTCCATCTCGAATGGCTTGGGTGAGCCGCGTGCGGCTGTGCTCCGGGAGTTTGCGCGCGACGAACCGGTCTAGCCTCTCCTTGCCTTCGGCCGTCAGCGACATGACCTGATTCTACTTTGAGGATAAAATCCGAGCCTGCAAACATGCAAAGCGCGCCGCTCGTCCACCTCTCGCTCGAGCGGGGTTCCTTTACGTGCACTCGCTATTGCGCGCCGTACTGGCGGTTTCTAAGGGACCGGACGACAGTCGTCCTGCTGGAGAAGGCGTTAGAGCGCCACTCCTGGCCCCGCGGCGTCTACCTCTTCACTTGCACCGACGGCATGGAGCCAGCGCAAATGGCGCTGGCACGCGCCCTCTTTGCCCGTCTCAAGCCTCGGACGCAAGAATGCGTTGTCCTCAACGAGCCCGGTCGGGTGCTTGGCCGGTACGACCTGCTCAAACGTCTGCGCGAGGCCGGCATCAACGACTTTGACGTCCACCGCGTCGACGCGCTGCCACCCGACATCCAGTTTCCTGTCTTCGTGCGCTACGAGCGGTTCCACCGTGCCAACCTGACCGATCTGATTCGCACAAGGGCTGAACTCGAAGACACGCTGGCAAGCCTGCTTCTCCGCGGAGAGGTCGCCAAAGAACTGCTTGTCGTCGAGTGGCTCGACTACAAGGACGAGGACGGGAACTACCGCAAGTGGGGCGCGCAGAAGATTGGACCACATGTTTTCGGCAAACATCTCATGGCAGGCCCGCACTGGATGGTCAAGCGGAAGTACACGACAAAGCAGGCCGTGGGCAGCGACGAGTTACCGTACATCGAGTCGTTCCCCCACAACGACGTGCTCGCGCCTGTCTGGGAGATCAGCGGACACGACTGGGCGCGGATGGACTACTCCTTTTGGCGCGGTCGGCTGCAGGTCTGGGAGATCAATGACAACCCCGAGATGGGAACCAAGTGGAAGCGCGACTTCGGACGCCGCCGCGTACAAGAAGCCGTGTTCGCCCACTTTGCGCGCTCGCTCGACGACGTCTCTCGAGCGATCGAGCCTGGACCGCCCATGGAGTTCCGTCTAACCTCGGGCGACGTGCTGAACCCATAGCCGGCTCCGCTACACTAATGGCAAGATGCTCGCGGTCTTGAACATTGGGTTCTTCGTGTTCCACACGGCGCTGATTCTGTTCAACGTCTTCGGATGGATTCCCAAGAAGACGCGCAAGGCCAACCTCGCTTGCCTGCTCCTCACACTCGCAGGATGGACGATCCTCGGCATCTGGTACGGCGTCGGCTATTGCATCTGCACCGACTGGCACTGGCAGGTGCGCGAGGCGATGGGGATCAAAGAAACTGCCGACTCGTACATCGTGCTGTTGGTTCGCAACCTCTCGGGTTGGGACCCGCCCGTCGCGCTCGCCAACACCGTCGCGATGTGGACCTTCATCGCCGCGTTCACGATGAGCATTGTTACAAACACCCTCGATTGGAGAAACAGCAGAAGGGCCCCGTCGGTGACGGAGCCCTAGACACTGACCAGTCAGATCCTGCGGCTAGCCGCCGCCGTTCACACCGGCATATCCGACTCTGACGGCTTCCATCGTGTTCGTGCCTTCATTGTACGGCCCAGTGACTTCCAAGTTGTCCTCGGACTGAACGCTCGCAAAGAACTCGGCGCGCGTCACGGTCGCTCCGCTCATGTCGGTGAACACAGTGGACTCCGACGTCTGGACGTGGAGCACTCCGCTCGTCGGCGTGAAGTTCCGTGCCTCAGAGATCGTTATGTCGAACGTGAAGAACGAGTCATTGAGGTTGAAGACGAGGCCTTCGACTTGGGGCAGCTCTCCCTCGCCGCCGCTTCCGCCTTCTCCACCACCGCCTTCAGAAGGCTTCTTCACGCGCACAAACCACGCGACGAAGACCTTCTCGGTCGGCGAGAACACGCCCTTGATCTTTACCGTGGCGCCGTCGGCGAGCCATTGGTTGCCACAAACGACTGTGTTCTGAGTGAAACGGACTGGGAACGACTTTTCGCCTTTAACGAGCGTGAAGGTCCGGCCGGGGCCCTCACCGCTCAATCCTTGCACGACGCCCCGGATCGATCGCTTCTGGTGGCGCGCTATGTTCGCAATGCCGTTGCAGTTGCCGACCTTGAGCATCGGCGTGCCCGTGACATAAGTGCCGTCTTCGTCCCAGTTCGCCAGGTCGAAGTCGATCGCAAACGGATCGTTAGGGCCGATCGCTCTCGGCCCGCCAAAGTTCAGCATCACGACGGCCGACGTTCCGTTGTTGCCTGCGAACTGTCGCGGTTGACCGTCTGTCGCGCCGTCAGGCACGAGCACGAGGTCCTTCTTCATCACGACCGTGACGCCCGTGTACGTCCCTTCCGGGATCGTGCTTAAGAACGCATAGACCTCGCCCGACGAATCTCGCAGGCTGGCCAGATCGACGGCCATTCCAGCCGGGTCGTTGTAGGCGGTCACGTTCCCTTTCTGCCCGTGGAACGTCACTCGCGTGATCGTCACCCAAACGTGGTCATAGTCGGAAAGGCTGTCCGTAAGATAGACGGGCCCGAAGGAGCCAGAGACTGTCGCTCCGCCTCCGCCACCGCAACCCCCGAGGATTGCGAGCGCGGCCAGCACAGGCAAGAAGAACTTGAGGTTCATCGTGGTACTCCCCGGACAGGAGAGGCCCGTCCGGACTTGCATCCAAGGGGCTTCTTCCCTTCCGTCCGAATCCGACTCACCTGGCACTTCGCCCTGGTTTGAAAGACCACAGCAAAACAACGGCCCACCTCGTAGCGAGGTGGACCGTGCCGAAACGCAGCGAGCCTGAACGTTAGGCCTTCTTGCGTCGGAACCTGCGAGCGAGGCCGACGACGCCAAGGCCAAGCGCGACCATCGAGGTCGGCTCTGGAACAGGCGCGGTCGTGATCTTGAACTTCACGCCGTCGTTGAAGTAGTGGCAGTCCGGGTCGAAGCCAAAGCCGAACCGGTCGTTAGCCAGATACGTGTTCAAGTCGTCGATCAGCCCAAGTTGCGAGAACTTGAACTTCAAGTCGTATCCGTCATTGACGCCACCATTTGGGTCAGACCACGTTCCTATCTGCGTGCCTTGGCCAGCGAATGCGTTGCCACCGCCCTGGTCGTCCCAGAACGATTTGACACCGAGTTGCGGATTGTCGAGCAGGTGGACGTAAAGGATGTTGTCCTCGTCGTCCCAGTTCCAAATGTTGCGGATGCTGAGTTCGGCCTCGACGATCACTTCGTCGGCGGGCTTGTCCCAGTTGATCCCCCAAGTGTAATAGTAAAAGTGGTCGAGGTCGTTGAGGTCGGACGGGTTCGGCGTGAAGGTGTAGACCTCAGCGTTGGCCGAGGCGATCACTCCAAGCGCGGCAAGCGCGAGCACGAGGCGTTTCATGGTCTTCTCCTGAGCGAAAGGCTCTTGCCCAGGAGGTGTGCCAAGGTTGGGCCAACCCTGGTCTGAGCCAAAAAACCCAGCACGATCGCGAGGGTAGTACGACTAGGCCGTCCGTTCTTGCCACAACTTCTGCAACAGCAGCGCCTGCCCGCCGTGATAAGACTCGTGCTGGATCACGTGCCCGAACACCCAACGCGCGGTGCGCAACTTCCCCCACCCTTCGATCTGCGTCTCCGGCGCGGGCCACTGCTTGACCGACTCCAAGACGCGCGCGCGATACTTGTCCTGCAGCGCGAAGTACCACGACAACGGCTCGGCGGGCGGCACCGCCCACTTCCAATTGTCAACGTCGGTCTCGTCCCACTGGAACAACGCCCGCTCCTCGTCCGAGAACGTCCGCCCCAGCACATAGTTCTCCATCCAGAACACCTCGACGCCGACGATGTGCATCACCACCGCGCCGATCGAGTGCCCACCGGGGTACGCGGGCCACACCATCGCCTCGGCAGGAAGGTCTTGGTCCATCTCCAACCGCCACTCGTTCGTGCCGTCCTGCAAGATCGCGCACAACTGCCCGTACGGGTCTTGGTATCCAGGCAGCGGCGGCGCATCGATAAGTTCCACCCACGCATTCTATTCCCATTTTCCGGGATAGAATCTTGTTATGAATCGCCTGCTCGTACCCGTGGCCATGATCGTCGCCGCCGTGTGCATGGCGCAACGCTCGCCGACCGGCACCACCAACCGCACGATGCTCGCCATGATGCCCGACGTCAAGAAGGAACTGAAGGTCACGAAAGACCAGGACAAGAATATCCAGGCCGCGATGAAGGAGATGCAGGAGAAAGCGCAGAGCGGGCAGATCAGGATCGACCTCAGCGACCCTATGGCTTCGTTCGACATCGACATGGGCCCGATCCTCGACGACGCACAGAAGGTGCGGCTCGAAGAGCTCTACGCGCAGTACAACGGCGGCTTCGCGCTCGCTGACCCGAAGTTCGTCATCGCGCTGGCGATCAACGAAGAGACGCTGGCGAAGATCAAAGCGATCAAAGCCACCGCCGCGCGCGAGCTGCCGCAGATGCTGATGAACGCCCGCTCCGCCAGCGCCGCAAAGGAAGCCGACAAAAAGCGCGAAGAGTTCTCGCTCCAAATGCTCGCGCTCCTCACCGACGAGAAGAAGGCGAAGTTCGAAACGATGAAGGGCAAGCCGTTCAAGTTTAAGGTGTGACGTGCCCGCCATCGAGAAATGACGAGCGTGACGTGGATTGCCTTGTTCCTGGTACTCGCAACTTGTTTGGCATGCAGCCAGTCGGGCCCTGAGCCAGTCTCAGATCGAGACGAGGCACTGCTGACCGGAATGATGCGACCAAAGCAGATTCCAGCGGACTGGGAAGGCGAGCCCCTGCCAGACAATAAGGGTTGGCGGTGGTTCGACCCGTCTAACCGAGGAAACTGTGTACGGATCTATCGAGGCGATCCGAATGCCGCGGACCCTATTGACCGCGACACGTATGTTGTTGTGACAAAGGACGGGGAAATCATTGATCGCGAAGGCCGGCCCACAGGAGAGTTTCTCTCCGATTAGACTGGTGCTTGCTGGGAAACCCCTTACCCAAGCACCTCGAAGAGGGATGGGGATTCTGCGCCGACGCACGGCCTCCCCACGCCGATCGAGTGCCCACCTACGGCGCGGCGTCAATCAGTTCCATCCGCGCAGTGTATCCCCTGCTATGATGACGCATTGAAGTATTTCCTCGAAGTCTATCAAGCATGGCGTTGGGACGAAACCGACGAGGAAGCAGCTGAGTCGCTCAAGCGACTTGAAACAGCATGCCAGGCGTATGAGCAACGGATCTCCTTCATTGCCGACAGGTTGCCGCCTGAAGTCGTCGCTATTGCTGATGCCTTCCACGTTGATGACGCAGTCGTTGCAACACTCTTGTTTGACCGACGCTCATCGAACATTCAACTTGTGCTACGGTGCGGCAACATTCCGGATGGTTACTTCGATCTAGTGCTCAGTTACGAACAAGCCGAAATGGAGCCAGCTCATGAGCACACTCTGCGTCGAATCGCAATGGAGACCGTGGGCGGTATGCAGACCTTTCACGAGTGCTATTGCCATGAGATCGACTTCCTTCCCGATGCGAGGATTGAGCATCGGCTAATCTTCCATGACGCGGATTGGTTCGCCATCCGTTGTCAGGGGCTCAGCGTGCAACGCCAAGAACGCCCGAACAGGGACATTCCGCCGCTTTCAGAGCGAGTGCACGAAGTCAGTGGCGATG
>CAZGXW010000017.1:0-2284 GCA_964529975.1 uncultured Fimbriimonadaceae bacterium
CCTGCGACGCCTACCACAGCGAGGTCAACGACTCCATCGGCTACATCCCGCGCGCCAAGTTCGATTGCGGCTCGTGGGTCGGCAGCATGACCCGCCAAGACATCGAGAAGGACTGGACCAACTACCTCGCCGGAGTCTTCCAATACCGCCCGCCTCGCCTCGAACTCCCACAGACCCACAAGGAGTTACTCCGCCCGGCGATGGAGGGCCTAACGGACGAGGAACTCGCCGAGCGACTGATGATCAGCGTCTCCGCCGTCAAAAAGCGTTGGACCTCGATCTACGACCACGTCTCGGCCAAGGGCATCACCGCAGGGCTCCCGCCTTGCGAAGGCAAGCGCGGGCCAGAACGAAGGCGCGGCCTCCTCGACTATCTCCGTTGGCACCCGGAGGAGTTGAACCCGATTGCCGCCCACTAGGCCCCAAACGTACACCAAAAGGACAGCGCGCCGGGACCCCGCCTAGGCTGGACAATCCCCGTCGACAGGAGAAAACTATGTTGACGAGGACACTAACGACTCTCACGCTCGTGACCCTTGCCGCCGCCGCGATGGCGTGCCCCTTCTGCAAGGTCAAGACCTCCGGACGCTTCGTGGGAGAGGCGACCGTGGTCGGCAATGGCACGATGCACACCTTCCTCGACCTCGACGAGAACGGACTTCCGACCGCGCTCGGCGTGTCGCTCTCCGAGACCGCCTTCGAAGGACTGACCCAAGAAGTCGACAAGTACGGCATGGGCCCCGAGTGGCGGCTGAAACTGCCCAAGCAGGCGGCCGGGCTCTTCCCTATCGACCACTTCGCGCTCGACTGGAACCCCAAGGGCCACGAGCCAAAGGGCATCTACGACGTCCCCCACTTCGACTTCCACTTCTATCTGATCGACGAGAAGACCCGCATGGGCATCCTCCCCGATCCGGAAGAACTGAAGAAGTGCGACATCCCTCTGCCCGCCGGCCAGATCGCGCCGGGCTACGTGTTCGCTCCCGGCACCGCTGTGCCTTGGATGGGCGCACACTGGATCGACCCCAAGACGCCGGAACTGAACGGCAAACCGTTCACGACGACGTTCATCTATGGCGCGTACAACGGCAACATCGCGTTCATCGAACCGATGATCACCAAGGCGTACCTCGAGTCGAAGCCCGACGCGACGTACGACATCCCCGTGCCGAAGCAATCGTGGAAGGCCGGGCTCTATCCGACCAAGTACACCGTGCGATGGGACAAAGCGCGCAAGGAGTACCAAGTGATCTTGCACGAGTTCGTCGAGATCAAGTAGCCAAGTCGAATGCAGAGTGCAGAGTGCGCTACCGTCACTCTGCACTCTGCATACAATTGTTCAGCCATCGTTCAGCAACCGGTGCGCCACTGGTCGACGCCCCTCAATCAAACTTCCAATGCATCTCGCCGTCGTTCGCGAGCGCCTGGATGTAGTTGAGTTGCGCGTCGTGGTAGCCCGTGTGGTACGCGGTGAAACGAACAAGGTCGTACGGGGTGGTCGTGTCGTTTGGCAGTTGGATCGTACGCAACATTTCGTCCGCCGGGATCGCCGCTAGCGCCGCCTCGATGTCCTCGCAAGTCGCCGAGAACTCCTTGATCAACGCGTCCTTGCTCTTCAGTTCGTCTGGTGCGGTGATCCAACCTTCGAATGCGAACGGCCCTGGATCTTCGCCCTTGAGGCGCTTCGCGATCCGCTTGTTGATCACGATAATCTCGTAAGTAAAGTCCGCCGGGGTGCGGGCGCATCCGCCGGGGCTCGTCGTCAACGCCTCCTCGCTCATCGCGTTCAAGTCGTCGAGGTAGTGGTCCTTGCAGTGCTTGAAGGCCTCCTGGGCCTTCGTCTTGAAGTCGTACTGGGTGATGGTTTCCATGGTCTTGCCCGCAGTCTATACGGAGGCGGTCGCGAAGTGCCTCTCCGGATCGTACGTTGGAAAGTCCGAATACGTGTTCACGGTTCCCGGCTCGCCACGCAAAAGCCACGGGCCAGGATGCTCCCAATTGGTGACCTTGGTCGAAGTCGGGATGTAGCGGATCGTCAGCCCGCGCCGCCATCGCTCGCTCGTGTTCGCGTTGCTGCCGTGAACAATCGTGGGCTGGTGGATCGAGATGTCGCCCGGCTCCAAGCAAATATCTGTCCTAGTTGAGAGGTCAAAGTTGGACATATCCATCTCGTTCCTGAGAACCGTATCCGGCGCGCCGTGCAGTTCCTCTAGCCCTCTAATCCGCTCGCCGTGGGTGCCGGGAAGGACGTACATGCACCCGTTCCCCGCGTCCACAGTGTCCA
>CAZGXW010000017.1:2384-43423 GCA_964529975.1 uncultured Fimbriimonadaceae bacterium
TACGCCACGCAATGCTGCGCCAGACCGAACCAGAAAGCACCGAAGACCGAGTTTCTCCCCTATCGGTCGAAGAACTTTCCGTCCACGACCTTCGGCCAAACGATCACCGAGCCCTTGAAAACTTTGATCCGCCATGCGGGTGTGTCCGGGTCGTAGTCGTCGACGTCCTTCGTGCCTAGGTCGTCGATCCGCACACAAACGTCCGTCAAGAACTCGATGTGCGAAACGATCCCATCGGACTGCCGCGCAAAGACCTCGCCAAACTCCTGCAGTTTTGTCGCATGGCCCGATGCGTCGCCGCTGAACCAGTCCCATGAGAACGTCATCATTCCGGATCGACTTCCCATCAGCGCAAAGCCACCGACGGTCCCTGACCGCCCGAGCGTAAACTTCTCGCCGAGATCGATCAGGCATTCGTTGACCTCCCCGGTGCGCTGCATCTTGAAGTCGCTGACCTTCAGTGCGCGATCACCCTTCGTCAGCAGTTTCCCAGTCGCCGTGTCATACACTTCCCACTTCAACTTGCCCCGCGTCCCGGGCTCCACTTTGATCGTTCCTGCTTCAAGCGGCCTGGGGTCTTCGGGCACATAGCCTTTCTGACCCTTGCCTGCTTGGCCGTCGAACTGGCCTCCAATGCAACCTGTGGTAACCAAGGTCATTAGGGCCGTCACTGCGGAGAAAGCTCTGCGTCCCATAGCAATCATCGTATCACGCTAGGCACGCGCCGGGGGTTGCGGTCGAACGATTGTTGAACCCCCGCGCCACCAAGAACGTATTAACCACTATGAAGCGCACCGCCTTGACCGCGCTCGGGCTCGGGTTAGCCGCGGTCTCCACGGCCCTCACCCCTCTCGAAAACGTCGCCGCCCGGATCGCCGCCCATGAGGAGGCAAAGCCCTACCTCAGCGTCGAGTCGCGTATGCACGCCAAGGCCTCCTACGATGAACTCTTGCTCGACTACAAGCGCTACAACGATGGCATCGAGGAGATGCGCAAGCGCAAAGCAAGCGACGCGGAGCGCATCGCTTTCGCAAAGGAGGTTCGGAACGGTGCGGAGGCAAGGCACGCCGAACGTGTGTGGAAGGCCCTCACGTCCGAAGAGCGCGATCTCATGGTCCGCCTCGCGTGCAAGACCCAAGGCGTCACCGTGCTCCTCTACACAGATGCAAGCGAAATCGTTGGCCTGAGCAATCAGCAAAGGGACGACCTCAGGACGAAGCACGACGTGCTCTCGCGAGAGCATCGTGACCGCTTCAGCGGTTTTTCAAAGGAATGGATGGAGAAGGTCAATGCGGCGCAGTCGAACGAGGAACAGAAGTCGATCCTCGAGGCATACGCTGAGATCGCAAAGGGCCACTATCAAGAGTACGAGCGCAAGCGCGCCGCCATCGACGCTGCGTTCCTGGCATCGCTCACGCCCTCACAACGCAAACGCTGGACCGAGTTGACGACCCTGCCGAAGAATTGAATCGCTGTCGACGTCGTGCGGCCCAACGGACCGCGCTACGGTAGCCCAGGGCGAAGCCCTGGGTGAGTTCCGCACACGGTCGGCGCCCTGAAGGGGCGCGTTCAGCGTTCCGCTAGCAACGAGATCAGTGCCTTCTCTCTGGCACTCGCCACTCGAGCACGCCGGCGGAGAAGCCGTCCTGCAGTCGCAACGTCATCCGTAGCGCAGTCGTCACCACCGGCTCGAAGGGAACCCGGTTGTACACGTCTCGTGCGAGTCCATAAGTACCGAGTGCCTTCACCGGCCGCCAGGCTTCACCGTCCAGATATTCGACCGACCACGACGCCGGCACGCGGCACTCGCCTTCGCCTGTGTCGTCGAACCAGTACACGCTGGTCTCACGGATCTCGCGCGGCGTATCGAAGGTCGCTGAGAGCCACTCCTCGGTGCCTTTGTGTGGCCAGAACGTGTGCCGCGGAACGCCCTGGTCGTTCGACGACTTCGGCTCGACGCCGTCAGCGATCGCGTAGACGCTGTCGCCGCCCCAGGTGTGCGAAGCGCGAGCCTTGTACAAGCGTTTCGGAGCGACGGGCTTGGTCCATTGGTGGCCGTTCTCGCTCGCGGTCGGGAATGCGGAGATACGCAATCTAGCCGCGCCCATCGGGAGGAGAGTGATCGTCTCCTCGGGTTCGCTCGTTTTCGCCGGGCTGTCTTGCAGTTCTGCGACCAAGCCCGTCTCGTCGAGAGTCCATTCCGGAATGCGACGTGCTCTGGCGAACAACTGCAAAGGAACGCTCTCTGCGGTCCATGGGAAATCATCTTTCGGCCAGACGAGGTTTCTGACATCGAAGCCCTTCAACGTCAGCGCATAGTTCCATGCGCTCGCGGGATGGATCTCCCAACTCGGCCACTCGCTCGGGTCGGCACCCTTCTGCCACCGTGCATCGTGGACTGCGGTCTCACCGCTTGCCACTTTGACGTACTTCTCTTCGATCTTCAGCGAGAACGTGAGCGGGCCAAAGTCGACAGAGACGCTGTTGTGGTTCGCCTCCCAAGTTCGAATGCGTAGCCCCATTCCAAAGTTCAACTCGACCGTGTCTCCTTCTTTCCACTCACGCTCCAAACGGAGGTACTTTCCTCCATCAACATAGAGCTCGTTGACCTGGCCGTTGACCGTGAACTCGCCGCGATCGACCCAACTTGGAATTCGGAAGAAGATGGGAAACTTCGTGTTTCCAGATTTGATCCTGATCGTAACTCCGCCCTCAAACGGATATCTCGTGTCCGTCACGATCGTGACCGTCTCTCCCTTCCCCACTTTCGCGGTCACTTCGCTCGGTGAGTACATGACCGCTGCAAGCCCGTTGTCCGGTGTCGCCATCCAGAGGTTCTCGACAAAGTACGGCCAGCCTTGCGTGTGGTTGTGCTGGCAACACCGGTTGCTGAACGGGTTCATCACCAGGAACGGACCGCCGTTGTCGATCCCCGGGTGGTGCGACTCGCTGTCGCTCACCGCCATGTTCGGCGCAGTCAAGTAGCGCAGCGACTTCATGTCCGGCATGAACGCCGCTGGAAGCGTGTTGAACGCGACGTCCTCGCAATGGTCCGCCCACATCGGGTCGCCCGTGATGCGCAGCATGTGCTGGTCGCTGTTCATCTGCTCGACGATCCCGCAAGTCTCGATCGCCTGACGCGGGTCGTCGTATCCCGGGCGCGAGTTCTCGTCCCCTCCGAACATGCCGCCTGGCACCTGACCAAACCTCTCGCGGATAACGCGGTGGTTGCGATAGGCTGCTTCTAAGTGCAACTTTTCGCCTGAAAGTTGCCAATACTGAGCGGGCTCTCGGAACGCCTGTGCGACGTTCACGTTATGCCAGTCGGGCAGGTCGAGGAACCAGTCCGGCCACTCCATCCCGCTCCGCTTCGACTTCGCGTTGCGGATGTCTTCAAACCGGTGGCGAGGCGATGTCCAGTCGGTCGTGCAGCGGTGGACCTTGTGCATCAAGTCGACCAAGAACGCGTCACCGGTGATGTTGTACAGCCACATCACGCTATGCAGGTTGTCGCCCCCGCGCACCTTTTGCCAGTATCCGTTCAAGAACTCATCGTCCGACACGCTCAGTTGGAACCGGAAGTACTTGGTCATCAGGTCGAGGACTCGCTTGTCTTCAGTCGCCTCGTAGTAGGTCTGGAGGCAATACAGCATGACCATGTTGCCCCAGTAGTCGCGCGTCGGGCCGTCGCCCATCGCGGGCCCAAAATCGCCGTTCGGTCTTTGAGATGCGATCGCGCCGTCGATCCAAACCTTCGCCTCCTCGATCGCCTTCTCGTCCTGCAGGATGTACGCAGTGCTGATGTAGCCCTTCAGCCAGTACGGCAGTTCTTCCCATCCCCACTCCCCTTTGCCCTCTTTGCTGAGCCACGCGTTGCCGTCTTTCTGCAGCCACACGCTGATCTCGCCGAGTTGTCCTGCGAGGCCTGCGTGCTGACGCTTCAACGTCTCGAGCAGCCAACCCTTCGGCTTCACTGCGCCGACTGGCAGTTTCACGAACGCGCCCGGATGCAATGGCGTGCGGTTGCCTTGATAGTGCTCGTTCGACTTGGACTTGTCGGGCCGGTCAACGACGGTGACGGACTGGTTTCCCTGCGTGGTCATGATCAATGCCGCAATGAGCATGGGCGGATAGAGAGGTTACCTGTCACACTTGTCTTGATGCGGTTCCTGTTCCTGCTCCCGCTCCTCGCGATTATCGGCTGCGCCGGTGCGGATAGAAACGTCGTTCGGATGGCAGATTGGAGCGGGGCCGGGGACGACAGCGAGTTCAACCGGCTCGTGCAGAGCGTGTACGACGATTTCGAAGCGGAGAACCCTGGAGTCGACCTGCGCATCGAGGGCACGCCCGAAATGCAGGCGTACGTCACCAAGATGCTGCTCGGGCACGTCGCCGGGACCGCTCCCGACGTCATGCGCCTCGACGCGAGCAGCGCGGCCGTGTTCATCAACAACGGCGTCCTGCTCGACTTGTCCGAGTACATCGCTGGCGATCCGGAGTTCGACATAGGCGACTACTTCCCCAACGTCGTGGACATCACGAGGCGCGGCGGTGCCGTATACGGGATCCCGATTGGGTTCACTCCCATGGTTCTGTACTACAACAAGGACTTGTTCGACGCGGCGGGTGTCGCGTATCCGGACGCAACTTGGACATATGCAGAGTTCCTTGAAGCTGCAAAGCGGCTGACGACCAAGGACGTCTACGGGTTCGAGTTCACGAACTGGATGGCGATGTGGATCCTGTTCCTTTGGAACAACGGCGGCGACGTGCTGTTGCCAGACGGGAGTCGTGCGGCCGGCGCGTTCGACTCGCAGCAGTGCCTCGAGGCAGTGCAGTTCTTGCACGATCTAGTGAATGTCCACAAGGTTGCGCCGACAAAGTCGCAGACCGCCGCACTCGGTGTCAACCTCTTCGCCCAAGGAAAGGCGGCGATGAAGATCGTCGGACACTGGGAGTTGGTCGATTACACGAAGGACACGGCGACAGTCAAAGTCGACCGCATCGGGGTCGCACCCCCGCCGACCAACCTCGACCGTCCGGTGACTGTGATGTATGAGAGCGGGCTTGCGATCATGAAGAACTGCAAGAACCCCGACCTCGCATGGGAGCTGGTCAAATACCTGTGCAGCTACCGCGTGCAATCTCGCTACAACTCGACGGGCATCGAAGTTAGTGCGCTGAGAAGGATCGCTCAAGAGGCTGCTATGACTCGGTCCGTAGTGTCCTATTCAGGCCCACAAGCAAAACCCGGGGGTCAAATCGAGAGCCCACCGAAGCTCTTTCACAAGGGATTGGAGATCAGGCGAGTAGTTCCCCCTGGTCTCGAGCAAGCGTTCCTACAGATCGTCCCTCTTGCCCGTGGCCCCTGGGGAGCGAGGGTCGAGCGGTACAACCTCGTCGAACCCATCGGCGAAAAGATGATGGACCGCGTGCTCAACCAGGGCGTCTCCCCCGCCACCGCGCTCAAAGACGCAGCAAGAGAGATCGACCGGGAACTGGCCAAGCCTTAGAACTCGGTCAATTCGTTCTCTTTCACCTCGACCTTGACCGTCCTCGTGCCGACCTTGAGGTGGTAGGTTCCGATCGGCAGCGCCACGGTCTCGCCGCCCTGCAGTGTCCGCACAGCCCGATCCTTTGTGTCCATGATGTGCAACTGCTGTGCATAGGGTGCGGTCGAGCGCAGGGCGCCCATGAGGATGCGCGTCGCATGGCCGGCCTTGATCGGCACCTTCTCGAGCACCATGCCGTTGATCATGATGTCGTACTCGCCCTCCATCACACTGTGCTTGGTCTTCCACACCTCGTGATACTCGTCGGCATCACGCTTTCCAGGAAGGTAGACCTTGATTGATTGGTGGTTCGAACTCGACTTCTCGTGCCAATTCGTTCGAACCACGCCATATCGACCGACGGCCTCCGAATCCGGCTCGATCACCCAAGGTCCGCCGTCTGTCTCTGCTCCTCGAAGTTTGAAGGCATAAGTGACGCGCTTGCTCTTGAACGCGCCGTACTTGCCATTGATCCAGATAGGATCGTCCACCTTTATCTCATCAATCGTCTTGGACATCGTCATCGGGCTTGCAGTCGCGCCGGTCGGTCTTTCCTGAGCGACCATGACGCTGGTATCGAGCACATGGAACGCGCCGGTCGTCTTGTCCTTTGCGACGATGATCCCATGGAACGGTGCGACAGCGTCGTATGGCTTTCCTCCGGTTGTAACGACGCCGCTGAGCAGCGCGTTGGCGATCGCCTTGTCTTTGGCGATCGTGACAACGCTGCAGCACGGCTCGACGTAGTCCGGCTCGACTAGTGCGGCGGTCCTCGCTACGCCCTTGACGCTGGTCACAGCCTTCATCTCGGCGTCGGCGTCGATCGCGTCCCCGACCTTGAGAGTCTTGGCCAGATCCGCAGACTTGACCTGCATCACACGGCCCGTGTAGTTGCTACGCACGCTGACAGTGCCCTTGACCGCGTCTACGCCGATCACCGCGCAGCAGGGCTCTTGAAGAGTGGCTGCGATCGCGATCCCAAAGACAACAAGGCCGCAACAAGCGGCGACGATGGCGGTCAACCTGTTCATGGTGCTCCTAGCGTAACAGTCCCATCTTATCCCGGAATCCGGCATACCGCGACCTCATTCTTCGTTCGCCCCTGCTCAGAGCGCGTTGTACAGGTCCATGACGTCCTTGGCGACGACCCGGGCGTCGAACTTCGCCTTCAGCGAGCCCGGGAAGCAAGTGACGCCGAAGTCTTGGCCCTTGTACTTGGCCTTGTAGCCGACACCCAGCTTGGACTCGATGTTGACGGGATAGCTGACCTGGCCCGTCTGGGTGTCGACGCTGACGCCGACGTTGATGCTTCCCTTGCCCGTAAAGGGGCCGTAGTTCTTGCTCTTCTCGGCGGTCACGCTGGCCGTGATGTGTCGCGCATCTTTGATGTCGAACTTGAACTTGTCGGTAACGTTGAACGTGGGCGAGCCGTCGAACGCCTTCTTGAGCGGCGACCACTTGCCCTTGATGTCGACGTTGCCATCGATATCGACCTTCACTGATATCCACTTGCCCATGGAGAACGAGCAGTCGGCGTTCGGGTCCCACGAGACATTGAGGTCGCGGATCAGCCGTTCGAGCAGCATGCTGCGGACGGCGCTGCGGTGCTCCTCGAGCAGCGCCTCCAGTGCGCGCGCGTCGACAGGTTGGCAGGTCTCCTCGATCCACCGCTTGTAGCTCGCGATTTCGATGTCGGCGTTTTGCCGATCGATCTGGTAGTCCCGCTCCTGGATTCGCAGCCGTTGTGCGGGGCCGTTGTCGCCGTCGCCGACGGCGTTGGCGACGACGTTCAGGTACTTCTCGTTGATCTCGCGGACGAACTGTTGCCCTGCGGCGTCATTGGAAGCGACTTTCATCTCCTTGGCGTACTTCGACGCATACTCATATGCGTCGGCGGCGATCTCGCCCGCCACTTGCAGCGCGTACGAGGCCTCGGCATCGAACCGGCGAGCGAACATCTGCACGTGTGCCTCAGTGCCGTTCATCCAGTTCTCGTGCAACTTGCGCACGGTCGCGCAGTACTTCTTGTCGACTTCGAGCATGCAGGCTTTAGCCGCGTCTGCTTCGTTGAACCTGCGCATACAGTCGCCGTGCCCATCACTGCGCTTGGCGCCCGCATAGGTGAAGTACGCGTGGAACTCGGCGCCGTACCAGTCGTCCAGCCGGTATCCGGAGACCCCCGCCTTGTGCCCTTCGTACTCGAACCGCCGGAGCTCGCCAAGCATACGGGCGTACTGCACCGGATCTCGGTTGATCACCTTTGCCCAGAACCCGACGTCGTACCCTTCGTAGGCCTCTGCGGGCCGCGGACCCTGCAGCGCGTTCTGCGTGACACTAATATATGTGACTATTGCATTGTAGAAGAACACGTTTCGATACTGCTGGCGCAACGTGTCGGGGCTGCCTGGGAACTGTTGCTGAAACTGTGCAGGCGTAAGCTTCGCCAGTTTTCCAAGGTCCGTGACCGAGGCAACCATGGCGTCGTATCCTTCTCTGAAAGAGGCCGTGACCTGATCCGCTTCGTCCACCCGTTCGAGAGTGAACGCGTGGTAGACGCGGTCGCGCAGTTCCTCGCCACGCTTGAGGGCGGCCAGCGTGCGGTTGATGTGCGCCTTTAGTTCCGCGATCGCAGCGTCGACCTTGTCCGCCGGCGGGGTCGGTCGCGAGGGCGGACGGCCCGTGTTGAACGACTGCTTTTGCAGGTTGATGAGAGTGTCGTCCGGCGCGGCGGCCTGCGCCTCGCCGATGTAGCGCACGGCGTTTGGCTTGTCGCCGGCCTTGTGATAGACGTTGGCGAGCGCTTCGAGCAGATACGGCGAGCGGTTGCCGGCGTCGTACGCGCAGTGGAGCATCAGCTTCGCGTCGGAATCGAGATTCATGAGCGAGAGGTAGACGCCCGCTTGAGCGATTGAGTTGGAGGACCATTCGAGTTTTAGGCCCTGCAACTCTGCCCACAATGCGGCTGGCACGTGCAGGTTTAAGAACGCGACGCTGCCCGCGTTGCTCCACGCTTCTGCGACCGTCTCGTCCTTCTCCTTGTCCGCGACCGCGTTTCGAATTGCCTGCTTGTTCTCCTCGGACAGTTGGTTCTCGACCTCGCCGAGGAGGATCCAAGCCTGATCCAGGGCCTGTTTGCACCCTTCGGGCGCAACTTCCGTCGTGACACTGCGCTTCGGGATCTCGAACAGGCCTGCGTCTTGGCAACAAGGTTCGACGCTGGGCGCCATGGCGAAGACGCCATAGGTCAGCCCACCCACCACGAGCGTTGTCACAAGGAGAACTGGTCGCTTGCAGCCCATGGGACAAGTTTGTCCTCTTAATGACCGCTTTTCATCAGGTTTTGCGGTAATCGCTCACGCAAGGCACGGCCGCCCGGCTGCCTCGGCTAGGCCAGTCAGGTGATCGACCATGAGTTGACTTGGACTAGCCTTCCAATTCCCAGACACAACGGTCCATAAAGTCGACGATTCGCGGCCATGTTCGCGGCACGACAGCCGAGATCAGTCTCGTTCTCGCGCGCATCTCGCGGTTGCCCGCGTTGATGAACCTTCCCGGGTTGGTGGTGACATCGACTTGGATCGTCGAGTCGGACGTCGTTCCGAGCGAGGTGCTCACGAGTTCCCATTGGCCCGTGGTGTAGTTCCAGAGTTCGATGTTCCGCTGGCGCGCCGGGTCGTTCGCGTGGCACTCAAGGATGAAACTCAATCGGTCGACGCTCATTTGCGGCGCTGTTGTCGTGTACTCGACGATCGAGGTGTTCGAGTTGACTGTGACGCTCCGGACTTCGAGCCTTTGATCGTCGCTGAAGAGCAACGCTTGAAGATTGTGCGTCGGCTCGCTGCCCATCGTGACGACGTAGTCGGTCGGGAACACCGTTTGGACCGTCGTGTTCGAGGTCGCGTGGACCATGTCGATGCCCATCGTCGCCGCGATCGGCTGCGGGAAGTCGGATGGTGCACCCTGCTGGTGTCGGAACATGATCCTATCGACGCCTGCCATCGTATCTGCATATGTCGCGGAGCCGAGCACTCGCGTGAGGTCGGCCTCTTCGAGCGAGAACGTCACATGGGTCCATCCAGAACCCACAGGTAAGACTTGCGCCACGTTCGAGGTCCATCGGGTCGACGTGAAGTCGATATCGTGGACGACGACCCGGAGGTGGATCTCGGTCGAGCCGAGGTTTCGGAACCATGCGCTGACCGCAGTGACGCCCTGCGCCGTATAGTTTCCAGACCAATGGACCGGGTTGTATGTCGCGAGCCTTCCTCCGGCGCCGATGCCTCCCGTAGACGTGATTTGCAGAAACCTGTCGCCTGCGCCGGTCGGGCCGCCAGTCGAGATGTTCGTCATCGTGTCGCCGCCCTGCCAGTTCATCAGCGTGCCATCTTGGAAGTCGTCTGTCTGGCCGTACACGATTTGGGCGTGAGCCGAGACTGCGAGCGCGGTCATAGCGAAAGTAGCGGCGAAAGCGCGGTTCATAAGGTCCTCCGATCCCAGGCGCCGCCAGCGCGACGCACACGTTCGGAATGCGGCTTGCGACCGCTGGGTTTCCTGCCCACCCCTAGATCTTCCCGTTTTCTCCCGTTTTCTCCCGTTTATTGATGCACGTTTTCTCCCGTTTTCTTCCCGTTTTTTGGGCTTGGTCAGCCCTCCTTTCCTGCTCCCTATCCAGTTTTCAAGTTGCACGCCCCTTCCCTAGGACAAGCATAATATACCCTACGGTGTCAACTGTTTTGGGCCCAACGTCTTGTCCCGGCGTCAGTATTTTTCCACAATTTCGATATCAGTCGAAGATCTCGCTGAGGAAGTCGAAGGCTCCGCCTCGCCTGCGGCCCCGGCGGTCGTCGTCATCGTCGTCGTCCTCGTAGCGTCGTCGGTCGTCTTGTCGCGGCGGGGGCTGTTGTTGGCGCTGGTTTTGGGGCGGTAGAGGCCCATCCAGTTGCTTCATGTTCTCGAGGATCTTCTCGAGCTCGCCACGGTCGAGCCAGACGCCTCGGCACTTAGGGCAGATGTCGACTTCGACGCCCGCGCGCTCGAGCACCATGAGCACGTCGGCGCAGTTGGGGCACAGGAGTTTGGAGTCCAGGTTCATCTCTTCTTGCGTCAGATTTTGGCAGAACGCGCGGTTAGAGTTTGAACACTTGGCCCTGTTTGACGACGTCCTTGTCGCCCCAGGCTGGGTTGGTGTGGTTGAGGTGGATGAACCAGAGTTGGGCCTTGGTGCCTTTCAGGAGTTCTCTCGTCGCTGCGATCATGGGGTGCGGGATCTGGGTGATGTCGCGGCCGGGGACCTCTTCCGGCGATGAGAAGGTGCCGTCCACGATGAGGATGTCGGCGATGTCCGCGAGCCCTTTGATGCTCGTGTCCCACTTCTCCCACCTGTCGATGTCGGGGATGAAGATGACAGACTTGTTCGCCGTCGCGATGTGAAAGCCGACGGTGTCAGTGAACTCGTCGCGGTGCGGGACCGTGAAGCACTGGACCGTGAGGTCGTCCGCCAGCACGGTCGTCCGGTTCGGCTCGATCTTTTTGAACTCGATGTTCTTGTTCTCAATCAGGAACTTCCAAGGGTTGTTGGTCTTGAGGAACTCTCCCATGCGCGCGGTGCCGTACACGGGCACGTCCTTCCAGTCCGCGCTCTCGCGGCCGAAGTACATCAGCCCCGTGTAGTGGCCCATGTGCGCGTGCGTCAAGAAAACACCAGTGGGTTTGACCCCGCCGTTGAGGTCCTTGATCTGTGCAGCGATGTCGGGCGTCGCGTCGAACAGGAACGACTCGCCGGTCGCGGTGTTGCGCACGCCGATGCAAGAGACGCGCTCGGGCGCCTTTTTCTCGGCACAGCACTTCTTCGTACACCCGAGCTGCGGGAACCCCGCGTCCTGCGCGACGCCAAGGACGACTAGTTCCCATTGAGGCTGTTGGAACGCGATTGCGAGCGCGGCGGCGAGCATGGGGGGAGTTTAGTCCGGGTTAGTCCGGGTTAGTCCGGGTTAGTCCGGGTTGGTCCGGGTTGGTTCGGGTTGGTTCGGGGATTGAGAGGTTTGGGGCGCTGTATTTACGGAGTCGACGCCATCCACGGCTCGCAGGCTAAAGCCTGCGGCTACGGGGCAAGGGCAACCATTGTGAGAGAAAGCGCGGGCGCACCCGCGCAGTCCCAAAGTGCCCCTCACCCCCAACCCCTCTCCACCACAGGGGAGAGGAGTGTTGAGCGGAGTACCATCCCCAGGTTGATGCGGCGACAGGAGAGGGTCGGGTGGTTGTTCGTAGGGCCTGCGGTGGTGCACCTGGTGGTGTTCGCACTGGTGCCGATCCTGTACGCCCTTTATCTCTCGCTCTTCCGGTGGAACCTGCTGAAGGACACGAAGCCGTTCGTGGGTTTGGGGAACTACGTCGAGACTCTGCGCGACGGCGCGTTCTGGAACGCGATGGGCAACAGCGCGCGCTTCGCGGCGGCGGCGGTTCCGCTGGGGATGTTGGTCGCGCTGCTGATCGCGATGCTCGTCGCGCAGAAGTTGCGCGGCGTGGGTTTCTTCCGCACGCTCTTCTATATCCCCGCGGTGAGCAGCGGCGTCGCAGTGTCGATGCTGTGGATCTATGTTTATCTGCCCGAGAGCGGGCTGATCAACACAGCCTCGGCGGTGTTTGGGATTCCCTCGATCGACTTCTTGAACAAAGAGGAATGGGCGATGTGGGCGCTGGTGTTCATGGCGATGTGGACCGGGCTCGGGCCGAAGATGATCATCTATGTCGCGGGGCTGTTGGGAATCCCGGAGTCGTTATACGAGGCAGCGTCACTCGACGGTGCGTCTCCGTTGAGACGCTTTTGGAACGTGACTCTGCCGATGCTTGCGCCGACGACGCTGTTCGTGCTCGTCACCTCGACGATTGGCGCGTTCCAGTTGTTCACGCCGATCTACATGATGACGAAGGGCGGGCCGAACGATTCGACCAACGTGATCGGCTACCACATCTACCGCGAGGCCTGGCAGAAGTTCCACGCGGGCTCTGCGGCGGCGCAGTCGTTCGTGCTGCTCGTGGTGATCGCAGGTGTGGCCTTCCTTCAGTTCAAGTTGATGAAAAGGCAACTCGAAGGCTACAGCGCTGTCTGATTCAAACGTGCTAGTGGTTTAGCACCCCCACCCTAACCCTCCCCCAGGGGGGAGGGAACGGTAGCAGTGGCAAGGATCCCATCCTCGCGGGACCGTGCTCCTTCGATCCGCTCAGGATGACGGCCCCGCGAGGAAGATGGTTTGGGTTGGGGGCTCTGGTGAACGTCCCGCGGGAACGGGTTAGGCGTCAAAATGTGTAGGAACAGTCCGGAGCCAAGACCATGCATCGCCCCACCCTCCTCCGTAGCCTGGCGGCCGTCGCGCTCGCCGTCGTCTCGCTGAGCGCTTTCGCCCAAGATCTGCCGAAGGTCACCTTCAGCCAGCCTGTGATGAAGGCCTCGGCGGTGCTGGCGGAGATCAGCAAGCAGACCGGTGTGCACCTGGCCAGCGACCCGATCGTGGGCAACATCCCGATCCTGGTGAGCGTGACCGACGCCCCGCTCGACCAACTTCTGGCGCGGATCGCGCTAGCGACCGGCGGCGAACTGAAGGCCGAGGGGGAGGGGTTCCGACTGGTGAACAACGACGGGCTGCGCAGGGAGCAAGCGGCGAAGGAGACTGGCTGGGTGATCGAGGCTTTCGACCGCGCGAAGAAGCGGCTTGCGGGCCAGAACACGACTCCCGGCCGATGGGACGAGAAGACGGTGAACGACCTGGTCGCGAAGGCCGAAGAGCGGAGGCGTGCGACCGAGGAGCGCATGCGACAGATCGAGATGCAGCAAGGCGCGCGCATTTCGATGTTCGATTCGTCTGCCGTGAGCGCGACTCCCGCGTCTTCTTCGGCGCGGCGGATCCTGGATTTGCTTCCTTCCAGCGTTTTGGCCTCTGTCGGTCCAGGCGACCGGATCGTCTACGCGCTGACTCCGACGCGGATGCAGCGACGAATGCCGATCAACGTGCAGCCGATCGTGAACGACTTCGTTTACAACCACAATCTGATTGCACAGCGCGCGCCGCAGTTGCGGCCCGACCCGCGGGTGACGATGGTCGGTGCGCTGACGAGCGGCGAGCCGATCCAGAGTATCGCGGAGACGCACGTGGTGCTTTCGCGTGGATATCGCTCGACGACCGTGCAAGTCGAAGTGAAGTTCGTCGACCGGAACGGGATCATTGTTGGACAGGGGTCCACGTCGATCGCTCCGGAATACCAGAACGCAGCGGCGCAGGCCAACCAAGAGGGCAAGGCGATCGAGTTGAGCGAACTCTCGCGTCAAATGGCTGTGCTGATGGCGCAGGAGACGGCATCGCCGTCCTCGGACCGAAACGTCTATCGCGTGGCGACCGCCGGAAACGCTGGCGGCGCGTTTGTGACTCTGGCCGGTGGTGACGGGACGCTGCCGAAGCAGGTGCCCGAAGATCTTCTGAACGTCTTGGTGAACCCCGACAAGTACGATCCGGCGTCGCTCTACGTCTCGGAAGCCTACATCCAGACTGCTAAGGCAGGGGGCAAGGACTTGGTCGCGACGTTCCCGGACCGAATCGTGCGCGATATGGCGCGCGCGCTGGTGGCGGGCAACGTGACGACGAAGGGCGTGCTGGCGAGCAGCGCGTCGTACGGCATGACTTTGCAGAGCGAAGGCGAGTGGTTGGTGGCGACCCCGACGTGGGCCGACAACACTCGCAAGACGAACTTCAATCGCGAGAAGGCTGGCGCGTTGTTCCGTTCGGTCAACACACGAGGCTTTGCGACGCTCGACGAACTGGGCGACTATTCGTTCTGGTTGACTCTTGGTCTGCCAGACAGGCCGTTGGACATGGCCTACCTGTCCTTGATCAACAAGGACACCGCAGACACGTTGAACGAGTATGTCTCGTTGAGCCTTGACCTCTTACGCGTATACGCTTCGATCCCGGACAACGTCAAGCGGACGAACGGCGAGGCGATGAACATCCCGTTCCGGTCCTTGGTCGGAAACGCGAAGACGAGCGCGGAGCATTCGTACTATGCCGGCAACGTCGGTGCGGGAATGTTCCCTGGCGCGGGACAGTTCTCCGCGATGATCATGACCATGGAGATCTCCGAAGGCGAAGGGCGACCGTCCGGCCCGCCGCCGAACTCGATCTTGACCGAGCCGACAGAAGCGTTGCCGAACGGCATTCCAGGCGAAGCCGTTTTGACGGTGATGCGGCAGTTGCAGGAGGGCGTGTACGCGTCGATCAAAGGACTTCGCGGCGGGCAGTTGCTCTCGGCGCAAGAACTCGGGATGCGACAAGGCATGTTGCAGGCGAACTTTGGTGGTGGCGCGCCTCCGCCGGACTTCGACACGTTCGTGCCCGCTCAGATCGTGAACGTGCAGATAGCCCTGGAACTGCAGCAGTACGGACGGCCTAGCGCGATGTTCAAGGACGGTTGGCTGGTGAGCGGTGCTCGCGCGGTGTCCTACAACGGACTGCCAGAGGGCTTTCGAGCGCAGGTCGACCGGGCGAAGCAAAACATGATGGCGCCTCCGCCGATCCCGGCGACAGGCACTGTGCGGCGCGGCGGCGGCGGCTAGTCGCGCGCTTGAGTGTTCACAATAGGACGGCGGTTGCCGTCCTATTGTCGTTCATGGTCACACGATTCGCGCCCAGCCCGACGGGGCACCTACACTTCGGCCACGCGGTTTCTGCGGTTTACGCTTCGCGGCGTGGCGAGATGCTGTTGCGTATCGAGGACATCGACCAGACGCGATGCAAGCCCGAGTACGAGGCGTCGATCTTTGAGGACTTGGCTTGGCTCGGCGTTTCGTTTCCAGGACCGGTGGTGAGGCAGTCCGACCGGTTTGGTGACTATGCGCGAGCAATTGAACGGCTGCGCGAGGCCGAACTTGTCTATCCGTGCTTCTGCACTCGGGCTGACATCCGTTTGGCGTCCAGCGCCCCGCACGGCCCCGAAGGGCCCGTCTATCCAGGGACTTGCCGGTCCTTGCAGGCCTCTGTCGTTCAGGAGAGGATATCGAGCGGCGAATCCTTCGCCTATAGACTGGACCTGGAGAGGGCGCTCGGCTTGTTCCCTTCATTGACGTGGGACGACGAACTGCGCGGGCACCAGGTCGCGGACGCGCGGCCGTTCGGAGACTTCGTGCTGTCTCGAAAGGAGACCCCTGGCTCTTACCACCTTTGCGTCGTTGTCGACGATGCGTGGCAGGGCGTGGACGTCGTCACGCGTGGCGAAGACTTGTTCGAATCGACGCACGTCCATCGGTTGTTGCAGGCGCTGCTCGGCCTTCCGACGCCGCTTTATAGCCACCATCGGCTTGTGCTGGGAGAAGACGGCAAGAAACTCTCAAAGCGGGACGGGGCCGAAACTCTACGTGCGGTGCGAGAGCGGGGCGTCACTGCGACCGAGGTTCTTGCTCGCATCGACGCGTTCTTGGGTTAGTCGCCGGTCGGCACGATTGCGCTTGTTTCGACCATGAGCACAACGGAGGGTTTGGGAGAGCGCGGTCTATGCATGACGCCTTTGCTGATAGTGATCCCTTGGTGCTTGTTGAGCGTGACTGTCTCGCCTTCGAGATCGATGTAGAACGTGCCTTCGAGGACGAAGAAGAACTCGTCGTCGTTGTCGTGTTTGTGCCAGTGAAACTCCCCTTCGAAGTGCCCGACCCGCACGACGCTCTCATTGACTTGAGTCAGGGTCCGGTTCCACCAGGGATGGTCGATGCTTTGCAACAAAGAGGGCAGATCGATCAGTTCCTGGTGGCCGTGGAGGGTCTTGGTCTGGATGTCGTACTCGGTCACTTTGCAATGATGAACGATCTGGGCTAGACTCGATTGGTGGAGCCCGAAAACCGCGACCTGACCAGGCGGACGTTCTTGAAGATTGCCGGAAGCGCGGCGACCGTCGGGCCGAGGCAGATCCTCGCGATCTTTGAAGACGGTTCGATGATCGTACAAGACCACTTCGTCCCCGTCGAGAAGAACTTGCCGCCGGCGTGGAAGAAGGCGCTCTTCGAGCGTGGCGTGAAAGAAGTGTGGTCGGGCGCAGATCTCGACTCGATAGGCATGCCTTGCGGCGGCATCGCCAGCGGCCAGATGTATCTGTGCGGCGACGGCACGTTTGGAAACTGGGAGATCTTCAACTCGCACGAGTTTTTGAGTTACGGGGCGACGAACTACGCGAAGAGGGCCATCAAGAAGCCGGTCGAGTGCGGGTTCTCGATCATTATCGGAGACCGCGAGTGGGCCTTGGACAAGGAGGGCTTTCCTGGAGTGACTTTTGAGGGCCGGTTCCCGATCGCGCACGTGACCTATTTGCGCGAGGACTGTCCGATTCGCGTTGGGCTTTGCGCCTATCCGCCCTTCGTGCCACTGAACGCGAAGGACTCCGCACTTCCTGCCACGATGATGGAGTACACGCTCGAGAACACCTCAGCCACAGATGCCACCGTCTCACTGCGTGGATGGATCGAGAACGCCGTCGCGAAGTCGTGGGAGAAGGATCCGGGGGTGCGCATGCGTCACACACATGCCCTGGCCGAGCCGAGGTTGACGATGGTCGTCCATGGAGCAGACTCCTCCAAGGACGAGTTTGGTCCCGATCCTGCGAATCCCCGTCCGGTCGTCGTCATGGCCGACTTCGAAGGCGAGACATACGGCGAATGGGTGGCCACTGGAAACTCCTTTGGCACCGGACCTGTCGGTGGAACGCTGCCAAACCAACAGCGCGTGACGGGCTTTATTGGCCGAAAGTTGGTGAACACGTTTTTGAGCGGTGATGGGACGACAGGCACGCTTACGTCTCCTGAGTTCACGATCGATCGGCGTTATATCAACTTTCTGATCGGCGGCGGGAACCATCCGGCGACCGAGTGCATGACCTTACTGATCGACGGCGAGATCGTGAAGACCGCGACCGGCCTCAACGAAGAGCGCCTGTTGTGGGAGACGTGGGACGTGTCGAAGTTTGCTGGCAAGAAGGCGCGCCTACAGATCGTGGACACGGCGACTGGTGGCTGGGGGCACATCAACATCGACCAGATCGAGATGGGCGACACAGTCAAGAATCGCGAGCACGTCAACATTCGGCGCGGCGATCCGAACCGAGAAGTGGGAACATTGGCTCTTGCGATCTTTGAGAAAGGGTCGGTGGAGGGCGCGGGATCTTACGGTTTCACCGAGCAGCACTTCGGTCAAGTGACTTCGGACAGCATCGTCTTGAAACCGGGCGAGAAGAAGACTCTCGTCGCTGTGCTAGCGTGGCACTTCCCTAACCATGCACGCGGACGGCAGTATGCAAACTGGTTTGTCGATGCGCACGCGGTCGTGCGGTATGCCCAACTGCACTACAAGCGACTCTCGGCAGACACCAAGCTTTGGGTGGAGACCTACTACGACTCCACATTGCCTTTCTGGCTTTTGGACCGCTTGCACTCGACCGTCTCCTATCTGGCGACAGGGACTGCGGAATGGTGGGGCAACGGTAGGTTTTGGGCGTGGGAAGGCGTAGTGTGTTGCGCAGGGACCTGCACACACGTTTGGAACTACGAGCACTCGATGGCTCGCCTTTTTCCAGAGATTGAAGTCAACATACGCGAGAGGCAGGACTTCGGCGAAGGCTTCCACGAGGACACCGGACTGGTCGGATTCAGGAGCGACGCGCAGTACGCCGCGGACGGACAGTGCGGCACCATCCTCAAGGCATACCGCGAGCACACAATGCAGAAGGACGACGAGTTCCTCAAGCGAAACTGGTCGAAGATCAAGAAGGCGATGCAGTTCTCGATTTCGCACGATCCGAACAAGGACGGCGTGATAGAGGACAGCCAGCACAACACTTACGACATCAACTTCGAAGGGCCGAACACGTTCGTCGGCGCGCTCTATCTAGGCGCCCTACGCGCCGCCGAGGAAATGGCGCTCGATATGGGAGACGTCGAGTTCGCAAACGAGTGCAAGGCTATCTTTGAGAAGGGCAGCAAACAGACCGTCGAGCGCTTGTGGAACGGCGAGTACTTTATCCAAGAGGTCGATGCCGCAAAGCATCCTCTCTATCAGTACGGCCCAGGTTGCCTTGCGGACCAAATGTTCGGCCAAGGTTGGGCGCACCATATCAACCTCGGATACCTCTATCCCAAGGAGCACGTACGCAAGTCGCTTGAGTCCGTTTGGAAGTATTGTTGGGCACCGGACATCGCACCGCAAAACGCAAGATACAAGCCGGAAAGGCCGTTCGCCGTCCAGGGTGAGGCAGGTCTCTTCATATGCACTTGGCCAAAGGGCAGCAGGCCTGGAGAGCCAGTGCGCTATCGAGACGAAGTCTGGACAGGGATCGAGTACCAAGTTGCAGGCCACATGGTGTGGGAGGGGATGGTCGAGGAAGGACTTGCGATCTGTCGCGGAATCCACGACCGCTACCACCCTGCAAAGCGAAACCCGTACAACGAAGTCGAGTGCAGCGACCACTACGCCCGCGCCATGGCGAGTTGGGGCGTCTATACAGCCCTGGCGGGGTTCAAGTACCACGGCCCGAGCGGCAAGTTGTCCTTCTCGCCCCGGATCACGCCTCGCGACTTTCGGGCTGCGTTCACTGTCGCCGAAGGGTATGGCGTCTACTCGCAAATCTACGACAGCGAGGGACAGACTTGCAGCATCGAAATGAAGCGTGGGCGAGTAGTCGTCAGCGAGTTTGCGGTCACGATCATCGAAGGAACAAAGCCGCGCTCCATTGGAGTGACGATTCCCGGCACGACGGCTACAGGCTCGTTCCGACACGAAGACGGAGTTCTGACCGTCACCTTTGAGCGGCCCGTGGTGATCGAGCAGGGTTTTACTCTGACGGTCAACCTGGGACGATAGGCTTCTCTGAACCCTGGTCGGCGGCTTCTGCGTAGAATGGGCCGTGGTCCAGACCCGCGACATCTGCAAATCGTTCATCGACAAGAAGAAGGGAGAGATCAAGGCGGTCGACCGGGTTTCGATCGTGGCCCGTCCGGGAAGCATTTTTGGCCTGTTGGGGGTGAACGGCGCAGGAAAGACCACGCTCCTTCGTATGCTCTCGACCGTCATTCAGCCGACATCCGGCGATGCCAGCGTCAACGGATTCGACACGGTGCGCGAGTCCGAGCGCGTGCGCGCAAGCATCGGGTTCCTTTCGAACACGACCGCGCTCTACGGCAGGCTGACGGCAACCGAGATGCTCGCTTACTTCGGTTCCCTCTACGGACTGAATGGACCTGTGCTCGCTGAGCGTGTCGCCTATGTGACCGACAAACTCAACCTCCACGAGTTCAAGGACCGCCTGTGCGACAAGCTATCAACGGGTCAAAAGCAGCGCGTCTCCATCGCCCGCGCGATCCTGCACGACCCGCCAGTGCTGTTCTTCGACGAGCCCACAGCCGGGCTCGACGTCGTGACGGCGCAGACGATCATGGAGTTCATCGAAGAGCAAAGGGACCATGGTCGGACCATTGTCTTCAGCACGCACGTCATGAGCGAGGCAGAGAGGCTCTGCGACGAGATCGCCATTATCCACGACGGAAGGATCAAGGGGCACGGCACTCTTTCGGACGTTCTTGGTTCCGCTGGCGAAACGCGCCTTGAGCCAGCGTTCCTAAAACTGGTCGGTTACGCCCCGAAGGTGTCTGCGTGAAGGCCGCACTCCTGATCTTCCAAAAGGAGGCACGAGAGATGATCCGCGACAAGCGCGTCATCAATGCCGCCTTCGTCGCTCCGATCTTCATGATCGCGATCTTCATCTTGCTGTTCGGCTTCATCGAGAACAAAGTGAGCAAGAAGCCAGACCTGCGGCTCGCGTTCTTGCACGACGAGAGCAACCCGATGCTCGACCAACTGCGAGATGCGGAGGGCGTGGACTTGGTCATGGTCGACAACTTGGAGGCTGGTGTCGAGATGCTCCGCGACAGAAAAGTGCGGGCCGTGATGGTCTTCAGCCCTGGCTTTGTCGAGGGCGTCGCTGGCGGAACCGCCGAAGTCACTGCCCACTACCTTTCAACCGAACCGCTCTCACAGATCGCCATGGGCTCGGTGCGCCGAATGGTGGAGCAGATCAACAAGGAGGCGGTCAAAGTCGTGCTAAGGGAGCACAACATCGACGAAAGGCTCTCCGAGCCGGTCAAGTTCAAGGAAGTGGACGAAAAGAGCGCTGAGGGCCTCGGGGCGTCGATGATTATTGGGCTGATTCCCTACTTGATCGTCCTGTGGGCTTTCTATGGCGGGTTTAGCTCTGTATCTGACCTCGTTGCTGGCGAGAAGGAGCGCGGCACCATGGAGACGCTTCTCATCAGCCCGGTCAAACGGTCGGAGGTCGCTTACGGCAAGACGCTCGCACTCACTGCGATTTGCCTCGTCAGCAGTCTAACGACGCTCGTCGGCGTGCTTGCGATCGGACTGCTACGTCTGGAGGTCACGGACGCGCTCTTCCCCAGCGGCATGCATGTTTCGGCCCTGGCAATCCTTGGGTTGTTCGGCGTGCTTCTGCCCTTGGTCGTGCTCTTTGCGAGCCTATTGATCGCCGTCAGCGCGTACGCGAAGAACGTGCGGGAGGCACAAACCTACCTGACCCTCGTGAGTTTTGTCGTGCTCATGCCGGCGATCTTCAGTCAGTTCATCGGCTTCACAGGGGCCCAGAACGAAGCCTGGGTAAGGTGGACGCCAATCCTCAACGCGTCGGTCGCGATCAAAGAGGCGTTGCTCAACGAGCTTGAAGTCGTTCCGTTCCTCATCACGGCCTTGAGCAGCCTCGCAATTGGGCTCGTGTTGCTCAAAGTCGCAGTGGGACTGTTCAGCCGAGAGCAGATCCTGACGCGCGTCTAGCCGCCTTGGGCCATGACAGACGAGAGTTGCGAACTTTGCGCCTGCAATGCGGCGACTGCTCGCTCCATGGCGAGGAACTTCTGCTGGAGGTACCCGCGACGCAGCTCGAGTCGTTCTTGGAAACTCTCCATTCTCTGCGTGATGTCATCGATCTGCGACTGCAAGGTCTTGTCCTGCGTGACGAGCAGGCCGTTGACCGTGTCGGTGAATGTATTGAGGCCGTAGGACAGCTCCGCGGCGACGCCCCGCTGGAATGTGATCGATCCAATATCGCCCGTCGACGTGCCGGTGTACTGGATCTGCAATCCCTCGGCGTCTGTTCCCGTCCCTCCCGTGAGGAACTGGCCGAGTCCGGTTGCCGCCTCGCCATTGATCGTTCCTCCCACATCAAGCCCGTCGGTGACCGTTCCACCCGTCGTTCCGATGCCTGAGTTGTCTGCCGCAGCAGCGAGGTTCGACACGACGGTGAAGTTGCCTGCGGTTCCGTAGCGCTTGCTCTCTATCTTGAGCATCCCACCCTCGACCGAAGCGACCACCAGGTCTTTCAACTTGGCATCGCTGTTGATCAACTGCACCAGGTCCGCTTGGGTGGCACCAATGGGGACGGTGAGGTCGTAGTCTGCATTGTTGAAGAGCGTACCGTCGAACGTCAGAGTCTCACCAGCGACGTTTCCTGTCGTCTGCGACACCGTTCCAAGAATGTTTCCTTTCGTAGCGACCTGTGTGATGTTGACCAGGTAGCCGCTCGGACCCGAGTTCTTCGTCATGCTCGTGCTCGAGATGAACTTGAGGTCGTTCGTCGTGGAGTCTCCCACGGCCATCATCAGGCGCCGGACGCCCTCAGGGTCGCTTGCGAGCATCTGGTCCAGCCGCCCTGAGTCGAGCGACAGTTTGCCGTCTTGGTCGAAGTTGAAGCCGAGCTGGGCAAGGTTTTTGAGGTCGCCGGTTCCGATCGTCTTGAACATCAAGTTGCCAAGCGTCTGCTCGATCTGCGCCACGGCTGAATCGCCGAACAGCGGTCCACTGGCAAAGGTCTCGGTGTCAAAGGCGCTGGTCTGCTTGATAAAACCGACGATTTCGTTGTAGGCGCTGACGAGCCCTTCGAAACTGGTCTTCACCGCTGCCGTGTCTTTGCTGAAACTGAGCGTCGACGTCTCGGGCGTCGTCTCGTTCGCCTTTAGCAGCGTGAAAGTCGCTCCTGGTATGACTTCGGAGATCGTGTTCTTGCTGCTCGTGAACGCGAAACCGTCGAGCGTGTACTCGGCGTCCTGCGCTTCTACGAGTTCGTTCGAGTAGCCGCGCTGATACAGGCCGATCGCCTCGAGCAATCCGTTCGTATCCGTAATGCTGGGGAGCGATCCGCCGCTTCCCGTGATTTCCAAGCGCTGAGTCGTCTTTCCGTCGACTGTCACGCTGACGACCTCTGCCGTGGCATTGGCGTCCAGGTCCGCGTTGATCTTGTTCGCGATCTCTTGGAGCGAGTCCGTCGCGAAGTCGACGTTGATCGTCGCCGTGCCGATTTGGAACGAGCCGCTCGCGGCCGAACCCATCAAAGACGAGAGCGTGCTACTCGCGCTCGAGAATCCAAAGGAGCGCACCGTATCGGCGTCGACTTGGTCGCGAAAGGACGCGGCGCCCGTGACCAGTCCGAGAGACGTGAGGGCAGTTCCGCTCAAGTTCGCGATCTGGAGCGCGTTTGACTCGCCCGACAAGCCCGCAGTGATGGTGAGGTACGAGCCGTTCGAGCCCCCATTGATCACGCTGGCCGTCGCGCCTGCGCCGGCGGAGTTGATCTTCCCTGCGATGCTTGTAAGCGTGTCCGATGCATCGACGGTCACGGCCCGTCCGTTCACCACGAACGTCCCGCTGAATCCAAGTTGCGCTGTCGCGCTTGTTTGGGAGTTGCTCGATAACTTCTGTGTGGTCGCGAGTTTGGAGACCGCCAACTGGTAGGTTCCGGCGACTGCCGTGGAACTCGCTGTCGCTGTCGCGACGTCCGTGTTGGACGATGACGCCTGGATGGGATTGAACGAGGCAGCGGTGTTGAGGGCGCTCGCGGCCGAGTTGAATCCGACAAGGATCGACTTGAGTTGGGCGTAGAGGCTCTGCCTCTGACCGAGGATCGCCTGCTGTTGCTGCATCCGCTGCAGCGGGAGCGCCTCGATCTGCATCAACTGGCTCACGATGCTCTGCGAGTCGATTCCGCTCGCCAGCCCCGTGAACGATATCCCTGAAAGGCTTCCGTTGATGCTCATGCTTCTACTCTGGATTTTCGGCACTCCCGCTGCTCTTCAGACCGCAGGATTGCCGGATCAGGACCTAAGCCAGCAGTCCCAGTAACTCCTTGGCGCGGTTCAGTTGCACCATGACTTCTGATTTGAGGGACTCCTGCTCCTCGGCGTCGAGGTCCAGCCAGTCCAGGTACTCCTGCGAGAGGCCCGGCGAGAACCCGCTGCTCTGGCCGTCCACGATCGTGCCCACGATCCTGTCGGCGACATAGAGGCATGTCGTGCTCGGGTGCTCGAAGGGCGATGTCGGGAACTCGTGCTGGGCGATGAGTTCGGTCAAGTCTTCTGGGAAGTTCCACTTGCCGGCCAGCATGCCGCCCAGCCAGGCGTGGTTCGTGTGCAAGGCGCGCTGTTCGACGTCCACGAGCAGTTCCTGGTTGGCCAGGGAGGTCTTGAGGACTTCGAGATAGGGGGTCGTGAACTGGGTCAAGAGGAACAGCACGCCGATGTCGTGGAGAAGGCCCGCGACGAATAGGAGTTCCTGCTCTTTTGCCGGCAAGCGCTTTCGTCGTGCAATTAGCGACGAGCATGACGCTGTGCCGAAACTCCTTTCCCAGAACGCGCGCTGAAGCCCCTCCGTCCTGGCGCTGTCGTGGCTTAGCGCGTTCAAGACACCGATCGAGAGCACAAGGTTTCGAACCTGGTGTAGGCCGAGGATGGCGATGGCCTGGTTGATCGAGAAGATTTGACGGGGCATACCGAAGTACGCGCTGTTGACGACCTTGAGGAGTTTCGTGGAAATCGCAGCGTCTGCGCCGATCAACTCTTCAATCTCGCTGGTACTGACGGTCTCCTTCTCAGTCGCCTTGACGACCTGGATGATGACGGTCGGAAGCGACGGCAGGTCGACCATCGCCTTTTCGACGTACGCCTGCATCAGTCTGCTGTGGTCTTCGAGTGCCATGCCTGTTTGTTCTCTCAGATCAGGTTGTTGTGAGCCAAAACCGCGTCAAGGTCGACCAGCGCGAGCCCCTGGTTAGCGTTCGATCCTTCTTTCTCTTCTGTGACGACGCTCGTCACGGCGTCCACCACGAACGCCGCTGCACCACCCTCGCCTTCCGTCACGATGATCCGTGACTTCGGTGTGGTCTTTGCCCTGTGCGACTCCAGCAACTGAGCGATGTCGTAGACCGGGATCGTCCGACCCTTGATGTTCACGATGCCGCAAAGGACTGTGCCTTCACGGGCGCAGGGGGTGATCTCCCTCATACGGACGACCTTCTTGACGCGGGAGATGTCGATTCCGTAGGACGCCTCGCCAAGGCGAAACACGACCGTCTCACGGTCGTAGCCCTGCCCCGGACCCGCGTCTCTAGTTCCCACATACGGATTCTCGGCTCAAAGGCCCGGCAACTTTACGGTTCCGTGGTAGGTTTTGAACCTAGCCGCCCAGTTCCTATGCCACACATCAAACTGATCGCTATCGACCTGGACGGCACCCTTCTCGACTCTGGTCGAAAACTGTCGCGCGGCGCAGCAGAGGCCATCCATGATGCTGTGGAAGAGGGGGTCGATGTCTGTCTTGCCAGCGGACGGGCCCTAAATACGATGCTCCCCTATGCTCAAGAACTTGGGCTCGAGGGGCCATTTGTCTCGTGTAACGGGGCCTATGTGCTCGACAGGGACCGGAACGAGGTCTCCCACGACACGCTCCCAGGGCCCTCGAAGCGCACTGTCCTGGGCTACGCCCGCGCCCTTGGATTGCACACGAACGTGTACGTGGGAGGCAAGGTGTACTTCTCGCACGAGGGACACTGGGCAGACCTCTATCGCCGGCGGACCGGGGTCGTCGAAGAGGCCGTACTTCCCTTCGAGGACCTCGAGGCCCTCGATCCGACAAAGATCCTGTTCGTGGACCATGCCGATGCGGTCAAAAGGCACTTCGCGGAGACCTCAAAACTACTAGGTTCTCACGAAACGGCCATCACGCTCAGCGAACCTGAGTACATCGAGTTCCTGCCACCCGGCGTGAACAAGGGAGTCGGCGTACAAAGGCTGGCGATGGCCCTTTCCTTGCAACAGACTGAAGTCGCTGCCTTGGGCGACTACCTCAATGACCTTGAGATGGTGGCCTGGGCGGGGTTCTCGGGGGCCGTCGCGAACGCGGTCGAGGCCGTCCGTGAACATGCCGACCTGATCGTCGCGTCCAACGACGAGGGGGGCGCAGCCGAGTTCGTACGAGCCGCCGTCAGGTTCAAACCTGGGCTATAATGGAGGCTCATTCGAACCGGGAGATGAAAGTATGAGAAACCTAGTCTTGGCGACCCTGGCCCTGATGTCCACATCGGCCTTTGCGGGCAACATCACGGTCACTTCGCCCAGTAGCGGCGACTTCCTCGGTACCTCCAATACCGTTAACTTCCTTATCACGGGCGCCGTCGTCCAGGTCACGGTCAAAGTCGTCTGTACGCTCGATTCCAACCCGGCGATCAACGTCACCGTCGAGCGCAACTTCAACCCGAACTCTGAAGGAAACATCGACAACAACGTGCCGCTCAACTTCGGCCAGTCGACCCCTGAGGGAGCCTATACGCTTACCGTAACGGTCACGGAGCCTGGAGCGACGTACAATTCGCCGCCGGCGATCCCGGTGAACGTCGACGTAAAGGTCCCTAAGTTCTTGGACTCTAACCCTCTGACCGGCGCCTTCGTCAGGGGCATCGTCCCCGTCGTCGTCGACCTGGACGAGCCGAACGTGAAGGAGTGGCGCGTCAAGATCAACAATGCCGACATTCCGAACAACAGCGGCAACACCAACCAGATCCTCGTGAACTGGGACTCGAACACGATCGTGACCGACGGACCTCAAACGATCAACCTGAGCGTCGAAGACCTCGCCAAGAACACCGCGAACAAAAACATCAACGTCACGGTTGACAGGATCAACCCCAGTTCGTCGATCTTGGCGCCGACGGCCGGCACCGTCATCAGGCCCGGCTCCACTTTTTCGGTCGTGGTCGAAGTCACAGACCAGTTCCAGGGCTCGATCCACTGGACTGGCATGAACGTTCGGATCACGGACATGGACGACAACTTGATCCGTCTTGTCCCACGCAAGAACCTGACGACGAACGGAAACAAGATCACTTGGACAGGCCGTATCAGGTTTGGCGGTGGATTGCCGAACCAGTTCAAGATCGTTGTCGACGCGGTCGATCGGGCCGGAAACATCGCGGTGACCCAAACGGTCACGGTGACGACAAAGCAGAGCCGTCGGCCGAACTAGCCCGACTTTTCAAGCAGGAACAGGAAGCAAAGAAGTGAACACCAAGAAGACCCTCATCGCCGCGATCACTCTCGCGGCGCTCTCGTCAGGCGCGTCGGCGCAGATTCCGGACCTTCTCACGGCGCTGGACGCCGGGGGCAGGGCTATGGGACTTGGCGGAGCGACCTACGTGACCGACGCGAGCACGTTTTCTGCGAACGCTAACCCGGCGGGTCTGGGCTATCTGACGCAGCCACTCTATGGAGTGGCCTATCGAAACCTCCCACAGTCACGGACAGTCGTTTCAGGCGACTTTGCCGACCCTGACTTCCAGAACGGCGACCGCCAAGGCTCCTTCGGCCTAACGCACGTCGGCTACGCCTTTCCCATGGGGCGCGGGACGCTCGGGTTCAGTTATACGCGCTCCGGGTTCATCCGTGACGAACGGTCGGGCAACGGGCTGAGCGACGGCGCCCTGACGATCAACAACTACGAAGAGACTTTTCGTGCGCAGACAGACCTGTTCACCGTCTCCTATGGAGCGAGCGCCGGAGGCGGCACCACGAACTACGGCCTCGGAGTCGTGGTCGCCAACCAGTACGTGTTGAACCGCCAGAACTACGACCAGTTCAACGGCAACGTCTTTGTGGGCTCAGTCTCGGCCGACAACTCCGGTACAGGGCTTGGCTTCGGGATCGTGGCGGGAATGATGGTCTCGACAGGGCCGACTTCGAGTTTCGGTGTGAGTGCCCAGTCACCGATCGACCTCGGCAGCAACGCTGAGACTCAGGCGTATTACGACAAAATCCCCGGACGCATTTCGGCGGGGTTCGCCAATCGCAACGATGGCGCGAACGGCCAGTACATCCTCGTCGCGCTCCAGGCAAGCCACTACTTTGGTGGCGAGAGCGACACCGTTTTCGCCCGAGACAACTACACCGTGTTCAATGGCGGGCTCGAGTACATGCTCCGCCGCTGGAACGCCAGGATCCCCTTGCGGTTCGGGTACGCCTATGTGCCAAAAGGCGGCGACGGGTTCAAGTCTCGAGACTCGTTCACCTTTGGTGTCGGATACCGCCCGAACAACTCGGACTTCCAACTCGACTTGAGTTTCGCAAAGCCGACCGACGGTTCGGCCCTAGACATGGCCCTCTCCATGACCTACCTTCTTGGTAAGAAATGAAAACACGCGCACTTCTCTCCTCCCTCCTCCTGCTCACCGCTGGCCTAGCATCGGCCCAGGGGTGGAGCGAAGCGTACGGAAAGGCGCTTGCCGCCATCAGCCAGTCCGATTGGAGCACTGCGAAGGCCGCCTTCACGGAGGCTATCGCGCTTCGGCCTGACGACCAAAGCAGCCCGACGAACCTCCCCGGGCCGGTCACGGATCCGCGTAAGTGGAGAGACGGCGCCCCTTATTCCCCGAACTTTGGCGCCGCTTACTGCGCATATCGACAGGCGCTCCAACTCGAAGGCGTCGACCGCGACAACGCTTTGGGTGAAGTGGCAAAGCAGTTGGAAGCGCTCCTGATGCGCAAACAAGCCAGCGCGGAGACCGTGTACCTCCTCAACCAGATCTACTCGCGCACGCGAGACATTCAAAAGCTTGACTCACTCAAGACCATCGTCGACGCCGACTCCGACGCGTTCAAGTGGAAGGTCGACAGCGCGATCATGACTCCAGAGGAGCGGGCCGCCGTCGCCAGCCTCCTGCCGAAGCCCGCCAACCAAGGCGGACCGACGCAACAGGGCGGGCCCAAGACGACCGTCATTAAGGCCGAGAACCTCAACAGTGCGGGGAACCCGACTACGACCGCTATCGGCTCGCCTCCGGCCCAAGGAGAGATCTCGACCATCGCGGGCCGCGTGCCGGCGATCGCCAGCAAGTACGCGCTCGTGATCGGCAACTCGGAGAGCATGATGGCCGACGCCAAACTTGAGTACGCCTCTTCGGACGCCGTGCTCGTTCGCGACACGCTCGTCCAGCACGCCGGTTACCTCGAAGAGAACATCGACGTCGTCGTCAACGCGACGGCGGCGCAGATCCTGGCCAGTGCGAAAGCGATCGCAGAGCGCATGCCCCAGGACGGAGTCCTGTTCCTCTACTTCAGCGGTGCAGGGTTCAACATCGGCGGCAAGGACTACATCGCCGGCATCGATGCAGAGACGCCCTCCGACTCGATGCACATGGTTCCTGTCAGCGAGATCTATAAGATGTTCATCGCAAAGGGCACGAGCGTCTTCGCTTTCACCCAGGCAGAGCGACCAATCAGTTCCGGCCTCTACTTTGGAAAGGAAACTCCACTCTATGGTCGAGTTTCACAAGCCCATGCGACGATCCCTGGAGACAAGGTCTACTCGCTCGTCACGTCAGGAAAAACAGTCGGCTCGTACACTCAAGCGCTCGTCGACATCCTGACCGACTTTCGGTCTAATCAAGTCCCCATCACCGAGTTCGTGTGGCAGGTATTCTATCGAATGCGACGGGGCGGCGGACCGCAGACACCGACCCTGCCAGTACTGACCGTTATGTCCGCTGACGCTCGGTTCTAAGGGCGCCGGACGCGACCGGAAAAAATGGATCAACCAAGGAGGCAGCGGCCGCCAGCGGCCGAACTTGACCCGCGTGCTGTGCGCGTGTTCAAATGCGTCGCCGACGACTTTGGCGCGCGATACGCGACCGAGTTCCTCTACCCGCACCTTCGCAAAGTGCTGGGCATCGAGGAAGAGGACCCCGAACTGATCAAGGACGCCTACCTCACGTCGCGCGGTAGCCTGCTTGCCTTCTACTGCCACTATGCCTTTGCACGAAGGGGCAAAGACCGCGACGACCTTTCCCAGTTTGCGCTCGAAGCCGTCCTTCGCGTGCAGGGTGATGGCGACTTCGATGCCGTGCTCAAACACGAGGACGGCACGCCGCTCTGGGACTCGTTCGCTGCGATCTGCCAAGAAAAGCGTCGCAAGAACAACGAGGCGCAAAACCGGGGCCTGATCCAAGGCATGCTCGAGCTTTCGCAAGAGATATACAACGAAGACGGCAACGGTTCCATCGCGAACTGGATGCTCAACAACATTGCCGACACGCACCGGATCGAAGAGCCGTTCGAGCGTATCGTCGACATTCGCGGCGTCGGGCCGAAGAGCACCTCGACCTTCATGCGAGACGTTGTCTACATGTTCGGCTACGAGGACAAGATCGAGCCGGCCGACAGGATCTACATCCACCCCATCGATCGATGGCTCAGGCTTATGGCGCGCTATCTCGTTCCAGAACCAGGAATGGAGCAGGCCGCGGACTGGATCATCGCAGGAAAGGTCAGCAAGTATTCTCGCCGCGCCGGAGTCTCGGGAATTGCCTTCAACATGGGTTCGACCTACTTCGGACAGAAGATCGTCAAAGACCCTGCGAGGTTCGAAGAGTTCCTCAAGAAGGTCGCACTTGGCGAAGAACTAGCCTAGCCGGTCGTACGCGATCCTCAGCCCATCGAGCGTCAAGTGCGCGTCGTACTCCTCGATCTCACTGCAAAGGTCTGCAAAGAGCGCGCCTAGTCCACCGGTCGCCACGACCTTGACGCTTCCACCCAACTCTCCCTTGATCCGTCGGACTAGCCCGTCGATCCCGTCCGCATAGCCGAGCACCAACCCAGACTGCAAAGACCCCACAACGGACTTTCCGATCGCGCTGGCCGGTGCCTCCAAGGCGACAGAGGGCAGTTTCGCAGTGCGAGAAGTCAGCGAAGCCGCCGAGACCTCGGGTCCAGGCATGATCGCTCCGCCAACATAAGCTCCGGTCGCGTCCACTGTGTCAAAGGTCGTCGCCGTCCCGAAGTCGACCACGACCAAGGGCGGCGAGAAACGCGCCAGGGCACCCAGAGCGTTCGCCAGCCGGTCCGCGCCCACGGCGTTCGAAGGCGTGTAGTCCACCTTTAGACCGACCTGGTCGCCGATCCGCAAGAACCGCGCTTCGCGACCAAGCCACTTCGAGCAAAACGCCGCTAACGCCCGATCCAACCTCGGAACGACCGACGCCACGACGACGCCAGAAGCGACGAAATCGGCTCCCTCCAAAGTGCACAAGCCCCGAAGAGCGACGGCAAGTTCGTCCTCGGTCGAATAGTGGCTCGTGTCGAGCCGCCACAAGTGGCGCCAACCGCCGTCGTACAACCCGACGACCGTGTGCGTGTTGCCAACGTCAATCGCCCAAAGCATGTGTCAAGTCCACCGTGCTATAGATCTTCCCTTCGAGTTCGCTCTCGAGCGCGCTGACGACGGTCGCCGCAGCCTCGTCGCGAAGCGCGATGTCGTCTGCCTCCACCATGACCCGGATCATAGGTTGGGTCCCGCTAGCGCGGACCACCATCCGGCCATGGCCGTTCAGTCGCGATTCGACTTCGGCCAGCGCCGCGGCCACGCCAGGCACCTCTGACCAACCTCTCTGGTCGCGCACGCTCACGTTCACCAAGACCTGTGGCCAATTCTCGTACTCGCCGTACACGTCAGTGGCAGTCCGGCCTTCGCGCTTCAGCACGCGCAAAAACTGCAACGCAGTCACCAGACCGTCGCCCGTCGGTCCGTGCTCGGGAAAGATGATATGCCCGCTTTGTTCGCCCCCGACCTTGGCTCCCGTCTCCCGCAGCCTTGCGCTAACGTGCTTGTCACCCACCGGAGTGCGCTCCAACGAGACTCCCCGCGAGACCATGTACTTCTCAAAGCCCCCGTTGCTCATCACCGTCCCCACTACGATGGGCGGGTTCAACACCCCCTCGCTGGACCAGTGCGCGCACCAGATCGCCATTGTGCGGTCGCCATTGATCAGCCGGCCCTGACCGTCGGAGAACACCGCGCGGTCTGCATCTCCATCGAACGCCACCCCGAGCACCGAGCCCGACGCCACCGTGAACGACTGAATGTTTGCAGGATGGGTCGCCCCACACTTGTCGTTGATGTTCATCCCGTCTGGATCCGCGTTCGTGACAGCGACATCCGCACCAAGCAAGCCAAAGACGCGCGGGCCAAGGTCGTAGGCCGCGCCCTGCGAGCCGTCTACGGCGACCTTCATCCCGTCCAAACGCTCGGGCACCAGATTCAAAAGGTACGCGACGTATCGTTCGATCTCCACGACTGAGTTCGACAACTGCCCCACACCCGCACCCACTGGAGCCGGGAAAGGTCCGGCGAGAAAGCCCTCAATAACCTCCTCAGCCTCGTCGGCCAACTTGCGGCCGTCGTGCCCCATCAATTTGATGCCGTTGTCAGGCGCGGGGTTGTGGGAAGCAGAAATGACCGCTCCTAGCCCGAACTCCCCGGTCCTCGCCACAAAACTCACCGCGCCGGTCGGAACGACTCCCAAAGCCACAACGTCCACCCCGACCGAGCAAAGCCCGCTGGCGAGCGCGGCCCCGAGCATCGGGCCGCTGCGACGAGTATCGCGCCCAAGCACGGCGCGCGGAGTCTCGCCTGACTCCAACAGCCAGCGCCCTGCTGCACGGCCTAAATCGAAGGCGAAGGCAGGCGTCAACCTCTCGTTAGCGACACCGCGGACGCCGTCCGTCCCAAAGTACTGGCGACTCACGGCTTCTTGGCCACCTGCACGCGTGCGGGTCGAACGACGCGGCCATGGATCGCGTAGCCAGGTTCGACCTGCGCCACTACGGTGTCTTCCGGAACCTCGTCGGTCGCCACCGTCCCCAGTGCTTCGTGGACTTCTGGATCGAAGACCTTTCCTACCGCATCGATTCGTTCGACTTTCGCGGCGCTAAGGGCCTGTCTGAGTTGCCTCTCGATCGCCCGGACACCTTCCAGCACCTTGTCGACGCTCGCACCGGCTTCCAGGGCCGCCAGAGACCGCTCCAGGTTGTCTAGCACAGGCAACAGTGCCGTGACCAGAGGCTGGTTCGCAAACTTCAGGTCTTCGCGATGCTGCTCGCGTAGTCGCCTCTGAACGTTCTGCGCCTCCGCCATCGATCTCAGCATTTGCTCGCGCAGGGCGTCGCGCTCGGCCGTAATCTCGGCGAGGGCGTCGGGCTCCATCGACTCAGGCTCAGATACAGGCTGTTCGGCTGCGTTCTCGTCTAGGTTCATCGTCTCCGGGCCTCTCCCCAAAGGGCGATTCTACCGTTCGGGGTGCTTGTGCCAGGTTCAAAAGGCCGGGCTAGCCGTCGCCTGCGCTGCGCCGTGCGACCAGGCGGACGGGGGTCCCCTCGAGCGGGTGGACTTTGCGGATTTGGTTCTCGAGGTACCTCAGATAGGAGAAATGGAAAAGATCCGGGTCGTTCACAAAGAGCACGAACGTGGGCGGCTTCGTCTCGGGCTGGGTCGCGTAGTAGACCTTCGCCGGCTTGCCCGTCCGAACAAGAGGTTTCTCAAAGACAGCGTCTTGCACGATCCGGTTGAGTTCGCCAGTGGTCGCCCGGAAGTTCCAGTTCTCGACAGCAAGGTTGACCGCCTTCATCACCCCATCGAGCCCGCTCGCCTCCTTCGCGCTCGTGAACCTGACAGCGGCGTACGAGACCTCTGGCATCTCGTCTCGGATAGACCGGAGGAAGTCCTTCTTGATAGGTGAGTTCTTGCCGAGTTCGCCGGTCGGCGGTTCGCGCAGGTCCCACTTGTTCACAGAGATGACGAGCGGCTTGCCAAGGTCGTGCGCAGCCTTCATGACGCGCTTGTCACCGTCCGTCAAACCTTCCAACCCGTCGACTAGCACAAGCGCACAGTCCGCACGCTCCAGGGCGTTCGTTGCCCGGAGCACCATATAGAACTCCACGCTACCTTGCACCTTTCCACGGCGCCTGATCCCGGCGGTATCGATCAGCCGGTATGCCTTGCCCTTGTACACGATCGGCGTGTCGATCGCGTCGCGCGTCGTACCCGGGATGTCGCTGACGATCGCGCGCTTCTCTCCGGTCAAGGCGTTCAGCATCGACGACTTCCCAACGTTCGGCCGGCCGATGATCGCCAGTTTCAACGTGTCGTCTGGCATCTCTCCCAGGTCTTTGGGGAACCCGTCGACGACCTCGTCCATCAGGTCCTCGATGCCGGTCCCGTGCAACGCGCTGACCGGCACGACCTCGCCGACGCCAAGGGCCCAGAACTCGTTGGAAACCTGTTCCCTCTCGCGGTTGTCCGCCTTGTTGACGACAACGTACACGGGCTTCTCAAACCCGCGTAGCCTCTGCGCGAGGTCCCAGTCGCCTGGCATCAGCCCTTCACCGGCGTCGACCATAAAGAGCACGACGTCCGCGTCGTTGATCGCGACCTCAGCCTGAACCCGGATCTGTTCGACGAGAGGATCGTCGTCGCCAAATAGCAGACCTCCGGTATCGACCACCTGGAACCTACGGCCCCGCCGTTCACACTCGTAGTAGAGCCGGTCTCGGGTCACGCCGGGGGTGTCTTGGACGACCGCGATGCGGCGCCCGGCAATGCGGTTGAAGAGCGTGCTCTTCCCTACATTGGGGCGGCCGACGATAACCACGGTCGGGAGTCCAGACGACATGCGAGCCACGTAGGGTACCAGTCGTGGCTCTCGACTCCCCGATCCCTGCTCCATCCTCCCTACTCCCGGTTCATACTCTCCCCTGAATGGCCGTCCGCTTTGAACTCGTTTCGACCTGCCCGCACTCTAAGGGCAGGCGAGGACGGCTCCACACCCCGCACGGCACCGTCGAGACCCCGTGCTTCATGCCCGTCGGCACCTACGGCACAGTCAAGACGCTGGGAAGCGAGGACCTCGAGGGCCTTGGGTTCGAACTCGTCCTCAGCAACACCTACCACCTGAGCCAGAGGCCCGGCTCGGATCTCGTCGAGAGGCTGGGTGGACTGCACAGTTTCATGTCTTGGAAAAGGGCCATCCTCACGGACTCGGGCGGGTTCCAAGTCATGTCCTTGGCAAAGAACCGCAAGGTCACGGACGAGGGTGTCGCATTCCGCAGCCACCTAGACGGCTCCGAAACCTTTCTCACTCCGGAGCGGGCCATCCAGATCCAAGCCCAACTCGGGGTCGATGTCTCGATGGCTCTCGACGAGTGCCCTCCGTATCCTTGTACGCGCGAAGAAGCCGCTGGGGCGATGGCTCGCACCCACCTGTGGGCTCCAAGAAACCTCGCGGCACGCAGGGAGGGCCAAGCCGTGTTCGGAATCGTGCAAGGAGGCGTCCATGAGGACTTGCGAAGGGAAAGCGCGGAGTTCGTCTCAGGCCTTCCCTTCGACGGGTTTGCCATTGGAGGAGTCTCGGTTGGCGAGCCGACCGACCTGCAGTATCCCGTCGTCGAGCACACAGCGCCACTTCTGCCTGCCGACAGACCGCGCTACTTGATGGGTGTCGGCCACCCTTCTGACATCCTGCACGCCGTCGCAAGCGGGATCGACATGTTCGACTGTGTCCTGCCGACGCGCATGGCCCGCCACCACGCGCTCTACACCCTAAACGGCAGGATCAACGCCGCAAACGAGAAGTGGGCTGACCACCAGGGGCCGTTCGACGAAGACTCTGTGTTCCCACAAACGCAGCGGTACTCCGCCGCCTATGTCCGACACCTCTTCAAGACGGACGAGCCGCTTGCTGCCCGCCTGGCGACCCTGCACAATCTCGCGTTCTATGCGAGATTGATGCGCGAGATCAGGGAAGCGATCGAGCAAGGAACCTGGAGCGACCTCGCCAGTCGTTACAAGGACGCCTAGGGTTCCCAGAAGGCAGACTTTGGGATCGTGTCGTCTTCGAACTTGACGCCTTCCCTTTCAAGCAGGCGCCGTTGCTCCAAAGCGAGGGCAGGCGACTTCTTCCCAATTGGCATGTGCCCCTGTGCGTTCACGACCCGCCACCAAGGGACGTCGGCAGGGCACGAGTGCATCCAACGCCCGACGAGGAACCCGCTACAAGGGTTCTTCAGCGCGCGACCGACTGCGCCATAACTGGCGACTCTCCCCTTGGGGATCGCCTTCACCAACTTCCAAAGCGACTTCAGTTGCGGACTGTGGGAGTCACCCATTCCACGCTCCTTGGCCCACCGAGTTCGATGAGGTCGCGGGTCGTCTCGACCCCCGGGACGTGCATCTTGATCAGTGGGATGCTGGAACCCTCCTCAAGCGACCAACCCGACTTTCCGAGCGATTGGGCTCCCATGGTCGTCGCCATCCTCCATACCTCTTCGGGCGTGACGTCTTCGCGACGAGAAGCTGCGACCTCGAGCGCACAACGCATTTCGGCGAACATGTCGATCGCTCCGCTGCTGGCGGCCGAATCCAGTCCTAGACCCACGCTGATCCCAGCATCCAGCATCTCGCGAACGGGGGCGCGGGGACAGTCGAGCGTCTCGTTGGACCTCGGACAGTGGGCGACGCTTACCCCCGAATGGGCCAAGAGAGAAACCTCGTCCGTGCTGACGTCGCAACAATGGACGAACTGCACTCCCGGCCTCAAGTATCCGAGCGACCCGAGATAGGCGACGACGCGCTGCCCTTGGACGTGTCCGAGGTCGGCCTTTCGACAGGCCTCGGCGATGGGTCCCCAGTCGTAAGCGAAATACTCGTTCTCGTGGACGGACTCAGCGACGTGGATGCTGACCTTGTCTCCCGAGGCTCCAAACGTCTTCAATGTCTCGTGGTCGACCGTCCAAGGGGCGTGGGGGTTCAGCACGATCTCCCCGTCGAACCACTGCGCGTTCGTACGCAAGTTTTCAGCGACAGTGGCCAACTTTTCCTCGGGCGACTCCGCCTCGTTAAACGTAATGACCTCCTGATAGATCACTCCATCCAGGCCGTGCGTCGCCATCGCCTGTCCGCTGCACGGCCGGTCGGAGTGTTCGCCGACGAATGCCACGCCGGTCAGACGGTTCTCAGTGGCAGCCACAAGGCAGTCCTCTTTCACCCTTGCCGTTGGCTGCCCACGTTTCGCAATGGTGATCTCTCGGATCCATTCAAAGTAGCCCCTGGCCCTGATCGACCCTTGCAGCCCGCGGTACTCCATATGCGAGTGAGCATTGACGAAAGCGGGACTCAGGACATAGGGCTCTGGCTGCCCATGGGAGGCACGCACAGCATCGACGGTGCCGGTCTCGTCGATCTCGATCTCGAGACCGGTCTCAAACCGCCCATCGATCAACGTGCCATAGGGGCGCAGTACCATCAGTTACCGGTTAATACGAACGAGGCCCCCGTTCCGTCTGGAACAGGGGCCTCCGAGCGACCAATCTACTCTGTGACGAGCCAACGTGTCTGGTCGACCGAGACGGTCCAAGGCCAGACCATGATCGGCCCGGTCCGGAAGAAACTGACCTTTGCCTTGATCTCAGAGTCTTCGTTGACGTAGAGGATCGGGAACTGCGTTACACCGGACACCATCGAGTCGGCTCGCGTCGCAGGTGCGGTCTTAATGAGATCGTACTCATCGGTGAACCAGTTGTACAGGTATAGCCTGACTTGTAGTCCCGTGGTATTGACCTTCGAGTCCACATCGAATCGAATTCCCGCAGGCGATAGCGTCGGTGAGAACGCCAAGACTTCAAGTTCTGCCGGTGACACCCCTGCCGGCGCGACTCCAGCCCTAGCCGTCATGTAAACGCCGTTGTTGAAGTGCAACGCCGAAAGGCTTCCGCCTGTGTGAGTTCCGTGCAGCCATGCGAACGAGATCGGTGTCAAGAACGACGACGCCCCGCTGGTGACCTCGGTCTTGTTATAGAAGACTGCTGCACCAGGGATCTCGAATTGGTCCGCTTCGGTCTCGTCATACACCCCGTCTGGCTCTATGTCGAAGTAAAACAGGTCCTCGCTGTCTCCGATCTGCGGGCCGTTGTCACAGAAACAGTTCCACTCAGTTGCCGAGAAGGCTCCCTCACCGTTCTCAACCGGAGTCTGGGGGTGGCGGAATTGCTGCGCCAGGTATACGCCTTCTTGATCCATCACCATGAACGGGCTTAGGCTGAAGTCGATCGTGACTTCAAATGCGTCCCAGGGTGGGGCACCGTGTGGCGGAAACTGAGAACGCTCGAGATAGAAACCAACGTCGAACATCTCCTGGGTGAACGCCATAACGCCTGGGCCGAGGCCAGGCGTGAAAACCTTGTATGCACGCCACCTGACCAGGAACTTGCCCGTTCTTCCGACCGTGTCCAGATACACACCGAACTTCACTATCTTCCAAGGTTTTCCGACCGTGGCACTTGTGAAGATCATGTCGTCTATCGCGCTGTTGACGGTCTCGCCCACGATGACGCCAACATTCGGATTGCCTGGAACATCGTTCTGGAACACGGACTGGTTGAAGCCGACAGGTGAGAATGTGGACTTGGGAAACATGCCGCCCATGCCTGCGAACGGCCCGTGCATGTCCTCCTGAGACCGTTTTGCCACAGGAGCAACGACCTTTGCACGCATTGGCGTGATCGTGATCGGAAGTTCGAGTCCGCGAACCTCCGTCCAACTGCCATCGGGATTCCGCGTCTTCATGTACGCGAGTTCGGCGGTCGCTTCGATCGGGCCCCAAGTCTTGCTGCCCTTTTGGGCGAACGCGAACGGGACTGCGAGGGCAAATATAAGAATGAACGCGGTGAGTCGTCTCATGGCCGGGCCCCAGACTAACTGGATTGTAACAGCAAAACTGCGGGGCGTGGCACCCTATCTGTCCGAAGGCGCCAAAGCCCGCAACTTTACAGGTTGGACTCCCTGAGGGGCATGCGTGTTCCAGCCCACCTGGGCTTAAAGCGACGACGGCGCCGTTCTGCGGAAGTACGACGCCGTCAATCTTGTTCGACCGTCCCCGACCGACCGAAGTCGGCCGAGGCGATCGAATCCTGGTTGATCTGTCTAGCCTGCGCTCCCTTCCCGAAGGAAGGCCGCTTAGCCCAACGATATTCAATCAGGCTCGACCCGCCGCTCTTGACATTTGGGCCGGCTTGCCCTTGCGGGCTTCCGACACTTGGCCGATTGCGAGCCACGTCCCAGGCGTAACGCCTTTTGAGGGGCGTCCGCGGAACCGGAATCAGACCGAAGTCTTCGTCCAGCGTGGCTGCCTCGCTCCGTCCCTTGCGGGACTCGGCGCGGCTTCCGCAACCTGCCGCCAAAAGCGGCGAACCGAGATTGCGAGCGCTCTGTTCCAAGACGGGCTGTTCTCGGAACTTTGCTCGACCGGCCAGTGCCCTTTCGACCGATCGAACCGCTCTCTCGCAAAACCACCGTGAACGGTCGGTTCGTCGTGTCTGCGCTCTTTCCCGAAGGTCCGCGCGCCTACCGCGATGTCCCGCTCTCGGCGGAGCAACCGCTTTATAGAGTCCTGTCTTTCTCGTCCCGGGGGATGCCCACCGTTTCTCGTCTGACTGCCTCGTCGGCTACTGTCAAGACTGTACATCCGGGGCGAAAAAAGTGGTGCGGCGTAATCGATTTCTTTTCCCCACAGTTGTCCACCGCAAGATTGCTGGGATTGGGTAGGTAGATTGTGGGCGATGGCTCGCGGGTTCGTTCTTGGATTGATCGCTCTCCTTTGCGCAGGGGTGCAGGCGCAGTACCCGTACGTCATCGATTCGTTCGAGACGAAGATCCGCCTTAACACTGACGCGACGATCGAGGTGAGCGAGACGATCGACGTGACGTTCAACGAATCGAGGCGCGGGATATTCCGAACGATCCCGGTCGTTTATGACGCCGGGCAAGGCAAGCGCCGGGCGATCCAACTGAAGGTGACCGGAGTCGTCGACGGCAACGGCAACGCGCACACGACCAAGATCACCCGCGAGGGGGACTACCTGAAGATCAGGATCGGGGATGCGGACGTGTTCCTCGATCCGGGCTCGCGCGTACGCTACGTGATCCTCTACACCGTGTTCGGAGCCCTGAACTGGCACGAAAAAGGCGACTGGGAACCTTCGACCGAGCTGTACTGGAACGTCACCGGCGACGAGTGGGACGCGCCGGTTTTGTCCACAAAGTTTTCCGTGGCTTTTCCACCAACGCAAGGGAGGGTGCGAGGGCGAGTCTTTGCGGGGGCCTATGGTTCGCGAGACTTCGTCGAGTTGACGGAGCCAGGGTCTTACGCCGCTGAGAACCCGGCGCGCACGGCGATCGACCTCGACAGTGACAGTTTCGAAGGGAGGCGTCTGGAGGCACTAAGCCCGTACCAGGGCATGACGCTCGTTTTGGGCGTGCCACAAGAATCGGTCCCGAAGCCGGAGTGGTACGTCGAACTCTGGCGGCGGTTGAGCGAGTACTTGGCGCTGTTCACGCCGCTCGTGGTAGCCGCCGTCATGTTCCCTATCTGGTGGCGGAACGGTCGCGACAAGCGCGACGGGCCGGTGACGGTACGGTTCGAGCCTCCGACGGACCTGCCGGGGGCGGAGGCGGGGACGATGCTGGATGAGCGGGTCGACCAGCGCGATATCGCCGCCGGGATCATGAGCCTTTGTGTGAAGGGCTACTTGACGGTCGAGGTGATCCAGGACGAGGGACTCTTCAAGAAGCGCGAGTACACGCTGAAGTTTACGGAGCGCAAGGACCTGACTGGCCTCAGCGACTTCGAACTGACTCTATACCAGGAGTTGGCGGGGTGTGGGACCGAAGTGACAGCCGACGACTTGCGGACCCATGTCGGGCCGCGGGCGCAATTGCTTAGGGACGCGATCTACAACGACTTTGTGCAGAGGCACCTCTACTACCAGAACCCGAACACGGTGCGAGGCACCGCTAGTTGTCTTGGAGTCGTGCTGTGCGCGGTCGTGGCCTTCGTGCTGATGAAGGTCTCTCTGGTCAGCGAAGTCTGGGTCGCGGTACTCGGCGGAGGGCTCGGGCTGATCCCTGCGATCATGATTGGGCAGCAAATGCCTCGCCGGACTCCTCACGGAGACGAGGTTCGGCGCGAGACGCTGGGCTTTTACGAGATGATGCGGCACCGTGAGAACTACATGAAGTGGGTAGTGGACAAGCAGCCGGACGGGTTGAAGTACGAGGAGTACCTTCCGTACGCCGTGGCGTTCGACCTGATCGAGCAGTGGAACGACGCGTTCAAAGACATCGTTCGGGAAGCGCCTCGCTGGTACCACGATCCTTACGGCGGCGTGTTCTACGCACACGTGTTTGCGCATGATCTGCGTTCGATGACCTCCGACTTTGGTTCGGCGGCCACGACACCGCCTCGGTCTTCGGGCGCGTC
>CAZGXW010000018.1:0-37019 GCA_964529975.1 uncultured Fimbriimonadaceae bacterium
GTTGCTCGCCGTCTGGCGCGGACCCCGATTGCATCGGGGCAGGCGGCGCCGCGCCGTCCAGGGGCGAGTTCCTTGCCTCGAGAGGCAGTTCCCTTATACCCTATGGATTGTCGTTTTGGAAGTGGTTTTAGGTAGTAAGTCCTTGGGATAAGTGGTTTTTTGTTCGGGGGTACGGGTGTTCGGGGGTTCGGAGATTCGGAGGTTTGGGGATTTGGGACGTGAAGTGAGCGGGAGTTATACTGCTGGCCTTGAAGACCATCTCGGGCGACGTTTATGCAGAGCGGGACGGGTTCGGGCTGGAATTCGACCTTTGTCATCCGGGCGGTGGGTCGCTTCCGTTGATCGTGTTCTTGCACGGTGGCGGTTGGATCAGTGGGGACCGCACGATGTACTCCGAGGAGGTCGAGTGGTTCGCTTCGCAGGGTTTTGCAGCAGCGACGATTGAGTACCGGCTTGCGCCTCTGTACCCCTTCCCTGCGGCGATCGAGGACGCGCAGGCGTTCGTCTCCTTCGCCCGCGCGAAGGCGGCAGAGTTGGGCATCGACCCAGGCCGCATTGCGGCGTTCGGCAACAGCGCGGGCGGACATTTGGCCTCAGTCTTGGGGACGGGCTATGGCGACGGGCCTCGCGTGGACGCGGTCGTGGACGTGTGCGGGTTGACGGACATGCGCAACCCTGCTGAGACGCAGTTCCCCATTTCGATGAGTTTTATCGAGCAGTTCTTGGGTGGCCCGTATGCGGGGCGCGAGGACGCCTATGCGTCTGCGAGCCCTGTCGTTCACATCGACGGGCCGCGATGCCCGTTCTTGATCGTCCACGGCGTCGAGGACGATGTCGTTCCTGTCGACCAGTCGCGCCGTCTGCGCGACGCACTGGTGGGCGCCGGTGGCGAGGCGACGCTCGTCGAACTGCCCGGCGAGGGGCACTCATTCTCGTTTGATGCTTGGGACCGGATCAGAAACGAGTCGGTCTCATTCCTGAAGCGGGTCTTTTCATGATCGCCGACCTCCGATCTGACACGATCACGAAGCCGACGCCCGAGATGTACGCGGCGATGGCGAGCGCGCCTCTAGGCGACGACGTGCTTGGCGACGAGCCGACCGTGCAGAAGTTGGAGGAACTCGCCGCCCACAAGACGGGGATGGAGTCTGGGCTTTTCGTTCCGAGCGGCACGATGGGCAACCAGGTCGCGCTCGCGACGCACACCAAGCCCGGCGACAGCGTGCTATTCGAGGACGAGGCGCACATGGTGTACTACGAGGCGGCTGCGCCCGCTGTGATCTCAGGCGTGCTCGCACGGACGATCAAGGCTGTGGACGGGGTTATCGACCCGGCGGAAGTTTCGAAGCGCGCGTTGCACCGTGACGAGCACACTCCGGGTACGACCTTGTTGTGCTTGGAGAACACGCACAACCGCTGCGGCGGGGCCGTGACCCCGGTCTCGACGCACAAGGAGTACCGTTTGATCGCCGACCGTCTGGGCATCAAGATCCATTTGGACGGTGCGAGAGTGTTCAACGCGGCGGTTTCGCTCGGCGTGGACGTGCGCCAGATCACGTCGCACGTGGACACCGTGAGTTTCTGTCTGAGCAAGGGGCTGAGCGCGCCGGTGGGCTCGGTGCTGTGTGGGCCCGCGGCGTTCATTCAAGAGGCGCGGTACTGGCGCAAGCGGTTGGGAGGAGGCATGAGGCAGGCGGGAATCCTCGCAGCTTGTGGGATCGTTGCGCTAGAGACGATGGTGGAGAGGTTGGCGGAAGACCACGCTCGCGCGCGACGGTTGGCGGAAGCGTGCGCCGACTTGCCTGGGCTCGACCCGCTTCCCGTTCCGACGAACATGCTGATCGTGCGGACGACCGCGCCTGCGCCACAGTGGCAAGATCGGCTCGAAGCGAAGGGCGTCCGATGTTTCTGGATCGCACCGGACCGTGTCCGCTTCGTGACGCACAAAGACGTCGGGGACGCGGAGATCGACTTTGCGATCGCGCAGTTGCGGGCCGTGGCAAGCGAGTTAGCGTAGGTTGGCTTTGACGAGCCCGGCCTCGGTGAGCGCAGTGTTGCGCAGTTTGTCGAAAGCGATCTGCGCGAGCGTCTCGAGGTTGACGACGTCCTCGCGGTTGTAATCGATGAGCGTCTGCAGCGACTTGTCCTTCCCTTCCAAGTGCTCGCGCCAGAGTCGGACGGCGTCCCAGCCGCTTAGGCCGTCGGTCTCCTCGCCTCGGGCGATTCCGAGTTGCTTCTCGATCTTCTTCAGCCCTCCGCGATAGCCGACGCGCTTGAGCGTGTGGCAGAGGTCGAGGTGGATCTGGTCGAACTCCAGGCCTCTGAACGCCCTGCGGAGCATGGGCAGGTCGAAGCCGGTCCCGAAGAACGTCACGATCATGCCGTAGCGGGAAATGACTTCGGGGAACTCGTCGAGGTCCTCGCCCTTGACCAGGCATCTGAAGTCTGCGCCGTCGTATAGGCCGACCATGGTGACGGAACTGCCAGACTGTCCGCCGTCTGTCTCGATGTCGAGATACACGACGCGGTTACGGAACTCTGGCCATGCGCGCCACGCCTCTTTTGCGCCAAGCGCCTGGGCGAAGAACGTGTGGTCGTGCTTTTTGAGCGAATCGACTGAGCGCTTGACGATGGACGTAAAGTAAGCGCGTTCTACGCCGCCTGTGGTGAAGGAGTCTGGCGTTCGAAGGAACGTTTGCCACGAGAGGCACCCCTGTCTCCAGAGCGCCTGTTCCGTGATGGGCCCGACGCCTGGGATGTGACAGAAGGTGCTTTCGAGCACCCGGCTATTCCCCGCCTGATCCGCGCCGCGTGGGCTGTGCGCCGCCCTGGAGCGCGGGATTGAACGGAGGCAGGAAGAATTGTTGGAGGTGGGTCGCCCAATACTCTCGCTGTGCCGGGTCGTCAAACCAGAACTCGCCTGTCTTGAGGTCCTTGTCGAACTCGCCGGTGACGCGGATTGCTCCTGCGCCGAACCAGACTGCGTTCATGTCGGAGCCGAACCACTGCAGCGCGCGCCACTCGCCTTCAACGACGATGCGCCCCGTGCCGTGGTAGACCTCGCGCTCCATGCCTTCGAACTCTTTGCGGAGGTCTCCGATGACCTGTCGCTCGCCCTTGAGCCCGCTGATGAGGAACGTGCCGGTAAATGTGACGTCGATACGGCCCTTGCCCGGAATGATCTTGAAACTTCCCAGGTTGCTCGTCATGTGGAGCGTGCCGAACTCGGGCTTCTCCTCGAACGATCCTCTTTGCTCCGGGGTCGCCTTTTGCGCGAAAGCGGGCGTGAGGAGCATGGTCGCGAGACCGATCGTCAGAGCGGCGGGCCTAATCATAGCGTTTGCCAGGTTCGATTTTAGCCTAATCGAAGGCTGTCGGATAGACCTAACAAGGTCTATGCCAGGGAGGTTCCCGTGGGACCGCTGCGGGTCGGCGTACAATGGGGTAGGAACGGTGAGATGAAAGCAGGCGCTATTGCGACCGTCGTCCTGACCGCTGCCGGGCTTTGTGCGGTGGTCTTCGCCTTTGTGAAGAACTCGAGCCCGTATGTGACCGTGGCGCAGGCCAAGGTGGCGGAGCGGTCGAGCGTCCATCTTAGCGGCGACATCGACAAGTCTTCGGTGCGCGTTTCGAAGGGCAAGGTGACCTTCACGATCACGGACGCGGAAGGGTCGGTGGCCACCGTGGTCTTCAGCGGCCCGCCCCCGGCGAACATGGGAGAGGCCACAAAGGTGGTCGCCGTCGGTGCGATGAAGGGCGATGTCTTCGAGGCCAACAAACTTCTCTTGAAGTGCCCGTCCAAGTACGAGTCTGAGAAGTGAACGAGCCCGCACCTTGGTCGTTGGCCGTCGGTCTCGCCGGCAAGGGGTTCATTTGGCTGACCGTCGTTTCCTGTGTCCTGGCCGCGTTGTTCGCGTATCGCCGGGTCGACAGTTGGGCTAGGAGCGCGTTCGTCGTCGGAGCGCTTGGGTTGCTTGGTGCGTTCGTGTGCCTTGCGACGCTGTTCCTGAACCACCAGTTCCAGTTCCAGTACGTCTTCTCCCACTCGGCGCTCGACCACGAGATCAAGTACTTGATCGCTGGCGTGTGGTCGGGGCAAGAGGGCTCGTTCCTTCTTTGGGGGCTGCTCTCTGCGATCGTTGGTGTGTTCGCCGTTCGCGGGACTGGGCCGTTCCAGCGGTGGTTCGTTTTCGTTTACGCGCTGTTCCTCGCGTGTCTTGCCGGGATCCTGTCGATCGAGTCTCCGTTTGCGCTGGTCGATCTGGTCGATGGGCGGTTGGTGGTGCCGGCAGACGGCACCGGCATGGCTCCTTCGTTGCTCAACTACTGGGTGGTGATCCATCCCCCGACGATCTTCGTGGGGTTCGCGTCGTTGGCGGTCATGTTCGCCTATGCTGTGTCTGCGCTGGTGACGCGCGACGTGACAAGTTGGATCCCTCGCGTGCGGCCGTGGGCGATCTTCTCGACCGCTGTTCTCGGTCTGGGCTTGTGCATGGGTGGCTTTTGGGCGTACGAGACGCTCGGATGGGGCGGGTTCTGGATGTGGGACCCGGTCGAGAACACGAGTTTCGTGCCTTGGTGCCTGCTGCTGGCGTTTGTTCACGGGATGTTCGTGCAGCAGGCTCGGAAGAAATGGCACTTGTGGAACGTGCTGTTCGCAGCCGCACCTTTCCTGTCGTTCTTGTACGGGACGTTCATGACGCGCTCTGGCTTTTTGGGCGACACGAGCGTACACAGTTTCGCCGAGATGGATTCTCGCGCGCTGTGGATCTTGATCGCGCTGGGAGGGCTAGCCGTCGTTGGGTTCGCTGTGGTGTTCCTCGCCAATGCCAAGCCGATCCGCAGCCAGTTGACGGTCGGTTCGGCCCCTGTGCCGTTTCTATCTAGGGAGAGGTTCTATGGCATCGCGGCGTGGATATTCTATGCGTTCGCGTTCATCACAGCCTTCGGCATGAGCGTGCCATTGGTGCAGTCGATCTTTGGTCAAGACCCGAAGGTGGTCGAAGAGTCGATGTACCACCAGTTCCTTTCGTGGGGCTTCGTGCCTTTCATGCTCGCGATGGCGATCGCGCCGTTCTTGAATTGGAACGGTCTGGCATTTCGTGAGTTGTTCTCGCGGATCACCAACTCTCTGGCTATCTCTATTGGGATTGTCGGGGTGATCCTCCTTTGGATGAAGTCTCCGTCGTTCTTCGCGCCCGGTCCGGACGAGAGCGTCCATTGGTTTGAGTTGGGGCCGGTCGATCTGCACGCGCCGAAGGTGACGTGGGTGCTGTTCCTCACTTGGCTCTGCCTATTCGTCGCCGTTGCCTCGTTCTGGCGGATGATCGAGTCGTGGAAGCGATCGAAGCAGACGGTCGGCGCGATGATGGCGCACTTCGGGCTCGGAATGACGATGCTGGGGCTGATTTTCTCGCGCGGTTTCGAGGTGAAGCAGGACGTGCTGCTCCATCCGAGCGAGAAGCCCGCGGCGTTCGGCTATGAACTCGAGAACCTAGGGCAGACGAGCCAGTTCACCGACCGCAAGAACAAGATGCGCGTGAGCGCGCAATCGCGCGACGACAAGTTTGTGGCCCGGCCCGGTCTGTACTTCATTCCCGGACGGGACGGCGAGCCGCAGCCGATGATCTGGCCCTCAATCATCAACAAAGGGCTGATGGACTTCTACTTCGTGATGGGCCAGCCCGTGTTTGAGGCGACTGACCCCACTCCATTCGTCCTGTCCGACGATCCGATCAAGAACCCTGACACGAAGGCCCACAAGGACGTGGTGCTGATGTACCACGGGTATGAGGTGGAGGGGAGCATCCTAGAGGACGGAATCTCGATGCTCACCGCAAAGATGACGGCGGCGACGGCGACGGAGACGTTTGAGATCGAGCCGGCGGTCATCGTACGGGTAGGTCAAAGCCCTGTGCCTGTCGAAGCGCGGATCGGCGACCAGTACAAGGTGGTCCTGCACGCGATGAACTCGGAGGACCATTCGATCCTCGTGAGCCTGGAGTACGTCCAACCGGCCTATCCGATGCAGGTGTTCTTCAAACCTTTGACCCTGTTCATCTGGTTGGGGGTCGGTATTATGACCCTAGGGGGCCTGCTTTCTGCGGCCATCCGACGTAAGGAAAACAGAAGCCAAAGCGATGTTCCTGAAGCAACTCCTGAAGTCTAAGATCCACCAAGCGCGGGTCACCTATGCCAACCCCGAGTACGTCGGCTCAATCGAGGTCGATGGCGATGTGCTTCGCCGTGTCGGAATCGAGGACGGCGAACTGGTGCACGTGTGGGCCGTAGACCACACGTCGCGCATCCAGACATACGCGTTTTCTGGCCCTCCGGGCGTAGTCGGCTTGAACGGAGGAGCGGCGCACCACTTTCGCGCTGGCGACCGGATCGTCATCGCTGCGTTCGCGCTTACGGACGAGAAGGTGGTGCCGAAGGTCGTGATCCTGGACGAGGAGAACAAGGTTGTCCGAGAACTCGAGCCCTTCACCGTCCTCGGCTGACCTCGGGCGATTGCTCGAGGAGAGCGGCGCCGTGCTTCGTGGCCACTTTCTGCTCACCTCTGGGCGGCATTCGGACGTCTACTTCGAGAAGTTCCGCATCCTGACCCAGCCTCGCGTCCTGTCGGCGTTGTGCGCTGAGATCGCGACGCAGTTCAAGGACGTCGACTTCGTTGCTGGCCCGACGACGGGCGGAATCATCATAGCGTTCGAGGTCGCCAGGCAGATGGGTGTCGGTGCCGTGTATGTCGAAGAAGAGGGCGGCAAAAAGGCGCTGCGGCGCGGACAGGTCTTGCCGTCTGGCGCACGCGTGCTGGTCGTCGACGACGTGCTGACGACGGGACTCTCCGTCCACGAGACCGTCGGCGCAGTGCGCGAGGCAGGCGGCACGGTCGTCGGGGTGGGCGTTCTGATCGATCGTTCCGCAGAGCCGATCGACTTCGGATGTCGGTTCTTTGCTTCTTACAAGGTCGAGGCGGAGTCCTGGACGGCAGAGGACGTGCCTTCGTGGCTGGCAGAGATCCCTGTGACGAAGCCAGGCACGCGCAAGGGCTAGGGCACGACGATCTTCAGTGCGTTGGGGCGCACGTAGACGTTGATCGGGAGAGTCCCGCACACGTCGCCGTCGATGTGGAACGGCGTGGGTTGGTCCGATTCGATCTGGATGAACTTGCAACGGTCGGTCGTGACCTTCGCGTGATGTTCAACCGTTCCTTTGTAGAGCATCTTGAGGATGCCGGGGAGTTCCGGCGCCTTGATGCGAGCGCCCCACACGACGTCGAGAAGGCCGTCGTCGATCTTTGCGTGTGGGAGGATGTGCATCCCGCTCCCGTAGTACTGGGCGACACCGACTGCGACGAGGAGCGCTCGCGGGACGACTTTTGTCTCGCGTCCGTCCAAAGAGATGCTCAGCGTCGGACGCTTCGTGGATGCGAACGTGCCCAGTACTGCAGCAATGTACTTTGGAGTCGGCCCGAGAGCCCCGACGAGCCCACGCGACTCACTGATGCGCCTGGCGACTTCGGCGTCGAATCCTGCTCCGAGGACGTTGAGGCAATAGCGGTGGCCTTCGACCTCGGCGAGGTCCGTTTGTGTGGTTTTTCCGTGTGTCGCAATGTGCCAGGCGACGTTCGTGTCGCTCGGAATAGCGACGGTGCGGACCCAGTCGTTGCCCGTGCCGGCAGGGACTGCGGCCATTGCGGTCTCGCTCTTTGCGAGGCCGTTGGCGACCTCGTTGAGCGTTCCGTCGCCGCCGACGGCTATGACGCGCTCAACGCCTACGCGCGCGAGCGACCTGGCGATCTCGGTCGCGTGCCCTGCGCGCTCGGTCTTGATGACCTCTATCCCGTCTCTGCTAGCCAGTTCGGCCACGCGCGACTTGACTTTGGCGGACTTGCCGCTGCAACTGGCAGGATTGAGAATTGCGACGAAACGCACGTTGAGTCGCTCAGAACCGGCTGAGCACGCCCCCGATGCCGCCACCGAACACGGCCACGATCACGATGAGCAGTTTCTCCTCGTGGTCGAACTCAAAGACCGCGTAGTAGAGCGCGTACAGGCCGCACAGGAGTCCGACAATTCCTTTCCATACCGCGTCGCGGAACATCTCGATGAAAATGATCACCCAGCAAACGATGGAACCGATGCCGAGCACGATGGCCGCAATTGTCTTGAACGTCTCCATAGGAGCCTCTGTCCTTGGACGGCCTAAGTTACCTGGGCGCGCGGGTATTCTCGTCGCGATGCCGCAGAAGATCGTAGGTGACCGGTTCTACGTGAGTTACTCCGAACTCGGTGAGCCCAAGCGCAAGGGCGACTATCGGGTCGCCGGTCTGGGCGTGGTCGTCCTCGACGACGCGGACATCCATTACGCCACCAAGATGCCCTCTCCGGGGTTCTACGTGCGTCGATCGACCGCTCTGGGCCCCGAGGCTTACGTGGTCGTAAGCCGCGTTCAGACCGCCTAGGCCACGTTCTTGGCCAGTCGGGCAAACGTCTCTTTGTCGACCGAGCGCATCATACACTCTTCGTAAGAGACCATTCCCTGCCGCACGAGTTCGGCGAGCGACCGGTCCATCGTCTGCATTCCAACGTTGGACGAAGTCTCGATGACCGAGTACATCTGGTGGGTCTTGCCTTCACGGATCAGGTTCTTGATCGCAGGGATGCCGACCATGATCTCAAGCGCGGCCACGCGGCCACCGCCGAGTTTGGGCAGCAACTGCTGAGAGACGACGCCTTCGATCGTGTTGGCAAGCAGGACTTTGATTTGGTCTTGCTGGTCCGCCGGGAACACGTCGATGATTCGGTCCATTGTCGACGGCGCGTTGCGTGTGTGCAGCGTGCCGAAGACGAGATGGCCCGTCTCTGCGAGGGTGAGTGCGGCCTCGATGGTCTCAAGGTCGCGCAACTCGCCGACGAGGATGATGTCGGGGTCTTCACGAAGAACCGCGCGCAGCGAGTTGTGGAACGAGAACGTGTCGCTGTGCATCTCGCGCTGGTTGACCATGCAGTTCTTGTGCTTGTGCAGGTACTCGATCGGGTCTTCGATCGTGATGATGTGCGAGTGGCGCGACTCATTGATGTCGTCGATCATCGAAGCGATGGTCGTGGACTTACCCGACCCGGTCGGGCCGGTGACAAGGACGAGCCCTGACGACCGCTTGGCCAGGTCGCGGATGATCGGCGGAAGTCGCAGTTCCTCGAACGAGGGGATCCTGTTCGGGATGAGGCGCAGCGCAGCCGAGACTGAGTTTCGCTGCATGTAGACGTTGACGCGGAACCGGGACAGTCCTTTGACAGAGTAGCCGAAGTCGAGCTCGTGCGTCTGCTCGAACTTTTTGAGGTCGTCGTCGTTGAGGATGTCGTAGATAATGCGCTTCGTGATATCGTCGCTCATCTTTTCGTAGGGCAGCGCGACGACCTCGCCATCGAGACGAATCATCGGCGGCAACCCGGACGTGATGTGGACGTCGGATGCCTTACGCTCGTGAGCCATGCGGAGGACCTCATCGATGTGAATGTCCCGCACTGGCAGGACGTCTTCTTGGATGCGGACGTACTCCGGCTCCTGAAGGCCGTCTTCGACAAGGTACTTGCCCGTCGACTTGGAGGGGTCGACAAGTTCGCGGGGAACGAACTCAGGGACATACTGCTCGCCGACTGGCGCCGCTGGAGGAGGCGCGACCACTTCGGAAGGGTCCCTGAACTGACCGAGGATCTCCTCGAGTTCGTCTTGTGCGCTCGCGGCGGCAGGCGGAGGTGCCGGGGCTTCTTCCTTGCCTGAGCCCTGGTTCAGGACGTTATCCCATTTGAAGTCTTCTGCCATCAGTTCCCTCCAGTTAGAACGAGATCGCCGCGGCGGCGGCGACTGCCTCTACCGACTCGTCCACAAGTTTCTTGAGTAATTCTTGGTCGATTGCGAGCACTTCCAGAGTCCATGCCCGGTCTGATCCAGCATCAAAGAGGGTCTCCGACTTCCCTTCGACTGCGACCCTGGCAATCCTGTCGCCCAGTCCAACGAGCGCTGCGACCCTCATAAACTCGCTTCCATCCGGCGGGCGGTTGATGTAGTCCATGCCTTGCACGAGCACCTCTGGGAATCCCCAGCGCGACGTTGCCGCCATGCCGATCTCGATGTGGTCGCATCCGAAGACGGCCCTTTCGGCCTGTACATCGCTCGCTCCCTTCTCGGTCAGCATCATGACCTTCTCGAACTCCGACGGGTTCGAACGGTCCATCAATGTCTTGCCGATGTAGTGGAGTAGCCCGACCGTATAGGCTTCGTCCGAGATGCGCAGGTTCATCTTGTCAGAGATAAACCGGCAGCAGACTGCGGTATCCAGCGAGTGTCGCCACCAGGCACGCCTTCTCAGGGACTCCCTGTCCGTCTTTCCGACGAAGATGTCGAAGACTCCGACAGCCATCGCCAATTGTCGGACCGCCCGAAAGCCGAGGAACGCCACGGCCTCACGGATCGAAGTCACCTTTCTTGGCAACGCGTAGTACGCCGAATTGGCCTGGGTCAGGATCTTGGCCGAGAACCCCGGGTCGATGACGATCGCTTTTTCTAGCAGGGCAGCTGACGAGTCGATCGACGACGTCATCTCCATGATCTTGTAGACCACTTGCGGGAGGACTGCAATGTCCTGCGTCCTCGACATGACGCTTTCGACCGCGGGGTTCGTTTGGCCTGTTGGCAAAGCTGACATTTCTCTTACTACCCTCCTATGCGTAGATGACCCTCAGCACTTCGTCGACCGAAGTGACGCCCATGAGGATCTTTTGCACTGCGTCCATCTGCAGTGTCTTCATCCCATTCGCGATGGCCATGTTTCGGATCTCATGGCTCGGAGCGCGATTGAGAATCTTGTCCCTGATCTCGTCCGAAAGGACGAGCAGTTCGTGCACGCCCGTCCTTCCCCTATAGCCGGTGCCCTTGCAGTTGTCGCACCCGGCACCCTTGAAAAGTTTGAGTTCGCCCTTGGTCTCTGCACCGACTTCTTCCGGCAGCGGGAACCCGTATCGCAGAAGGGTCTCGCGGCTCGCCGTGTAAGACTCTTTGCAGTGCGGACAGATTTGACGCACAAGGCGCTGCGCGAGCACGCCCACGAGAGACGAGGCGATCAAGAACGGCTCGACGTCCATGTCCACAAGGCGAGAAGGCGCCGAAGAGGCGTCGTTCGTGTGGAGGGTGCTGAAGACCAAGTGGCCGGTGAGCGCAGCCTCCATCGCGATGGTGGCCGTCTCGCGGTCACGCATTTCACCAATCATGATGACGTCGGGGTCTTGGCGCAGCATCGCGCGAAGGCCTGCCGCGAAGGTCATTCCCGCCTTATTGTTGACGTTGCACTGGTTGATCGAGCCCAGTTCGTACTCGACCGGATCCTCGATTGTGATGATGTTCTTGAGGCCGTCGTTGCTCTGGTTGATCAGCGAGTAGAGGGTCGTCGATTTACCAGAGCCTGTGGGACCCGTGACCAGCACGATGCCGTAGCTGCGCTGCGCCATTTCCTCAAGCATCTTGAGGTTGTGGTTGAGAAAGCCCAGTTTGGACAGGCCAATGTTGATGCTGCCCTTGTCCAGGACACGCATAACGATCTTCTCGCCGTACACGACCGGGAGGGTCGATACTCGGAAGTCGAACTCCTTTCCACCGATAACGGCGCTTATGCGGTTGTCCTGCGGAGCCCGCTTCTCAGCGATGTCCATGTTGGCGACGATCTTGAAGCGCGAAGTCAGCGGCGCCGAGACCTTGCGCGGCAGCCTCATTGCCTCCATCATGATGCCGTCGATTCGAAGGCGGACCATGACGCAGTCCTTGCGCGGCTCGATGTGGATGTCGCTGGCCTTATCGGCGATCGCCTGGTTGATGATCAAGTTGGCGAGCCGCACGACGGGCGCGTCTTCACCTAACTTCTTGAGGTCTTCTTCACTGAGGTCGTCGTCGTCGTTGTCCCTCGAGGCTTTGACGTCGAGGTCGCCGTCGAAGTCTTTCATCACGCCTTCGATGGCGTCTCCGATGTTGATATCGAGCTTGTACTTGTCCGCAAGCGCGCTGAGGATGTCCTCTTCGACCGCGATCATCGGCTCGATCTCGTGCCCCGTGTTCATCCGGAGCTCGTCGATGACGAACACGTCGAGCGGGTTCGCCATCGCGACGATCAGTTTGCCGTTCTTCAGTTCGATCGGGATCGACTTGAACCGCTTGGCGAACTGGGGAGAGAGGAGCCCGACGGCCTCGTCGGTCGGCATCGCTTGGGCCAGGTCGACGTAGGGAACTCCCCAGACCTTGCCCATGCATCGGACCCGGTCGCGCTCGGTGATGAGCCCCATCTCGACCATGACGCGGGCAATAGGGTCGTCACCACCCATCTCCAACTGCTTTTCTGTAGCCAGTTGGAGCTGTTCGGGTGTAATCAACCCTTCCTGAACGAAGACGTCCCCGGTCAGCATGCCCAAGGGGTTGTTCCATGCCCTGGTAACTCTGCTCCCCGCAAATGTGACAGGTCTGGGCCTCTTGGCAGGTTAGGCTCAAAGGTAGAATCGCCGAGCCTGTGCCCAGGTGGCGGAATTGGTAGACGCGCTAGTTTCAGGTACTAGTTCTCGCAAGGGAGTGAAGGTTCGAGTCCTTTCCTGGGCACCACTTTTTTGCTTGCACTCAGCCTAGTAGTAGTGGACAAGTTCGCCGTTGATCACCTTGGGTTCTAGGTGGAAGGCGAGGGCGTCTTTGGGGGTCCCGTAGCGGCCCTCGATGTAGCGGACCGCTGCGATGGTCTGGAGCAAGGGGTCTGCGGTCTTGTCGATCCCCGTGTGCTTCCAGGTCGAGTTCAAGAATTGGTACATACCGAACGCCGTCGAGCGGGGGTTTTGCAGGTTTGGGTTGTATCGCGATTCTCGCCAACAGAGACGGGCCATAGCCTCGATCTGGCGGTCGTCCCAGTCCAGGCCTTCGATCTTGATCGCCTGCTCGATCAGAGCAACGACCTTGTGCTTGCCCGAGACCTCGTCGATCTCATCGATCGAGTAGATCCTTTGGGCGAGCAGTTCGTTCTGCGCTTTCAGCCTGTCGGCTTCGCTCGCGAGGCGTAGCGTGTTGGCCTGCAGGATGGCGTAAGCCAGCAGCGCGCCGAGAGTCGTCAGGAGGATAGGTGTTCGTGGGCTCATGTCCTTCTCCGGCCCGGTCCTTGGGCGTCCAACCTTGACTTGGAACGAGCAGGGCGCGTGCCTTTCGCGCTCGTTTGGGGCGGTTAGGCTCGCGAGTTCCCGCACAGTTGCTGGGCCGAACCCGCGCACTTTGCCGGGGACTGGTAAGATGGCCGGGCCGCTGGATGCTGCGCGTCGTCGCGCAGCGTTCTATGGGGGAAGTCCGGTGAGATTCCGGCACTGTGCCGCAACGGTAATGGCGAAAGCCTAGTCCGAATGCCCGATCCAGCGCAGACAGGTGGTCACCTACGAGCATAGGTGGAGCGAAGCGGGCACACCGCGAACCTCCCTCTTCTCGTCGTTGGCCTCAAAAAAACGAGGTAACGATGCAAAGGCACAACAACCGAGCGTTCACGCTCATCGAACTTCTTGTCGTCATCGCGATCATTGCAACCTTGGCTGCGATCCTCTTCCCCGTCTTCGCCCGTGCGAAGGCTGCGGCGAAGAAGACTCAAAGCCTGAGCAACCTAAGGCAAATCGGACTTGCTTGGTCGATGTACGGGACAGACTACGACGGCACACTCATGCGCGTTTACACGAAGGGACCTGACCGGTGGTTCTATTGGTGGGGCTCGTACAACGGAACGGACCTACGCGAGGAAGAAGGGCTGCTCTATGCGTATATGCGGAACAAGTCGATCCAAGCGGATCCCGCCTTCCCCGACGCTCTGCGCACGCCCCTTGGGCTGACCGGCTACGGATACAACTACTCGTACCTCAGCCCGAGCGAGTTTTTGCCTCCGACGTGGGAAGAGCGAGAGATCCCCGTAAACGAGTCTGCAATCGGCGATCCTAGCGCCACCGTTGCATTCGCGACCTGCGCTCGAATCAACAACTGGTCTTCCTCGACGCCTACGCTCGAAGGCAATGCGTTCCTAGACCCGCCCTCGGCGGATTTCCCAGGGTTCCATGCGCGCCACAACGGTGTGGGAATCGTTCTCTGGACCGACGGCCACACCAAAGCGAGGAAGGCAGCGATGCGTTCCGGGACGTTCGGGTATGGCTTCAACGCCGAGGACTTCCTTTTGAACGACCTTGGCGATGTCGATGGGGACGGCGACCTGGCGACAGACGAACTCTTCGATCTACGTTAACGATTCAAGCCTCTCGGCGAGTTCGTTCGCCGAGAGGCCATGGATCAAAAGAACCTTGTTGCGTGAAGCCTCGCCTTTGGCGATCGCGACCGCTGACTTTGGCACTCTCAGGGCCTTTGCAACGATCTCTAGAACCGCCTTGTTCGCCTGGCCGTCTGCCGGCGGAGCGGTAATGTAAACGCGCAAGACGTCGTCAGTGAGTTCGAGCCGGTTGCGGCTCGCGCGAGGCGTCACTCTGACCTTGATCGTACTACCCTGCGGCAGCGTCTGACTCCGGTTGGATCGAAAGAGTTGGCGCGTCTTGCATCGATCGCAAGTAGTCCTCGAGAATGGAGCGGAACCGCGCCTCAAAATTCTTTTTGTCTTGCATGCGCTGCTCGATCTTTCGTTCGAGTTCGGCCAGGTCGTCCTTTGTCTCCCTCTTCATGTCGTCGGCTTGACGCTTTGCGTGGGCGACGATGAGTTCGGCCTCTTTGTGGGCGGCAGCTCGCGTTTCGTCAGCAGTCTTTTGAGCGAGGATCAAGGCGTCTGCTAGAGTGGACTCCTTCGTCCGGAACAAGGCAAGCTCCCTGCTTTCGATTTCGTACTTGGAACGCAAGGCCTGAACCTCCCGGATCATCGATTCTAGTTCCGCCGCGGCAGCCTTGAGCATAGCGTCGACGGCTGTCGGCTCGTAACCCTTTCGAACCAAGGGGAACCTGGCTGACTCAAGATCGATCGGAGTGATGCGTTCCATCGCAATGTTCCTGTTCCATATTCTTACGGGCTGGGCACGATCCTTGTGCCGGAATCAGCCCTTTAGGAGGCCTTCTGACCGCTGCTTGTTGCGGAGAAAGACCTCGTCTCCCGGGAACCGCTGAAGCGCGATGTCCAAGACGCGGACCACGTCTTTGTGGAACCCCATGCGAGCGTAGGCGTTCGACAGGAGGACGAACACGTTCCGGTGCATCGGCCAGTCCTTCTTGATGTCGTCCTCAAGCACCCTAGGAATCCGCGAGAACATCCGGTACTCCCAATAGACCTGCGCCTCAGCAAGGCCGTGGTCGGGGTCGTCGGGGTTTGCCATGCGGTAGCGGATGGCGTAGGCGATCGCGCCGCCCTCGTCGTCCACGTTGCCAAGCATCCAGATCAGGTCGGTCGCAAGCTCGCCGTCCCACGGTCTGATCTCCGAGCGCATTTTTTGAAGTTGGATCGCACGGGGATAGTCGCCGAGGGCTTCGAAAGCGACGTCGCACTCGGCCCGTGAGCGCAGTTCGACATATTGGAGAATCTCTTCGACGCGGCGCTCATCGACCTTCTCCTGTTGGCCGAGGGCGGGCACTGCTATGAGGAGAACCAGGAAGACAGCCAGCCTACTCATCAAGCCTCCGCTTCATCTCTTGCTGCACCATCTGTGGATTGGCCGTTCCCTTCGACTTCTGGATAGCCTTGCCGACGAGAAAGCCCAGAGTACCTGTCTTGCCGGCCTTGTACGTCTCGACGGCTTCTGGAAACTCACTCATTGTCTCTTCTACCAGCGTTGAGATCGCCCGCGCGTCCGAAACTTGGACGAGTCCGCGCTCTTCGACGATCGCCTTCGGCGCCCTGCCTGTCGAAAAGACCTCGCTGAAGACTTCTTTGCCGGCCTTGCCGCTTATTGTTCCGGACTGAATCAGCGTGCAGAGTTCGACCATATGGGCGGGGGTGACGAGGCTGACCACCCTGCCTTCGTGATCTTGACCATGGACGCGCGCGACCTGCCCAGTCTCATTGAGCAACCTGGCAAAGTCGGAGTTCATCCAGTTGCACACGGCCTTGGGATCGCCACCAAGTTCGACGCAGGACTCAAAGTACGCGGCCCAGTCCCGGTCCGCGGTCAACAGATCCGCGTCGGCCGCGTTGAGGCCAAACTGCTCTTGATACCGGATGCGCTTGGCAAGTGGGAGCTCGGGAATCCCCGTTTGCAGACTGTCGATGTAGGCCTGTTCAAAGTGCATCGGAACAAGGTCGGGGCAAGGGAAATAGCGATAGTCCTGTTCAGACTCCTTTGTCCTCATCAGGAAACTTGATTCGGTCTGCTCGTTCCATCCGCGCGTCTCTTGTACAACCTTTCCGCCCGAATCGATCAATTGGCCCTGCCGCTTGGATTCGTAGTTGACGCCTAGTTGCACGCTTCTGAACGAGTTGAGGTTCTTCAACTCCGTCTTGGTCCCATACTCATGGCTGCCCTCTGGTCGGACAGAGATGTTCGGCTCGCAACGCAGGCTTCCCTGCTCCATCTTGCCGTCGCAGACGCCGAGATAGAGCAGCAACTGCCGAAGTTGGACGAGGTATTCGCGGGCGTCCTCGGCGTCCTCGATGTCCGGCGGAAAGTCCGTGACGATCTCCATTAGGGGAACTCCGGCCCTGTTGTAATCAACGCCAGCGCCTCCGCTCGGCAAGTGCATCAGTTTCCCGGTGTCCTCTTCCAAGTGGACGCGTCGGATGTGGATGCGCTTTGTGCCGCCGCCCTGTGCTGGGATGTCGAGGTACCCCTTGTATCCCAGGGGGTTCGTTTCTCCGTACTGGCTGACCTGGTATCCCTTCGGCAGGTCGGGATAGAAGTAGTTCTTGCGATGAAACACGCTGTCCATGGCGATCGTGCAGTTGAGGGCGAGCGCCGTTCGGAGCACCATCTCGATCGCCGCCTGGTTCGGCACAGGCAACGTCCCAGGCATGCCAAGACAGATGGGACAAGTCCGCGTGTTCGGCTCGCCACCGAAGGCCACCGGGCACCGACAGAACATCTTGCTGTTCGTCAGAAGCTCCGCATGGACCTCCATGCCCACGCTCGGCACGTACTTTGGCATCAAGGCGATTGTACCGAGGACAAAAAAGGTGGGCAGGGCGAGGCCTCTGCCCATTCGGAAATGAGATGTGCCGTTTAGAGTCGGCTGCCGTTCTATCGCGCCGATGTAACTCGATGGCTCCCGGCGTCGATGGCACGTTACCTAGGGCCCGTTATCGGCGGGTTAAGTCGCTTCGATCGGTATGCCGCCGACCGCGCCGACTGCGAAAACGTTGTCGTCCTTGTTCACTCCCGGGACGGTGAACTCGCCTACACTTCCGACGACCTTGCTGGACTGCCACTCAGCGCTCGCTGAATTGCGCCAGTACACGACGTAGTTGACGCCCTCGCTCAGGGTCCATGTGATGCGCGTGTCGATGCCCTGCCTGCGATCTATACGCACTCGCTGTGGAGCGGGCCCGGCATTTGCCAGCGCAGCCATGGCCGAGAAGTTCGATTGCGCCACTTTGCGCAAATAGTCCTTGTCGACGTACTGGGGCAGGTCTTCCCCGTTGTGCTGACGGGTGAAGTCCTCCCAGACCTCACAAAACCTCACCGCGTTGAACCCCTGGCGCAAGAACGGCGTGTGGTCGCCGCCCCTCCCAAACCGGTCGTTGCGATAGACCAACTTCACCCGGAAGTTTTTCATGTCCTGCCGCACTTGCCACTCGATGAACCTTGCCAGTTCCCTGCTGGCAGTCTCCGGCGCAGGGTCGCTGAACAGCCTTACATTGTTCTTGTCTTTGTATCCGTCGACGTTTGCGCTGTTTCCAACGATGTCGTTGTTCAGGACGGCTTCCAGTTTCCAGGCTTCGTCCTTCGCGCGCTGGGCAAGCGCGCCGCTACCGAGCAATCCTTGCTCCTCACCGCTAAAGAGCACGAACACAAGCGTGTTCTCCCACTTACCTTTCGCCATGACTCGGGCAAGCTCCATAGCCAAGGCCGTCCCGCTCGCATCGTCGTTCGCGCCGGGCGCACGCCCTGTCACGGCGCTTTCGCGCAGGTTGAGCGAATCGATGTGCCCGCCCACCAGGATGCGCCGGTCCGTCCTCCCGGGAAGCACGGCCACAACCTGTACGACGTCCTTCGCCTCGACCATCCTGTTTCCTGCAGCGCGGTAGGTCATCAATTCGACCTGGAGCCCGGGCACAGTGCGTAGTTGGTCTGCCGCCCACTCGCAAGCATCCGTGAGGCCGGGCGAGTTCGTGTTGCGCGTGTGGAACGCCGCAAGAGACCGCACATTGCGCATCAATCGGTCGGCAGACACCTCATCGATCAGTCGTGCCTGGCCGACGGCGACGAGGAGGGAGCAGGCGAGGATCATGTCTGATTATGGCCCCACTAACGACAGGCGCGCCCATACGGGAAAGTGGTCGGACGGAAGCCTGCCATCGAACATAGTCCGATCGATGTCCGACGCCAGCACGCCCCAGTGGCGCGACACAAAGATGTGGTCGATCATTTCGCCGTCCCGTGCGCGAGAGAACCCATTGAACGTGCCGACGGTCGTCGCCGTTGGATTCGCCGCGCGAAACGCGTTCTTCAAGCCAGATCGAAGAAACGCTTGGATCGCGGGATTCGACTCGCCTGCATTGAAGTCACCCAACACGATGCTGGGCTCCGTCTCCCCGGCTATCTTTGAAAGGACCAACTCCGCGCTTTTCTCACGAGACGGCTGCGACTCATGGTCGAAGTGCGTGTTGAAGACTGTGAAGACTTCGCCAGCGCGAGTTCGAAGCCTCGCCCAGGTGCAGACGCGGACAACGTTGTTCCCCCAGGACTTCGAACCGGCGACTTCAGGTGTGTCGGAAAGCCAATACGTGCCTGATTCGACGACCTCAAGCGTGTCGCGACGGTAGAACAAGGCCGAGAACTCTCCGCCCCGTCGACCATCGTCACGACCGACGCCGACATACGAATAGCCAGTCAAGTGAGCGAGCAGATCGTCGACCTGGCTTGCAAGCGCCTCCTGTACCCCCAAGACGTGCGGCTTGTGCGTGTTGACCACTTTGTATACGAGCCCTTGGCGATGGACCCAAGCGTTCTTGCCATCCGCGCTCGTCGCATAGCGGACGTTAAAGGTCATCAGCGTGAACTCGGTCTGCATCGTCATCGCCAAAGCCGCCGCCAACAGCATGGGGCGAAATTACCGCAACGGGCTACAATAGCGCGTTCTGTCATGCGAAAGAAGGCCGTGGTTGGTTGGAGGGAGAAAGTCGATCTGCCCGATTGGGGGGTCACCGGCATCTTGGCCAAAGTCGACACAGGAGCCCGGACATCGGCCATCCATGTCGAGAACGTCAAGCGGCTGGGCAAGGACAAGGTCGCGTTCGACGTCGTTCGAAGCCGCAAGCCGACGGCGGCGCGCATCACAGTCGAGGCCGCTGTCGTCAGGGAGACACGCATCCGGTCGAGCACGGGGCACGACCAGGTCCGCCTTGTCGTAGCTACCAGGATGAGGCTCGGCAAGAAGACCAAGAAGGTCGAACTCACTTTGGTGTCACGAAAGCACATGATCTGTCGTATGCTGATTGGCAGGACGGCCCTGGAAGGGGACTTTCTCGTCGACGTCTCTGTCCGGCACGCCACTGCAAAGCCATGAAGGTCGCCATCCTCTCCACAGCGCCCAAGTGCTACAGCACACGCCGCCTTCGCGAGGCAGCGGCCAGCCGAGGGCACAACATCAAGGTCCTGAACACCTTAAAGTTCTCTATCGGTCTGGAGAGCGAGTACCCGGAGCTTTACTACAAAGGTCGCCTCCTCTCGCACTACGACGCGGTCATTCCCCGCATCGGGAACTCGGTCACGTTTTTTGGCACTGCGGTCGTGCGCCAGTTCCAGCAAATGAACACCTTTTGCCTCAACACGGCGAACGGGATCGTCAACTCGCGCGACAAACTGCGCTCACTGCAGATCCTCAGCCGGTACGACGTCGGCATCGCCTCGACGTCGTACGTCCGGGACAAGAACGACATCCTCTCTGCAATCGAGCGCGTCGGCGGCGCACCAGTCATCATCAAGTTGATCGAAGGCACACAAGGCAAGGGAGTGATCCTTGCCGAGACTCAGAAAGTCGCGGAAGCGATCATAGAGGCAATGCAGGGCGCCAAACAGAACGTGCTCGTCCAGAAGTTCGTCGCTGAGAGCAAGGGCAAGGACGTGCGCGCGTTCGTCGTCGGCGAACAAGTCGTTGCGGCCATGCGGCGCGTCGCCCACGGGCAAGAGTTCAGGAGCAACCTCCACCGGGGCGGCACCGCCGAGCCGATCCAACTTGACGAGCGATACGAGCGCACGGCAGTCCGGGCCGCCCAAATCCTTGGCTTGCGCGTCGCGGGCGTCGACATCCTAGAAGGCGCAGACGGCCCGCAAATCATCGAAGTCAACTCCTCGCCAGGGCTGGAGGGCATCGAGACCTGCACCGGAGTTGACGTCGCCGGAGAGATCATCGCGTATCTCGAAAGAATGGTCCAGTTCCCAGAACTCGACGTGCGCGAGCGCCTGACCGTCACTCAAGGGTACGGGGTCGCTGAAATCTTCCTGGCCGAAGGCTCGTCTATGGTCGGCAAGTCCATCCGCGACAGTGGATTGCGCGAGAAGGACATCGTCGTCATGACGCTCGAACGCGACGGCCGGACCATTCCGAACCCGAGCGGCGTCCGCGAGCTCCAGGCCGGCGACAAACTCCTCTGCTTCGGAAAGATCGAGACCATGCGGGAGTGGATCCCCGAGCGGCCCAAGCGACGCAAAAAGCGAAAGTCCACCGTCAAGAAAGCCAAGAAGGCTGCGGTTTGACGGCGACAGGACAGTTCGAGATTGCTGGCGAAGTCATTGGCCCCGACGAGGTGCGCAATGTCTCGATCGAGGTCGCTCAGACCTATACCGGCCAGCCCGTCGCCATTCGAATGCAGGTCTGGACAGCGCGCGAGCCTGGGCCGACCGTACTCATCACTGGCGCCATCCATGGAGACGAGATCAACGGCAGCGGCATCATCCGCGAGATCATTCGCAGCAAGCAGTTCAAGATCAAGCGCGGAACGCTCGTGCTCGTTCCTGTGGTCAACGTCCTCGGGTTCGAGCACCACAACCGGTACATGCCGGACCGTCGCGACCTCAACCGCTTCTTCCCTGGCAAACTCGACGGCAGCCTGACCAGCCGGTTCGCAAGGACGTTCTTCGACGAGGTCGTCCGCAAGAGCGACTACGTCATCGACGTCCACTCGGCCGCGTGGACGCGAACGAACTTCCCCAACGTGCGCGCCGACCTCAGCCATCCTTCGATCGCCCAGTTCGCTTCGTCGCTCGGATGTGAGATCATCGTCAACGACAAGGGCCCAAAGGGCAGCCTGCGCCAGGAGGCCGTCAAAGCCGGCGTCCCCACCGTCCTGCTCGAGGCAGGCGAAGTCAACAAGGTCGAGCCGGGCGTCGTCGAGTTCGGCCTTAGGATGGTCACCAACGCCCTCAACGGCCTCGGCATGATCGAGAAGCGCGGGCGCGAGCCCATCTACCAGGCAGTCGTCAAGCGGAGCACGTGGGTCCGCGCCGAGATGGGAGGCTTGCTCGATTACCACGTCGCGCCCGGCGACGTCGTGAGCAGGGGCCAGCCGATCGCGACGAGCATGACGCTGCTAGGCGAGGAGCAGCACGTCGTCTCTGCGCCGTTTGGTGGCGTTGTGATTGGCATGACCACTCTCCCGGCGGTTATGCCCGGCGACCCGGTCGTCCACCTCGGTCAGATTCAGGGCGGTTACAGGCGGATCATGCGCATCATACAGGCGGCGTCCAGCAAGACCCTCCACGAGCGGATCCGAACGGACCTTCAGACCAACGTCATCGTCAGCGAGCCCGGCGACCCTACTTAGGAAACCGCGGGTCGAACCGGTACACCCACGCCTGCCCCGTGTGGTACGCGGGGTGTTGCGCGATGCGGGCAAAGATCCCTTGCGCATGATCGACCGGGCCGAGAGGAGTCTCGATCTGTTTCTCGCGCCACGGCTCCGGGTCGTCCATCATGGGTTGGACAAGGCTCTTGGAGAACGCCAGCGTCTCATTAAGCAACGTACCGGATACTTCGTTCGGACCGAACGGGAACGGGTTGTCGTTGATCACACGGTCTCTTGCGCACGACTCGATCTTCCTTTCGTAGTCGGAAAGTTCTCGGTCCGTGAGCCTGGCTTCGAAGAAGACCTCGCCTCCCGCAACGTGCATGAACATCTCAAAGATGCTCAGCGCGTCGGGATGTGGGCGCCAACCAAGTTGCTCGTCAGTCAGCCCGTCGATCACCTGGAGCATGCGTCCGTGAGAGATCTTGTAGATCGCCGCAAAGTCGCTCATGCCTTATTGTGGCTTGTTGTCCAGAGACATCCAGATGTACGTCGCCGCAACGGTCCTATACGGACGCCACCGCTCGCCGAATTTCTCTAGCCTGTCCGGGCTGAGGTGGGACTTCGCTCCGGCCAGTCGCATCACGCCGTTCTTAATGCCAAGATCGCCGGTCGGCCACACGTCAGGCCTGTTCAATGCGAACATGAGGAACATGTGCGCGCTCCAGGTGCCCAGCCCCTTCACCGCTGTCAACTCCGCGATCACCTCGTCCTCGGGCATTTCGAAGAACTTGTCGATATGCAGGTCTTTGCGCAGTGTCCTCTCAGCAAGGTCCTGCAAGTACCCTGCCTTTGGCCGCGACAGCCCAGCCTCTCGGAGTTGCTCGACGGTGCACTTGAGGATCGCTCTTGCGTCCGGCTCGCGTTTCTTCGTCAGGGCAAGAACGCGGTTGTAGATCGTCTCTGCGGCCTTCGTCGAAAGTTGCTGCGAAACGATCGCGCGCGTCAGCGAGCCAAAGACGTCCGTCGCCAGTTCGTACTTTGGTTTCGGGTACCGACCCACGATCGGCCCAAGGTGCTTGCACTCCCGGAACTGCCTCACGGCCGCGTTCACCCTTGCGGGTGTGAGCGTGAGCACAGCCCCATCCGGGGCTGTGCCCTTGCTCGCCGCAGTTATCTCGCCGGTCCTGCGGGCACACCTCATTCGAGAGCCTTGTCGATCGTAGTCTTCAAGTCGATCAAGTGCGCCCGGACCTTCCAGTCCGACGTCGAGTCGATGCGCGAGGTCACGAGCCCACGGATCGTGCCCAGTTCGACGCGCGCGAGCGCGCGCACTGGCGCGGCACCGACCAGTTTTCCAGCGAGAATCATGACGTAAGCCTGCTGAAGGGCCAGTCTGTAGTGGTCGATCCTTGGGTCGGCATCGCCCAGTTCCCGGAACACGCCGCCGCGAAGGTCGCCGAACAGCTGCTCGACCGTATATGCGCGGGCGCCGTGGGACGCCTCGAGCGCCAGCATTCTATTGAGACGGTCGTCCGAGAGCAAAGTCGAGAGGACCCGCGTTTGGCTGGTCGACACTTGCGCCTCGATCAACGACTGACCAAGTTTGTCCAGGATCTCGGGCCGGATCATCCCGACCGGTGTCTCTAGACACTGCTCAATGAGCAGGCGCACCGCAGCGGCCTGTCGCTCTCGCGGAACCATCGTAAAGACCGCGCCGCCGCGTCCTGCGTGCGAGTTCACCATCACGACGCCGCCGACGACCCGCGACGTGTGCCCAAGTTCCAGGTTGCGCTGGCCCCACAGCGTTCCGTAGTACTCCTCGAGCACCGAATAGTCCTCTCCCAGTTTCGTCGTCGCCGCAAACACGTAGCCCATGATGCGGTCGATGTTCATCAGGCCGAGCCTCGTCGCCTCGACGCCGTCGTCGCCGAGGTCTTCCGACTGCTCGCTCGGGTCTTCAAACTCGTTCGCTCCGAAGCGAGTCTTCGGATCGTCGATCTGCACCGACGCCCATCGATCAAGCGTCGCCACTTCGTCCTCTGGCGTCTTTGCGCCGGAGATCGGCGTGTAGCCCCACTTCGTCGCAAAGATGTCGTAGTGCGCCACCTGTGGGATCAGTCCGGCGCCGTCCTCGGGCTGGGCCACGTAATTGAACCGCCCGTAGTCCATGATGCTCGCCTCTGTCCCCCAGCGCTTCGTCCACGCCGGGTCTCGCAGTTGGGCAATGGTAAACGCCGCGGAGGCTTTGAAGTTGTGTTGGAACCCTAGGGTGTGCCCCACCTCGTGGGCAACGACGTACCGAAGCAGTTCGCCCAGCAAGTCCTCAGGGAACGGGATCTTTCGGGCGCGAGGATCGCTCGCGGCGGCTTGCGAGAAGTACCAACGCTGCACGAGTTTCAGCGAGTCGTGCCACATGATGATGTGGGCCGAAATGATCTCGCCGCTTCGCGGGTCGTGCACGTGGGGGCCCATCGCGTTTTGCGTTTGGTTCGGTGCCCAGCGAACGACCGAGAAGCGTGCGTCTTCGGGATCCCATTCCGGATCGTCGGGCGCGTCCATGGCGATGATCGCGTTGCTGAACCCCGCAGCCTCGAACGCAGGCTTCCAGTCCTCGATGCCCTTCTTCACGTAGGACCGCCACTTCTCAGGGACCTCGCGAGCGATGTAGTACACGATCGGCTTCACCGGGTCGCTCACCGCAGCGTTCGGGTTCTTCTTTTCGAGCCGATAGCGCGCGATGTACCGCTTCTCCTTGGCCACCAGGTCGGAACCTCCAAACTCAATGAACGTTTCGCTGAAGTAGCCGACGCGGTCGTCGAACAACCGTCCCATCATCGGAGTCTCGGGCAGCTTCACCATGCTGTAGTTGACGACTGCCGTGTTGCTTGGCGACTGCCCACCGCCGCCACGCCCACCAAACCCGCCGCCCTGACCGGCAGCCGGAGGAGCGCCTTGCCGGAAAGTCAGGACCGACTGTACTTCGATGTTCGTCGGGAACGTCTTCACGCGGTCAAAGAAGGAGCGCGCCGCGTCCAGTCCACCGACCCGAAGCGTCGACGCCACGTCGAACTCGGGCGGGTTCGACGTGTAGAGCGAGGTCACGTCGATCACAGGGCTCCCTTCGGCCGAGTACGCCTCGACGTTGAACGCCATGATGATCGGTGGCACGTTTGATCGCGAGACGCCCAACTCCAGTGCTGGATCGCCGACCGCTCGGTTCCGAGTGCGCATCTGCCGCAAGAAGACGCGGTCGCCGACCTGCTGCCACTGGACCATCAGATCCGCAGCGGCAGTGCCGTTGTATCCGCCTTGCGGTGTTGCGGCAACCGTCGTGAGCCACAAGAAGTCCTTGCCAAGTTCCGCCTTGGGGATTTCGAACAAAAGTCTCTGCCCGATCTTGTGCGTCTTGAAGACCCCGGCCTTTGTCTCGGCACCGGCCGTGACGACCTCTTCGTATGGTTTGACCTGCTGCTGGCCACCGCCACCGCCGCCCCCGCCACGTTGGGCCAAAGAACACGGGACGAGGACCGATAAGAAGACGAGCGTTGCGACCTGGCGCACCATAGTCCGGCCAGTCTACATACAATTGCTGGATTCCCGCCAGCACACTTGCCTGATTGGCACGCGACGGCTCCGCGAAGACACCGGGCGCGACTTACAATCCCTTCGCTCCTCGGCTGGATGCAGCCTTGGGCGGATTCTCGTTTCAGAGGGCTGTCATGTCGCTTCGCACTTTCGCATTCGTCGCGCCACTTGCGTTGGCATCGCTCGCGCAGGCGCAGTACACCGTCCGCGACCTCGGCGCCCTGCCCAGCGGATCATCAAGCCACGGCTACAAGATCAACGACTCAGGCATGGTCGTTGGCTTCTCCATGACGAGCCAAGGGGCGCGCGGGTTCGTCTGGTCGCCGACCCAGGGCATGATCAATACGGGATCACTCCGCAATGACCCGTCGAGTTTCGCGACTTCGATCAACAACGGCGGATTCGCGGTCGGATACAGCGGCGCTGGCGGAGCACAAACCGCGTTTCAATGGACGCAAGGCACGGGCCTGACCGATCTCGGGACATACGGGAACGACGACTTCTCGCTCGCGCTCGACATCAACGAAGCAGGACAAATCGTCGGCACAAGCGGGACAAACGCCGGAGCACGTCGCGCGTTCCTCTACCAACAGGCCACGGGCATGGTCAACCTCGGCCCAGTGCCGGGGCGCACGTCGTCGTTCGCGCGCGGAATCAACGCGAGCACACAGGTCGTGGGGCACTCTGCTGGCGCCAACACGCTCGCGTTCGTCTGGCAAAGCGGGACCATGAGCGCTCTGCAGAACCTTGCGGGCGGAACGTCAGAGGCCTACGAGATCAACGATTCGGGAAGGATCGTCGGCTTCTCAAGGGACGGACAAGGGCGAATGCGCGCGGTCTCATGGGCGGGAGCAGGATTCGCTCCGGTGGTCCTCGATGCGAACGTCACGGGCGCAGAAGGCACCGCCGCAATCGATGTGAACGAGAGCGGGCGGGCCGTCGGCTATGGAACGTTCGAAGGACAAGACCAAGCCATCGTGTTCGATCCCATTCTCGGTGCCGTCCGGCTCAACGACCTTGTCGGGCCTGCCGCGAGCGGATGGACCTTCCTTCGCGCGCAAGGCATAAACGAGCGAGGCGAGATCGTTGGCTTTGGAATCGTCGACGGAAAGACACACGCCTTCGTTGCCTCACCTGTCCCTGAACCTACGGGCGGACTGGCAATCCTTGTAGGTTTGAGTCTGTTCAGGTTCAAAAAGCGAAGAACCCGAGCCTAGGGTCCCTTCATTCGTGGAACAAGGAACCAGGTGGGCGCTTCGACCGTCCATCCCCTTGGAGGCGATATGAGAAGCCAGTTTAGACTCCTCGTCGTTGCGTCAGCCGTTGCATTCTGTGTCACGGCCAACGCGCAATCGACCATCCTCGCAAAGGTCACCACGGACCACAAACTCACGCCGCTCGAGGCCGCAGCAGCAATCGTCATTGGTGACGCGCTCGGATTCAAACTCGATTACTTGGTCATGACCAGCCGCAACTCAGGTACGTCGTTCGGCATGATCGGCCCAGGCATGGTCGTCAGCGTCCACACGGGCAAAAGCTATGACTATCTGCTCAAGAACAAGCCAAAAGGCCAAGGCTGGGGCAATGTCGCCAAGAGCATGGGGATGCATCCGGGCCAGTTCAACAAGATGCGCGCGAAGAGCGGATCTTTCGAGTCCCAGTGCTGGATGAACATGCTCTACACCAAGTACCGCTTCCCTGAGTCAGAGTACGTGCGTGTGCAGAAGATGGGCCTCAGCGACATGGAAGTCGTGCTCGCCGTCGTCAAGTCTGAAGGCAAACGTGATCCCCTCAACAAGGCAGTGAACGAGATCCTCGCGAGCAAGAAGTCGGCGCCCGCTACCGGCACCAAGCCACCGGCAAAGGGCAACTCCGGCGGAAAGGGCGGAGGTAAGGGCGGCGGTAAGGGCTGACCCTCTGATCCAGCGGCGATCACAAACCCAGGCGAGCCCTGGGTTTGTGCCGTTTAAGGGTCTGCACGGTCAGATCAGTACAATAGGACCATGAAGACGACGATTATCCTGGCCTCCTTATTGCTCGCGACTATTGCAGCAGTCTCTGTAATCGCAAAGCAAAACCCACCCCAAGGCGCGCGAACGACCAGGGCCGTTGTCGTGATCGTGCCGACCGTAGGCAACAAGGTCGCCGGAGTCCTCTACATCACCGCACTTGATACGGGCGTCCGCGTCCAGGGAGAGATCACCGGCCTACCTGCCAGTTCTAAGCATGGGTTTCACATCCACGAGTTCGGCGACATGACCGGCAAGGACGGCATGTCCATGGGTAGCCACTTCAACCCCGCAGGAGTCGATCACGGCCTCATGGACCAGACCGTCCGGCACGCAGGGGACATGGGGAACATAGAGTCGGACGCCAATGGCGTCGCAAAGGTCGATCTGACGTTCTCCGGTGCGAACCTCGGAGGAAGGAACGGGATCATCGGGCGTGGAATCGTCGTCCACGAAAAGGCCGACGACGGCGGTCAGCCAGTAGGCAACGCCGGTGCGCGCATCGGCTTTGGAGTTATTGGGGTCGCAAAGCCAGAGTAGGAGCGTTCCCGCTCCTACTCCTTAAACCGACTAACCGATCTTCTGCGCTTTCAGCCAGGTTTCTAGCGTCGTGCGCTCTTGCGCCGTCATCTTTGGTGCGCCCTTCTTGAGCATCTCCATAAACCAAGCGACCTCCTCAGGGGCGACAGGGTGCCCGACGTTCGAGCCGTCCTTGTTCGCTTCGGTGGGCCGTCGCGAGTTGACGATCGCCTTGCCGTTCTTATCCACGAAGGCGTAGAACGGGATGCCCTGGTCCGCACCCTTCAGGCTCAGCATCAGTTCCATACCCCCGGCGTTCTCGAGGTGCTTCTTGTCCTCAGGCTCCATCACCGTGAGATGCACGATCACAAAGTGCTTCTCGAGGATCTTCTTGTTCGCCTCGACAGCAATAAACTTGTCCAGTTCCTTGCACCAGCCGCACCACGATGCATGGAAGATCACCCAGACGTTCTTGCCAGACTTCCCAGCCTCGGCTTGGGCCTTGGACATGACCTCCGCAGCCGTCGGCGCCTTGGTCGAAGCCACGGCGGCCGTCTGACCAAACGCCAGACACGCGACCAATGCCGTTCCAACCGCAATCAGTGTTCGCATACCGAGATTATTCACCGTCCCGGCAACGCCAAGGGTTCCCAAACGGTAAAACAGGCCATGCGTTCAAGGCACTTTCTCCTTTTGGCCTTGGCCTGTCTCTCCGTCGGGGCGCGGGCACAAGGCGATCCAGCGGTTGTCGAGAAGATCATCGCTGAGGGCAAGACAAACAACCAGACACGGGCCCACCTCGAGTACCTCACGGGCCAGATCGGCGCCCGTCTGACCACCTCCCTCGCGCTCCAACGAGCATGCGAATGGACCGCCAAGAAGTTTCGGGAGTTCGGCTGCGAGAACGTCCACCTCGAAGAGTGGGGCGAGTGGCCTGTAGGGTTCGACCGAGGCCGTGGACACGTCGGCCGGATGGTCACGCCGTTCGCGCGCAACTTCGAGTTCACCACCCGGTCCTGGACTCCAGGCACCAACGGCCTTCAACGCGGCCAGGCCATGATGCTCCCCGAGAGCGTCGACGTCGCCAAACTCAACGCCGCTAAGTTCAAAGGCGCGTGGGTCCTCATGCCGCGACTGCAGGGCCGCGTGACGCCGGAACAGCGCACCGCACAAGACGCAATCTGGGCCGCGGTCAAAGCCGCAGGCCCGCTCGGACAAGTCACGAGCAGCCGCAACGAACTCGTCATCACCAGCGGCAGTTATAACTTCAAGTGGGAAGAGCGTCCGACCGATGTCAGCGTCATGGTCCGCGCAAGCGACTACGACGCCATCTCCCAATCGATGACGACCGGATACACCGCCCTTGAGTTCAACCTCGTCCAGTCCATGCGACAGGGGCCCGTCAAACTCTACAACGTCATCGCCGACATCCGCGGCACCGAGTTCCCCGACGAAATCGTCATCGTCAGCGGACACCTCGACAGTTGGGACGGGCCAGGATCGACAGGGACCTGCGACAACGGCACCGGCACGATGGTCGCTCTCGAGGCCGCACGACTCCTCAACGCCGCTGGCGCAAAGCCCAAGCGTACGATCCGCTTCATCATGTGGACCGGTGAGGAACAAGGGCTCCACGGCTCGCGAAGGTACGTCGAGATGCACCGCGCAGAACTCGACAAGATCAGCGCCGTCTTCGTCGACGACGGCGGGACCAACTATAGCGGCGGGCTCGTCTGCGTCGAAGCCATGAGGCCGATGCTCGAACAGGCCATTGCGCCACTCAACGAGGCCTTCCCCACCCTGCCTGTAACGGTCCGAGTCCAGAACACCATGCCGCGCGGTGGCGGGAGCGACCACGCGCCGTTCAACCAGGCGGGCGTCCCAGGATTCTTCTGGTCAGAGACCGGTGTGGCCGACTACAACTACGTCCACCACACACAGCACGACAACATCGCAGCCGCAATCAACGCGTACCTCGTCCAGAGCAGCGTAGCGGCGGCCGTGACGTCGTACAACGTTGCGTGTGCCGACTCCTTGCTCCCCCGCGCGCCCCAGCCGACCGCACCGACCGGCGGTGCAGGAGGAGGAGGAGGAGGCCGCGCTCTCTTCCCCTTCTAGAAACAACCCATAGGGAACGTCCCCTTCTATAAACCCCCCATCGGGACCGAATCGGCGGGCCCGGGCGACTTGCCCGGGCCCGCCGCAACTTTTAGAGCCCCAAAGTCCGTACTACTCCTGTGTCGGGAGGAATCATGAAGTCCACAATCCCCTTCGCGGTCGCTGCATTGGCCGCACTCACCACCTCTGGCTGCCTCGGCGGGGTCAAGACCGAGGGCGCACAAGCGGCCTCGGCATCGCAAAACCTCGACCTCAAGGGCTTTGACCAGATCGAAGTCAGCGGTTCGGCGGAGGTCGTCGTGACCGTCGGGTCCGCGGAGTCGATCAAACTCGAAGGTAGCAAAGACAGGATCGAGTCCGTCACGACGGAACTCAAAGACTCGCGATTGGTGATCAAAGAGAAGTCGTTCGAACTCTTTGGCGGAAACGACGGCCCGCTCAAGATCACGATCACCCTTCCCACTCTCAAAGCGTTCACCCTGAATGGCTCTGGAAACGCCACCGTCACCGGCGTGAAGTCGCCGACGTTCGCAGGCGTCATCAATGGATCGGGAGAACTCGTCGTGACGGGAGAGTCCGATAAGGCGGACTTCGTGGTCAACGGCTCCGGAGACATCCTTGCCGACTCCTTCAAGTCCAAGACCTCAACGGTCACGATTGCTGGAAGTGGTGACGCGACCGTCAACGCCAGCGACGCGCTCACGGTCTCGATCGCCGGCTCAGGTGACGTCAAGTACTTCGGAGAACCCAAGAAGGTCACCAAGAGCGTCAACGGCTCAGGCGACGTTTCGAAGGGCTAGACCGAGAACTCCGCCAGCACAGGCGTGTGGTCGCTCGGTTTCTCCTGCCCTCGCGGGCCCTTGTCGACCCAACACCTTACGCATCGCCCGACGAGCGCGGGCGATGCGTAGATGTGATCGATCCGCCAGCCCAGGTCGCGCTTGAACGAGTTCGGAATGCGAAAGTCCCAGAACGTGTGGTGCCCTGGCCCTTTCGTGAACTTCCTGAAACAGTCCGTCCACCCCAAGTCGACGATCGCGGCCAGCCGCGAGAACTCGTCCGGATGGTGACCAACGTCGCCCAACTTGTCCGCAGGCTCGAACACGTCGTCCGGCGTCGGTGCGATGTTGATGTCGCCCAGCCACACGACCGGAGCCTTCAAGTCGCACGTCTCCTTGACGTACTCGCGGAACGCCTCAAGCCACTTCATCTTGTACTCCCACTTCTCCGATCCCACCGAGTTTCCGTTCGGCACGTAAGTGTTGATCACCTCGATCCCGCCCACCGTCGCGCGCATCAAGCGGCAGTCCTCGGGCATCTCCTCGTCCGGAAAGCCCACGTCGAACTCGTCGATCGGAAGTTTGCTCAGCACGGCGACTCCGTTGTAGCGCGGCTGCCCATGGATCTCCACGTTGTATCCCGTCGCCTCGAGTTCAGCCAAGGGAAACTTCTCGTCCTCGACTTTGGTCTCCTGCAACACCACGACGTCTGGCGAGGCGGACCCTAGCCAAGAAACGAGCACCGGCAAACGGGCCCGCACAGAGTTCACGTTGAACGTCGCAACGACCATGGCAACCGACTTTACCTACAGGGGGTAGAACAGGTCATGCGCCGTCTCGCCCTCCTGATCGCCGCCCTCCCTGCCCTCGCGCTGGCGCAGACCAAGGAGGACGCCGTCCTCAAGGCGCTGAACGACTATGTAGCTGCGAACAAGGTCGTGGGGGCCTCTCTCGCGATCCACAAGACCAACGGCTCGACCTTCCACGCTGCCGCTGGTTTCCAGGACCGGGAAAGAAGCATCGGCGCGTCCGTCGACACCGTGTACCGTCTCGGCTCGATCAGCAAGCCCGTCACCGCGCTCGCAGCACTGCAACTCGTGCAAGAAGGCAAACTCTCCCTCTTCGCCAACATCGCCCAATACGTCCCAGAATGGACTAACAAAGAGGCGGGCATCACGCTGCGCCACCTTCTCACCCACACGAGCGGAGTCCGACACTACGTGGCGACAAAGCGCGACACGTACTACGAGCCCTTCACCGTCGCCAAGTCCCTCGACGTGTTCAAAGACGATCCGCTCCTGTTCCAACCAGGCGAGCGCGTCTCCTATTCCACGCACGCATTCAGCCTGGTCGCGCGCATGGTCGAGACCGCTGGCGGACAAGACTTCAAGTCCGCGATCAAGTCGCGCATCTCCGACCGTACCAACTCTCCGACGCTCGCGCTCGAGGACCGATCCATCGCGAACGCGTTCCGCACCCGTCTCTACTCCATCCGCACAGGAGCCGACTCGATCCTCGAAACGCGCGAAGAAGACATCTCTTGGAAGTCAGGCGGAGGGGGCATGGAGTCCAGCGCACCGGACCTCGCGCGGTTCGGCATCGCCACGATGACGAACGGCCTCCTCGATCCGCAACTCACCGACTTCATGTTCCAAAGCCAGACGGTAGCCGGAAAGGGCACTAACCGAGGGCTTGGATGGTCGTTCGGGCCGCACGGACAACCCGAGCACGGCGGCGCCCAGCAAGGCTGCCGCTGCCTCATGGTCCTCGACCGCGAGCACGGCACCGTCTACGTCGTCATGACCAACACGGGCGGCAACCACCCCATCGGCCAACTCATGGCCGCCGTCATCAACGCCTGGGGCGAGAGAAAAGTGTAAAAATGCCCTCCTTCCAGTAGTTCATAAGTCCTGACAATACGACAACTATAGGGTATAGTAGGCGCGTCCAACTCACAAAACGGACAAGGGACAAAAGAAAACCCTCGGACTCCCCGACCGCGGACGGCGGAGGGCAGACGGAACAAACGTCGAAGAACCAGTAGGCGCAGCAAGCCGGGTTAAGAGCCCAGCACGCGGCAGTAACCGCCCCAATACGCCTTCAACTCCCGCTCCCGCTCCTGATTCCCCTGTATTCCCTCCCCTTTGGCGCAGAAGTGGGGTGGGGGTCGAACAACTCGGAGACGCATCCTAACCGAGTTGCCTCCCTACTCCCTACTCCCAACTCCCTTCCCTCCCAGTAAACTCCCTCCAAACGTGGACCGCGTCAATTCTCAGGGGATCCCCAGGCAGCGACTCATCTGGACGCTCAAGCAACCAAAGATCGTCAAGAAGGCGATCAAAGAAGACTCCTGCCTCCTCTGTCGCGCTCCCAGGGTCAACGACGCCGCGCTCTGCGAAGTCTGCTACGCGCTTCTCGGCGACGATGAACTGAAGGCGACGGAGTGCTGGCTCAGCGGGGTCGGCCCATAGATGCCGCTCAGCCCCGCACTCTCGTGGTCCATCCTCGGCGGCTTCGTTGTCGCGCTCGCGGCCGTGATCGCCTGGCGAAGACTGACCGGAAAGCGGGTCGCGGGCTACTTCGCCCTCACCGAGTATTGGGTCTACACGACGAGCGACCTGCTTCCCAAACAAGAAGCGGTCATGGACCGCATGATCTCTGCCAACCCTCACAACAGGCCGGGGAGGCCGTGCATCGGGGCGCGTGAAGGCATGCTCTTTACCGACATCCGGCTCCACATCGCGCTGGCAAAGAGGGCCAAGAACCCGCTCGTCTTCAGGCCGGACCTTTTCGAAAGCGACCTCGAGCCCAGCAAAGAGGTCTTGCAACGCCTCAGCGATGCCCAAAGCCTTATCAAACTGCGCTACATGAGCGAGGCCGTCCTCAAAGACACGCGACACCTCCAGTTCATGCCGCACCTCGCCGACGCGATGAACGACCTCGCGCAGGGCCTGCTCGTGTACGACGTCGTCTGCGAACGACTTTATACAACCGACGAGTTCAAGGCGCTGCTCGATAAGAACAACAACGCCGAACGCCCGGACGTCCACGTCCGCGTCGTATGGCACGTCGACAACGATGGGCTCGGCTTCGCCACCACCAAAGGCTTGCGAAAAGTCGGCCTCCCCGAACTCAAGACCGACCCGGTCCAAGGCGACCAAGAGGTCCTCGTCACAGGCCTCGTCCATCGAACGGCGCACCACCTCGTGCGAAACCCTAGCGACGAGTCCGTCCTCGAGTACGAAGAGTTCGGCGACACGTTCCTGATCGAGCGCAGGGAGCGACAAGGCGAGCATCTCGCGGTCGGGATCAAACGGAGGCGAGGAGCCTGACGTCCGTCCGCGTCATCCCCTGCCTCGACGTCAAGGACGGCCGCGTCGTTAAAGGCACCCAGTTCGTCGACCTCAAAGACGCGGGAGACCCCGTCGAACTCGCCGCGCATTACGACTCCCAGGGCGCGGACGAACTCGTCTTCCTCGACATCACTGCGACCCACGAAGGACGCGCGCCGGTTATCGCGCTCGCCGAAAAGGTCGCCGAAAAGGTCTTCATCCCTTTCACAGTCGGTGGAGGGATCCGCACCGTCGAGGACATTCGCGGCGCGCTCCTGGCAGGAGCCGACAAAGTCAGCCTCAATTCCGCGGCGGTGAAAGACCCCGCGCTCGTCACAAGGGCGGCTGAGCAGTTCGGCTCCCAGTGCGTCGTCGTCGCCATCGACGCAAAACATTCAGACGGCTCCTGGCAGGTCTACACGGCAGGCGGCCGCACACCGACCGGACTCGACGCGATCGAATGGGCGAAAGAGGCCGAGCAAAGAGGCGCCGGCGAGATCCTTCTTACCAGCATGGACCGCGACGGCACACGCGATGGTTACGACCTCGAACTCCTCAAGCGCGTCTCGACTGCCGTCGGCATCCCCGTCATCGCCAGCGGCGGAGCGGGCGAAGCAAGGCACCTCGTAGAGGCAGTCTTGGAAGGCAAAGCGGACGCCGTCCTCGTCGCAGGAATCGTCCACGACGGCACCACCACGATCGACCAACTCAAGCAAGAAATGAAGAGAAACCGAATCCCGGTCCGCGAGTTAGTTCCCTAGCGCCGCGATCATCCCGAGCAGGATCTTCTTGCCGTCGTCCGAAAGTTCGAACACAGGCGGCCGTGCTGGACCGAGGTCACAGCCCATCTCGATCGTCGCCGCGCGCGCAGCGCGGTTCAATCCGCCGTGGCCGATCACAGACTTCAGCGCAGGCACGAACACCTCGGGCTTCGCCGCGACCACAGAGACCTTGTTCGCTCCGAACAGCGCGAACGGAGTGAACACCAGCCCGCCGGCGACCATCTCGTCCGGCGAAGCGAACGGCAGCACCGCAAGCGACGCGTCCACGGCCCCCGCGCGCGGCAACACAATGCACGAGGCATCAAAGTCGTTCCACACTCCCGCCGGGTCGGCGAACACTGCTCCAGACTGCCCGTGCCGCTGGACTGCGTTCGTCATCACCTTTGCTTCGTGCGGAAAGTATCGGCCAACCGGTGGCGGGCACACGACCGCGCCTAGCGCGCCATGGCGAGAGGCGTGCTGGCACAAGTCGACTGCGCCGGCCGTCGTCGTCGCCGTCGCATTGGTCCATACGGGAAGGCCCTGCGCGTCGCGAACCACCCACTCCAGCAGTTGCTTCCGCTCCGAGTGCGCCAACTGGAACACGTCGCCGCATTCGCCGCCGACCAAGAAACCCGCCGCCCCGCGCTCGATATGGAACCGCACGAGCCGTGAGACCCGGACCTCGCTCATGGTCGAGGTGTCGTCCGTGAAGGCCGCGATCAACGGAACCGCGATCTTGGTCAAGTCCTGCAACGTCGAGCCTCAACTTGCAGGACGTAACAGCCTACGCCGGAGGCGCGATTTCTACCGTCACCGTCCGCGTAAAGGTCATCGAACCGACGCTCACAGTGAACGTCACCGGATACGTTCCCACCAACCCGGCCGGCACGGCGAACTCCAGATTGATGCGCTCCCGGCCCCGCGGATTGTAGATGAGCAGCCGTTGTGCACCGCCCTTCTTTACGTGCCAATCGCGCTCCACAGCGACGTCGTACTGCCCCTCGACCCGGCCCACGCCGGTCGAGCGCACGTCCAACCGGCCTCTGATCGTCCGCGCTTCGTTCGAATACGCGAGTTTCTCGGGAAGATCCACGTCGAACTCGACCAGTTCTGCAAGCCGGAACGAGGTCCGAAGAACAGTCCGCGAACCGTCCGGGTTGTTCAGGGTCGCTCGTATCACGCGCCAACCCGCCGGACCATCGTCCGTGATTTCGCTCTTGTACTCAAAAGATGCTTGACCGCGCGAGTTGAAACCTTGGAACTGTTTGGTGATCGTCGTCAACGCGTCGCGCCCCCACCCCTCGCAACGCACTTCGGCCGTGTCGTAGTCGCCCGCTCCGGTCAGCGAAAACCGCATCGTTAGTCCGTCGGCCCGCGCGACTTCGCGAAGCCTCGTCTCCGACCGCCACGACATTCCTTCGGGAAGCCCCTCAGCCTGGTCATAGCCAAGCCGCACATAAGACACGGTGCGAGGCAAGTACGCAGGCCCCATGTCCGAACCGCTGGGAGTGCTCTCGACGGCAACTCCGATCGACCGCCCGAACTTCGCGACGTCCCCGAGCCGCACCGACCCTTCGACCGTCCAGCCACCGTCCGAAGGCGCGGCAGTCACCGTGACGCCGTCGGCCTTCGCGCTCGTCCATGCAGGACCACCGCGCCCTGTGAAATCGATCGTCCGGACTCTCACGACCGGCTTGCCGCCGACGAACCGCACACGGACTTCGCGGTTGTCCGTGCCACGAAGCCAGCCGTCGCCCTCGACGTCGAGGCTCAACACGACGTCTTCATCCAAGGCGACCGTAGAAGCGAAGTGCAAAACGCCAGGTTCCCATTGAACGAAAGAACCGCTCGAACCAGGAGCGGCCATCCACTCCTCAGCCACGATCCTCCCGTCGAAGACAGGTGTGAGGGCGAGGATCGTCGGTTCAGGCGTTTGCAGGCCCAAAACGGTCGCAACGAAAACGCAAACCATCAAGGAACAGACT
>CAZGXW010000018.1:37119-40553 GCA_964529975.1 uncultured Fimbriimonadaceae bacterium
TACTCAGCCGCGACCGGCTCAGGCTCTTCAGCAGGCGCAGGGGCCGCTACGGCCTCCTCGACCGGCTTCGCCTTGCCCTTCTCTTCCGCGGCCTTGCGCGCCTCTTCTTCGGCGACCGGGTCGACCACGTCCACATGGACCTTGCAATCGACGTGGCGGTGCAGGTCGATCTCGACCGCATAGTGGCCCAACTGCTTGATCGGCTGGAGGATGCCGACGACCTTCTTGTCCAGGTCGACGCCAAGATCCTTCTTGATCGCGTCAGCGATGTCCTGCGAGGTCACCGCGCCGAACAGCCGCTGCCCAGCGCCAGAACGGACTTCGATCCGGAGCCGTTTGCCGTCCAACTTGCTCGCGACCTCTTGCGCCGAGGACTTCGTCTCTTCGAGCACTTTCGCCAACCGCGCATTGCGGGCCTCCAAAACCTTCAATTGGGACTTGTCAGCGATGATCGCCATGCCCTGGGGGAATAGGAAATTGCGGGCAAACCCGGACTTGACCTTGACGACCTGGCCCTCCTTCCCCACGTTCGGGACCGTCTGCTTCAAGATGACTTTCATCGCTCTAAACCTCTACTTCTTGATGCCGAAACCGACCGCGGCCATGGGCCTTTGGAAGATTCGCTCGATGCCCAGCCAGGCGTTGAACCCCTGGTCGAACTGGTAGCCCAGCCGAAGGTCGAGCTGAGGCTCGTTCAGTCCGAACACGTCGGAGCGCAGATTCAGCCTCGGCGCAAGGGCGTAATCTACCCCAACCCCGGGCTTCGAGGCATAGACACCGTACCTAAGGGCCAGGTAGTTCGACAGGTCCCGCTTCAACTGTAGGTTCAATTTGTTCGACTCGAAGGCGTCATAGAGCCCGAAGATAAGTTTCTCCTGGCCCACCGGGATCGATACGTTTAGGTCGGTCCGGAACCGCCCGGGGTCTGTCTCCCGCACCACTTCTGCCGTCAGTTCGGTCCCCCCGACCAAGCCCTGTCCCCCGACCCGGAACTTCTCCAAAGTCTCCTTGAACGTCTTGATCAAGTCCTCGACCTGCAGCGCAAGGTCGTTCGCCTTCTTCGAGAGTTTCACCGCCTCTTCCGAGACCACGACGCCGTTGCTCGCGATCGACTCCGCGCTAGCCGCGATCTTCGTCCCGGAGTCCGTCATCGTCTTCACGTTCTCGAGCGTCGCCGTCATGTTCGCCCGCATCTCTGGGTCGGTCGCAAGGGCGTTCAGTTCGTTGACCAACCGTTTGCCCGACTCCACCGCCTCGTTCAGGTTGTCGAGCAGGGCGATAGTGCGGTCCTGGAGGTCGCCGCTCTCGACCAGCCGCTTGACCTCGACCGTCACCGCCTGGAGGTTCTCTAGGCTCACCGCCGTCGTCGCCATCATCCGTTCGAAGTTGTCCGAGTTCCGCGCCAGCAAGCCGTCCATCCGGTCCGCCAACCCGCCATAACTCGCGACCGTCTTCTCCGTGGTCGACATCAGGCTGGTGATGCTTCCCTTCAGTTCCTCGTCCTCGACTAACTTGCGAAAGGCCACGAGCGTCGCGTTCAACTCGGCGATCGTCTTCTCGCTGTCTGGCAGGAAGTTCTCCAGCGGCGAGGTCAAAGACCCCTGGATCGTGTCCCCAGGCCGCAACATCGCGGTCTGCTCCGCCCCTGCCGGAGGAAAGATCTCCACCTGCCGGTCGCCGATCGAGATGAACGAAGTCGGAAGCACCGCGCGAGAACCCGCCGGAATCTGGTGACCCTTCTCTACTGCGATCGTCGCCCGCGCCTTGCCGACCGTCATCAGTTCGACCTTCGTCACCGACCCGATCTGCACGCCCGCCAACAGCACCCGCGCGCCCGACTGCAAGCCGCCCGCGTTCTCGAACTCGACGAAGTAGTCGTCGGTCTCCTTCGCAAAGATGCTCTTCTGTAGCACGGCGTACGTCGTGAGCAGCAAGCCCACGAAGACGACCACGAGCAAACCCACCTTCCAAGCAGCCTGCATACAGACATTGTAACCCGCCGCAACCGTGCCCGGGAGCGAGCCCCGCCCCAAAACCGTTGAACCTGTCGGCTGGTACTCTTGCCAGGCTACAGGAAAACAGACAGGCTCAGCCGACTGAGCCAAAGGACCCCGACTCCCGAGAATGGAAACAGGTACCCCGCCCAAAGGACTTCTAGGCTTACCAAAGCGTTCTTTTGGTCCAGGCTCGGCGTCTGAATAGGTACGAACGAAGCGGCCAATGGTCGCCGTATAGGAACAGTACAGGCTAGGCACGAGTCATCTGCCGAGAGGAACCGCAAACCAAGGACATGTGGCAAAGATTTACAGAGCGAGCGCGCAAGGTCGTCTTCTACGCACAAGAAGAGGCCCAGAAGTTCGGTGAGGGATACGTCTCCACCGAGCACCTCCTGCTCGGACTTGTGCGCGAGAGCGACTCCGTCGCGGCTCGCGTCCTCGAGCGCCTTGGAGTCTCCCTCAGCCGCATCCGCGCCGAGGTCGAGAAGCAACTCCCGCGAGGCGACGCCAGACCCAGCCAAGACATGTCCCTCACGCCGAGGGCAAAGCGCGTCATCGACCTCGCCTACGACGAGGCGCGCAACCTCAACAACAACTACATCGGCACGGAGCACCTGCTCCTCGGCTTGATCCGAGAAGGCGACGGCCTTGCCGGACGCGTTCTCGCCAAACTCGGCGTCGAACTCGATCGCGGCCGACGCGAAGTCATGGCCCTCCAAGACAACGACGTCCAGTCCCGAGGCTCCTCGCGGTCCAGCGCCGGTGGAGCGTCCACCGCCGTCAAGACCCAGACCCTCGACGAGTTTGGCCGCGACCTCACAGAACTCGCCCGCGAAGGCAAACTCGACCCCGTCGTCGGTCGCCAGAGCGAGATCGAGCGCGTGATGCAGATCCTCACGCGCCGCACCAAGAACAACCCGTGCCTCATCGGCGAGCCTGGCGTCGGAAAGACCGCCATCGCCGAAGGCCTCGCACTCCGCATCGTCAGTGGCGACATCCCCGACCTGCTCAAGGGCAAACGCATCGTTGCCCTCGACCTCGCCGGCCTCGTCGCAGGCACAAAGTACCGCGGCGAGTTCGAAGAGCGCATGAAGAAGGTCATGGAAGAGGTCCGCAAGGCCGACGGCCAAGTCATCCTCTTCATCGACGAACTCCACACCCTCGTCGGAGCCGGTGCCGCCGAAGGCGCGATCGACGCCAGCAACATCATGAAGCCCGCGCTCAGCCGCGGCGAACTGCAGTGCATCGGCGCGACCACGCAAGACGAGTTCCGCAAGTACATCGAGCGCGACGCCGCCCTCGAGCGACGCTTCCAGGCGGTCAAAGTTCGCGAACCGAACGTCGAAGAGGCCATCGACATCCTCAAAGGCCTCCGCGAGCGATACGAGGCGCACCACAACGTCGAGATCACCGACGACGCCCTCACCGCCGCCGTCC
>CAZGXW010000019.1:0-38898 GCA_964529975.1 uncultured Fimbriimonadaceae bacterium
TCCTGAGCTAGTCTGCACTGAGCCTGTCGAAGGGTCGAAGGACGAACGGGCTCGAAGCCCTGATCGACCTCCGAACCGCCGAACCCCCGAACCTCCCCCCAATTCCCGTTTTGAACGGGAATCCGCGAACTTCCTCCGAGCCCAGGGGCCGCCCCCGGACACGGTACAATGCCCACTAGAGACACATGATCCAGATCGAAGTCCACCCTAACGAGTCGATCGACGCGGCCCTGAAGCGCTTCAACATGAAACTTCAGCAGAGCGGCCTGCTCCGAGAGGTCAAGGAGCACGCCCACTACGAGAAGCCCAGCGAAAAGCGCCGACGCCGAGCCCGACGCAGGCTCACCCGCCAGTAAGCAAGAACGACTTCAAGATGCCCGCCGACCACTGGCCGGCGGGCATCGCGTATTCTGGACACCAAGGTGCCCCACTCTGTCGCGATCAGGAACGACCTCGGAGAGCCCATGAGGCTCGACAAGGTCGAGATGGCCCTCCTCACGCTCCTGCGCAAGTTCAAACTCCCCGAAGGCGAAGTCAGCGTCCTGATCACCGACAACGCCAACCTGCAAAGGCTCAACTTCGAGTACCGCAACATGAACGAGCCGACGGACGTGCTCACCTTCCCGGCGCCCTCGCTCGCAAAGGGAGAACTCGGGGACATCGCCATCTCAGCCGACTTCGCGCGACGCCATGCCGACCTGCGGGGCGTCCCTATCGAAGACGAGGTCGCGATGCTGGCGATCCACGGAGGGCTCCACCTGGCTGGCTTCGACGACCGGACCGATCAAGACCGTGAGATGATGGTCAGGCTCATGAACGTCATCGCCGAAGAGTGCGGCATCCCCACCGACGCCGAATGGAGCAGCCTGCCCCACGGAGGAAGCGGCTAGTGCCGGGCAAGGACTTCATCGGCCCGTTCCGGATCGCCTTCAACGGCATCGTGCACACGTTCCGCACGCAGCGGCACATGCGCGTCCACCTCTATGTCACGCTCATCGTCCTGCTCGGGGCGCTTGTGCTCAACATGCGCATCCGAGAGATCCTGATCCTCCTGTTCATGGTCACCTTCGTGCTCGTCGCCGAGATGTTCAACAGCGCAATCGAGGCCGTCGTCGACCTCGTCTCACCCAACTACCATCCCCTCGCCAAGTTTGCCAAGGACATCTCCGCCGGAGCAGTGCTGGTCACCACGATCATGGCGATCGTGGTCGGAGCGATGGTCGCCCTTGGCGACGACAACTGGGAACGGATCCGCGTCAATCTCGCGACCCACGAGTGGGGCCTCCCCGTCGTCGTCCGTTACGGTGTTGGGCTCATCCTCGTCGTGATCGTGGTCATCATCGGCAAGGGCCAAGGCAAGCACGGCCAGGTCCTGCGGGGCGGTCTGGTCAGCGGCCACGCCGCCATCGGCTTCTTCCTGGCGACCTCGATGTTCTTCCTGACCGACAACGTCCTGGTCCCGGCGATCGGGGTCTTCCTGGCCTGTCTGGTAGCCCAAAGCCGCTGGGAGGCCAAGATCCACACGATCTTCGAACTCACCCTGGGCGCAACGGTGGGGGCGGTATTGGGCATCCTCCTTTTTGGCATAATCCCTAAGTAGCCGCACGAATGAGCAGCGAACCTGACCAACGTAGACGGCGGGGGTCCGCCTTGGCGGGCGCCCTCGCAGCCAGCCTCTTCGTCGCGCCGTTCCTGGCGCTCGGTCGGAGCGTGTTCGCCCAAGCAGGCGCACCCTCCGCGACCATCATCGTCGAGTTCCTCTTCGCACTCGCCGCAATCATCGTGCTCAACGGCCTGTTCGTCGCCGGCGAGACCGCGATCGACCTCCTCAAGCCCTCGCACGGCAAGGCGCTCGAAGGTGCGCCAGAGCGCAAGACCAGCGCCTTCCAGGATCTGATCGCACGCAAACCGAGTTTCGTCGCCGCCTGTTCGCTCGGCTCCACCACAATGCGCGCTTGGATGGTAGCGATGGCCGTCCTCCCGGCCATGACGATGGCGGACTGGCTGCGCGCCGAGTGGCCCGTGTTCGAACGCTGGGCCGACTCTGGAGACCTCGGGTTTGGAGGCGTCGTGCTTGTCGGCGTGCTCATTCTTGCTATCCCGATCGTCGCGCTCAACGTCGTGTTCGGCGAACTCGTGCCCAAGACTTACGCGGTGACTCACCCACTCGCGACCTCACTTCGGCTCTACGGGCTAGTCAAGGTCTTCAATGCCGTGTTCTCCGCCCCGATCGCGATGTTCGTCACTTTTGCCGGCCTCGTCACACAGCGGTTCGGCGCAAAGGCGACCTTTGCGGTCGCCAACCAGACTGAAGACGAGATCATTGAACTCCTGGAAGAAGCCGAAGAGAGCGGCGAGATCGAGGAAGAAGAGAGGGAGATGGTTGCCAGCGTGTTCGAGTTCGGCGATACCATCGTGCGCGAAGTCATGACTCCGCGCATGGACATGGAGGCGGTTCCAGTGGACACACCTCTGCTCGAGGTCGCGCAGATCGTCGAGCAGACCGGCCACTCGCGCATCCCTGTCTACGAAGGAACCGACGACAACATTCTCGGCATCGTCCACGCGAAGGACGTCCTCAGTGCAATTGTGCACGGCAATGACGGTGCGTCGCTGCGAGACATTATGCGGCCGCCGCTCTTTGTCCCTGAGAGCAAGCCGCTTCACGACCTCCTACAGGAAATGCGGCAGCACAAGGCGCAAATGGCCGTCGTCCAGGACGAGCACAGCGGCACGGCGGGCGTGGTCACGATCGAGGACATCGTCGAAGAAGTCATGGGAGAGATCGTCGACGAGTACGACCCCGACTTACCGCAAATCCTTTCGATGGGCAACGGCTACGTCACGGACGGGAAGATGGCGCTGGACGAGGTCAATGAGACCATCGGTGCGACCCTCGAGAGCGAGGAGTTCGACACGATCGGCGGCTACGTCTTCGGCCTCTTCGGGCGCCAGCCCAGGAACGGCGACTCGATCGACATTGAGGGTCTGCGGTTCACGGTCCGCGAGACTGACGGCAAGCGCATCCAAAGCTTGTGGATCGAACGCATTCCAGGCGTTCAAGAGCCGGGCACAGAAGTGCTCTCCTAGCGCCGTCGCTTGAACCAAACGTCCGCTTGCTGCTGCACGCGGTGGATCTCCGCTTCGAGCCGCACGCGGACGATCTCGGTCTCCTCTTCGCTGGCATCCTTCGAAACGAACATAGGATCGCCGAACACCATCACGCACTTTGCGAAGGGCAGCGGCACGAGGTAGCGGTCCCAGGTCGGAGCGTGGCACTTCCACGACGCGGCGACACCGACGGGCACGAGCGCCGCGCCAGACTTCTTCGCCATAAGCACGATGCCGGGTTGGACGACGCCGGAAGGCCCCTTGGGCCCGTCTGGCGTGAACGCCATCGTCGCCCCCTTCTTGAGGACGCGGATCGACTCGGCCAGTGCTTTTGCACCGTTCTTGCCCGTCGAACCTCTGATCGTGTTGAACCCGAACCACGTGAAGATGCGGTTCTGCATCTCGCCGTCGCGAGATCGGCTGATGATCGTCCATACGCCTTTCCCCCGAAAGAACAGGGCCGGGACGAGAGTTCTGCCGTGCCATCCGGCAAAGATCAAACCTGTCTCTGCGCCCAAGTACCGCTCATAGCCGACGGTCTTGATACGCAAGGTCGCGCCGAGGACGCGTGCAAGGAAGTACCCGACCTGGGGCAGAAACCTCGGCCTGAGCGCGCGCCAACGCCGCTTCATGGAAGCAGCCCCTTGGCCCGAGCCAGTTCGGCGGCGGCATGGAACTCGTACTTGGTCCGAAGTTCGCCGAGCAACCGGTCGCGGTCTTCACCCTCTGACTCCTCAGCCAGGGCGAGCAACGCGTGGGGACGCTGCGGCTCAGAGTCGTCCTCGTTTGCGACGCTGATCAGTAGAGCGACTCGGTTGGGAGCAGAAAGCAACGGGGCCGCCTGCATACGTTCCACAGGGCTCAGGGCGGACAGGCGCGCGATCATCGCCAGCCTCGAGACCGCACTCTCCCGCTCAGACGCCTTGTGGGACAGGGCTACCAGGACACCGGCCTCGTGGTCGTGGTCGTTCATCGCGTGCAGCGCGTCCGCCTTCTCCCACATCGCCCTCGTGTCCTCGGGATGCGACTTCAGGTGTTCCTCGGCAATCGCCAGCACCGCTGCTGGGCTGCGCCCGCTGAACTCCTGGATGCGCTCGTGCCCCGCTTCCGCGCTCGCCTCGTGCTGCGCGTGAAAAACGAACGCGAGGATCAGCCCACCCACGAACCCGCCGACGTGGGCCACATAAGACGTACCACCGCCATCGCCAAACCGGACGAAGGCCCCGACGCCTTGCAGCACGGCCCAGACAAGGGCCACCGCACCGACGGTCATCGTCAGTTTGGGGGCGAGCGGAACGCGTCGCCGCATGTATCGGACCGTGCAGTAGCCCACACAGCCTGCGATCGCGCTGCTCGCGCCGATAAGCGGAGTCGAAACGCCGCTCGAAGCCGATACGGCCCAGTGCGCAGCGACGCCGGCGAGGCCGCTGACGAAGTAGACCAGGATGAACTTCGGCTGCCCAAGCCCGCTCTCGACGACCGGACCGACGGCGGCAAGGAACACCAGGTTCCCAAGCAAGTGCAGGATGTTCTCCGGATCGTGCAAGAAAAGGCACGCCAACGCATTGAAGAACGACGGCGACGCTGGGTTGAACGCCAGGTCCGTCACCCTCGAACCGAACGGCACGAGGAACGCGACGGCGAGGTTGGCCGCGATCAGTGCGAGTGTGACGACGGGAACGCGCGACTTCAGGTGGCGTCAGGCCTCCTGTAGGATCTCGCTCGGGATCTCAGCGTTGATCTGAGTCTCCTTCACGTCGTCGAGTTCTTCCAGTGCGTCGAGGAGCCTCACCAACTGGCGCATCTCGTCCGGCGTGGGGTTCGCCATGTTCGTTGCAATGCGCGTCAGCGAGACGTCTTCCGTCGGGATTCCTTGCTTGTTGAGCGCCTCGGCACACCGGTGCAAGGCCTCGACCTTCGTCTCCACGACGTACACGTCCTCGGCCTCGGTCGACACGTCCTCGGCCCCAGAGTCGAGGGCCGCGAGCGTCAGCGTCTCTTCGTCGACGGCGCTCTTCTTGACCGCGATCTGTCCGACGGCCTTGAACTGCCAAGACACGCTGCCGTTCTCGGTCAGGTTGCCTCCGTTTCGGCTCAAGGCGTGCCGCAGTTCGCCGACCGTGCGGTTGCGGTTCTCCGAGTACACGTCGATCATGATCGCGACGCCGCCGGGGCCGATGCCCTCGTATGTGATCTCCTCGAAGTTCTCGCCCTCGATCTCGCCCGTGCCCTTCTTGATCGCCCTCTCGATGTTCTCTTTAGGCAGCGACTCGGCCTTGGCCTTGTCCATCGCGGCGCGCAGCCTGGCGTTCATGGCGGGGTCGCCTCCGCCCTGGCGGGCTGCGACGATGATCTCGCGGGCGAGTTTCGTAAAGAGTTTGCCGCGGATCGCGTCCTGCTTGCCTTTGCGGATGCGGATGTTCGCCCACTTGCTATGGCCGGCCATATAGGTCTATTTTGGCAGACTGCAGAGGCCGGTCTCAGCGCCCGTCAAGCCTGCGGTGCCTGAAGAGCCCGGTAAGAACGCCTGCGATCGCCAGCAGGCCGATGCCCAAGACCACCCAGCGCGAGGACTGTTCGTTGTAGAACCAGTAGTACACCGTCCCCGTGAACGCGGCGGCGATCACGCCCCAGCCAGCGACCATGCGAGAACGTATCTTCTGCCTCGGGTCGATCTTGCGCGCAAGGTCGAGGAGGAACGGCCCTTGGCACTTTCCGCAGGCCAGATTTCCAGGCTCGTTCCTGTGGCCGCACCGGGGACAGGCGACGGGACGGAACGCTGAGGTGTCCTTCAACCTTCTGCGCCATTCCTTCGCCCGCTGTTCCTCGTTCCGAAAAACGTCGCGCAGCGACTGGTTCTTGATCGGATCCATCACTGTTGAGAGCCTGTCGAGCGTCTTTTCGGAGATCGCGACCGCGTGGCCCTCGAGACCGAGCATGTGCACGTACTCGGCGATCGCGAAGTAAGTCGAGACGTTCTCCGGGTTCCGAGTTAGTTCTTGGTGCAAGCGATCGAGTTTGTCGATGTCCGAACCGCGTATCTCGGCCATCGCCGCCTGGTCGATCGCATAGGGCAGGAAGACCATCAAGGTGATGAGCACGACGATCACCGCACCGGCGACCACATGGCTCTTCGAGAGGATCGTCACGATCATGACGAGCACGACCGCGACGATCGCGGCCAACCCGGGCCCGACGTCGATCAAGTTCTCCATCATCCACTTGATCAGGGTCAGGATCGCAAAGCCGCACAAGGGCGCAAGCGCGAGCGCGATCAGCAGGCCCGGGAGCGCGGTGATGTTCGGCATCTGCCCTCTTTGGAGCGGATCGTACCCCTAGTGCTCTCGCTCGACGCTGAAGTTGGCAAGTTCGACGAGCCCTGCGGTGTCGCCGCTCAAGGACTCGATCGCGTCGAGGGCGTGCTGGGCGTGGCTCTTCGCTTCCTGCTCGGCCTTGTCGACGCCCATTAGTGCCGGATAGGTCTGCTTGCCGCGCTCGCCGTCGCTGCCCACGGCCTTTCCAATCGCTTCTTTTGTGCTGGTTACATTTAGCACGTCGTCCGCGATTTGGAACGCGAGACCGATGTGCGCACCAAACTTCTTCAGCGCCGACATGTCGCCCGCAGACGCGCCCGCAAGCACGCCGCCCATCGCACAACTCGCCGCGATCAACGATCCGGTCTTGCGCTGATGGATGTCTCGCAGCCGGTCCGCATTGGGCTCGCTACCCTCCGCAAGGATGTCGAGGACTTCGCCGCCCACGAGCCCTCCACTGCCTGTCGCGCGAGCGAGCGTGCTGACAACGACCTGGACGCGGTCGCTCGGCGCATCGATCTCGCTCGCCACTTGGAACGCCAGCGCGAAGAGCGCGTCGCCGGCCAAGATCGCCATCGCCTCGCCGAACACGACGTGGCAAGTGGGTCGCCCACGCCTCAGGTCGTCGTCGTCGATCGCGGGAAGGTCGTCATGGATCAGCGAGAAGCAATGGACCAGTTCTGCGGCGCACCCGGCGTCGAGCGCATCGAGCGCGGTCCCGCCGACGGCCTCTGCACTGGCCATGCACAGCGCGGGCCTCAACCGCTTTCCTGGCGCTAGGGCGGAGTACCGCATCGCCCGGTGCAGGTCTTGGGGCACGAGCGCCTCATCGGGCAATAAGGCGTCGAGGCGACCTTCGGCCAAGGCTTGGTAGGCCTTAAGTCGTGAATCGGAGGGCACGTTCCTGAGTTTACCGGCGACCGATTTGGGGCTTGTGTATCCTCAATCTCCCATGGCGACCGTCCGGCCGTTTCGCGGTCTGCGATACACCGATGCCGCTGGCGACATCGCCTCAATCGTCGCTCCACCCTACGACGTGATCTCGCCGGAACAGCGCGAGGACTTCGCGGCGCGTAGCCCCTACAACGTCGTCCGACTCACGTTGCCGGAACAAGAGCCTGACGATCGCAGCAAGTTCGTCAAGTACGCGCGGTCTGCCGCAAGACTAGAAGAGTGGAGGCGGGAGGCGATCTTGCAGGTCGAGCCCGCGCCCGCGTTCTACAGGTACACCCAGACGTTCTCTATTCCTGGAGCGACCTACACACGCACGAAACTGGTCACCACGATCAAGGTCGAGCCCTATGCCAAGGGCGTCGTCCTTCCACACGAGCAGACTTTTCCTAAGCACAAGGAAGACCGGATGCGCGTGCTCGAGGCCACGCGCTCGCACCTCGAGTGCATTTTCGGGCTCTTCGAAGACGACGACAAATCGGTCCACGCGCTTGTGACGAACTCGCCTGGCCGCACCGTCGCCGACTTTGTCACGCCCGAGGACGGTATCCGACACGTGTTCGAAGTGATCGACGATCCCACGGCCTGCACCGCGATCTGCGACGCTATTGCGCCTAAGAAGGTCTGGATCGCCGACGGCCACCACAGGTACGAGACCGCGCTCGCCTTTCGCGAGCAACTCGGAGAGCGCGACGGGTTGATCGCCGAGGATTTCATGATGATGGCTCTGTGCTCGATCAGCGACCCCGGGCTCGTGCTGCTTCCGACGCACCGCATTCTCAAGCAGATGCCCCTCGACGCGGCGGGCCTGGAGTCGAAACTGTGCGCACACTTCGACGTCACGCCTTGTCCGAACGCAAGCCTTATGAAGGCGATCGAGGGCAAGCGTGCGTTCGGGGTCGCACTGCCCGGAGGCCAAGGGCTAGTCGCGGAGGTGCGAGACCTTGATGTGCTCGCGTCGATGATCGAAGGGCCGGGCGGCAGAGACCTCAAGCGGCTCGACGTCAGCATCCTGCACGGCGTGGTCTTCGCAAAGATGCTCGGACTGACGGGCCACGACTTCTTTGGATACACGCGCATCGAACAAGAGGCCCTCAGTGCCGTCGAGCAAGGTGCGCCCGCGGCGTTCCTCATGAATCCGCCAAGCGTGCAAGATATGCGCGACATCGCCAGCGCCGGCGACTTTATGCCTCAAAAGAGCACGTACTACTATCCCAAACTGCTGAGCGGCCTGGTCGTCTGGTCGCTCAAAGACTTCACGCCATGACCGTCACACTCTTGGGAACAGGTGCAGCCGACGGCATCCCCGCCTTTTACAGCGGGACGCGAGTCAGCCGATATGCGCGGGAGCAAGGGGGAAAGGACATCCGGTCTCGCTGTGCGGCGATCGTCGACGACGTGCTGAAGATCGACTTAGGCCCGGACACGTGGTACCAGTTGGCGCGTGAAGGACACGACGCGCGGGACTGGATCGCGCTGCTCGTCACGCACAGTGACAACGACCATTTCTCGATAGACGAACTGCAGTACGCCGTGTTCCCGTTCAACGTGATGGAGTTCTTCGGGTTCCCGATCTATGCCAACGCGAACGTGTGCCGCCAAGTCATCGAGCGCTATCCCGACTGGCCGTTCGAGGTGACCGTCACGAAGAGTTTCCAGCCTGTCGAGATCGCTGAGTACAAGGTTACGCCTATCGAGGCCAACCACAAGCGCGACGAGGACTCGCACAACTTCATCATCGACGACGGCAAGTCCGTCTTTCTCTATGGCACGGACACCGGCTACTGGTTCGACACGACTTGGGACTATTTGAAGGGCATCAGACTGGACTGCCTGGTGCTCGAGTGCAGCGAAGGCTTTAACCCCACGCCCTACAACGGGCACCTGGACGCCAACGAATTCCTCGCCGTGGTTGACCGCTTGCGCAGGATGGGCACGGTGACCACCAAGACAAAAGTGGTCACGACCCACCACAGCCACAACGGCGAGGGCACTCACGCCGAACTCTCTGCGTTCTTCGAGCCCCACGGCATCCAGGTCGGGTACGACGGCCTGGTGTTGGACTTCTAGCGCGGCATCTCACCGCCCCGAGCCGTCTTGTAACTCGGCCAAAGGAGTGGTGGGCAAGCGGCTAGGGAAGGCCAAAACGCCTTTTGTTTTGACCCTTATAGCGGTTTCTGGGGCATATTCCTAATGTTGGGCATCGTCGGCAAGTGGTTTGGGTTCGGTAAGTCCGAGCACTATGACGAAGGCATTCGCCTCTATCAGGCGGGCGAGTATGCGGCCTGCATCGACGCGTTCAAGATCTGTCTGTCCAGCGATCCGGACTCCTCGACCCGAGAACGGGCTCGAAGTTACATGGCAGGGGCGTACGGCAAGTTGGCCCGGGAATCGGTCGCGAAAGGCGAATGGGTCGAGGCGCTGCACTTCCTCGACGATGCCGTGAGCCTGAGGCCTGCATTCGCCGATCTCCGCATCTTGCGGTCGCAGGTGTTCCACGCGCTGAAGAAGGAGGAAGACCGCATGTTCGAGATCCGGTTCGCCCTGGACCTCAATCCCCGTTACGGCTTTGCGATCTTGCACGACGCGATCTATAAGATCGAGCACGGAGACGAGTCCGCCGGCCTTGCCCGACTTGATGAAGCGATCGTCGCCGATCCTCGTTTGGACTCGGAGGCCTATCGTTCTGCGATGGAGCAATGGAGGAGTGGGAACAAGAAGGAGGCCATTGACGCGTTCAAACTTGTCGTGCCGGTCATGAAGACCGACCCGGAAGAAATTGTGCGGGCGGCCGACGAGTTTGCGCACAAGGGCCGGTGGCAGGACGCTGCGGAGGCCTACCGCCGTGCCCTCGACATCGCGCCTCGGTTTGCGGACGTGCGGTGCAAGCACGGACAGGTCTTGCTCCAACTCGACGAGGTCGAGCAGGCGATTGCGGAGTTCCGAGAGGCGGTAACGATCAATCCGCGCTATGCAGACGGGTACGCCCTGCTTGGTGTCTCATATCGGCGGGCCGGGCGAGAGGACGAAGCCCTTGAGGCGTTCCGCGCTGCAATTGCCGTGGATCCTGCGCATGCAGTCGCCGCAATGGAGATTGAGCGAAAGGGCTAGACGCCCGCCGGACGCTTGACCCACGTGGTGCCTTCCGGCGAGTCGCGGAGTTCGATTCCGGCAGAGGCCAGTTTTTCGCGGATCGAGTCTGCGGCGGCGTAGTCGCGAGACTGTTTGGCCGTGTCGCGGTCCTCGATCCATTCGCTCACTGCGCGTCCTTCGACCTTAGGTTCTTCCTGCGGCTCGCTCGATCCACCGCAGACCTCATGGTCGTTGCACACGATCCCTAGTAGCGCGTTGATCTTCTTGAGGAACCAGAGGCCCGCCCGTGCATAGACGCGATCACTGGGATCGGAAGCCCGCGTCGCAAGTCGCGCACCTTCTAGCGCCTTGGCGATTGCAACGGACGTGTTCAAGTCGTCACACATCGCAGCCAGCGCCTCGTCGTAAATCTGCTGTAGTTGCTCTGAAGGCTCACCCTCCCCATCCAAAGACCCTAGCGCTGCTTCGACCCTCTTGATCGCGTCTCGAAGCCGTTCCACGTTCTTTTGAGCATCACGAAGAGACTGCATCGTGAAGTTCAGTGGCTTGCCATAAGGCACTTGGATCAGCGCGTACCGAAGGGCAAGCGGGTCGAAGCCCTCTTCGATCAGGTCGCGCACAGTGTAGAAGTTGCCCGTTCGCTTGGCCATCTTCTCGCCCTCGACCTGCAAGAACCGCGTGTGCATCCAGTGGTTGCTGAACGGCTTTCCGGTCACGGACTCGGTTTGCGCGATCTCGCACTCGTGGTGCGGGAACATGTTGTCCTCTCCACCGCTGTGCAGGTCGATCGTGTCGCCCAAGTAGGCGCGCGCCATCGCCGAGCATTCGATGTGCCAGCCAGGGAAACCCCAGCCCCACGGCGAGTACCACTGCATCAAGTGCTTGTCGTCCTTCTTCCAAAGAGCAAAGTCGGCCTGTTGCCGTTTGTTCTCGTCCAGCACGACGTTGCGCACGGCCTCTTTCAGCCCGTCGCGCGTGTTGCCGCTCAACTTCCCATAATCAGGTTTCGAGTCGACGTCGAAGTAGACGCCCGTTGGAGTCTCATACGCGTGTCCTTTCTTGATCAGGTCCTGCGTCAAGAGGATCTGCTCTCGGACATGCTGGGTCGCTCTTGGTCGGACCGTCGGCTCCGTCAAGTTGAGCCGCTTCCAGTCCTCGATGTAGGCGGCGGCGTAATACTCGGCAAGCTCCCAGACGTTCGCAAACTGCTCGCCCTCCTTGCTGCGAAGCGCCTTCTCCATCCGGTCTTCGCCTCCTGCGTCGGCGACGTCGTCCTGCGTGAGGTGCCCGACGTCCGTGATGTTGACCACCCATGACACCCGCCAACCCAGAGCCTTCGCCGTCCGCACGACGAGGTCGGCCGAAAGAAACGACCGGAAATTGCCGATGTGCGCGTACGAGTAGACCGTCGGCCCGCACGTGTAGAACCGCAGGTGGTTGGGCTCGAGGGTCTGGAGCGGCCTGACCTTCCCCGACATTGTGTCGCGGAGGCGGAACTCGCGCGGGCTCATAGGGGGATTCTACCGGCAGCCCTCTGGCCCGTTTCAGGCCCCAACAGACGGTAAAATGGGGCCCTCATGGCGCGCTTTAAGGAAGGCGACAAGGTCAAGGTCAAGAAGCGGCCGGCGAGCCCCGAGGACGCGGCGCTGACCTTCTACTACGACCACATGGCTGGCCTTCCCGGTGTGATCGAGAACTACTACAGCGAGCAGGAGATCGCGGTCAAGATCGACCTCGAAGCCTTGCCGGACGTCGCCAAGCGCGTGCACAAGGACGCCACCAAGCGCATGCGCCAGAAGTTCGAGGACTCGATCAGCAACGAGCAGCGCGGCCAACTTACCAGCGAGGAACTGAAGTTCACCCCGCACTACGTCTTGCTCGTGCGGGCGCAGGACCTCGAGAAGGCTTGACGTAGGAAAAGCGGCGATGGCCGATCTTCCCATTGTGTTCTTCGACGGTCAGTGCGGGCTCTGCAACCGCACTGTCGATTGGATCGTGCGCAAGGACAAGGAACACGTCTTCAAGTTCGCCCCGTTGCAGGGGACCACGGCAGGCGAACGGTTCCAGGGTATGGGCGAAGAGGAGCTCTACCGCTCGTTCTGGCTTCTCGACGAAGTGGGCCTGCACCGCAAGTCGACCGCGTTCTTCCGCATCTGCAGGAGGCTTGGCGGGGTTGCATCGCTGCTCTATCTCCTCACTGTGATTCCCCGTCCAATCCGCGACTGGGGATACGGCCTCGTGGCCAAACACCGCTACAAGATCTGGGGACGGTCCGAGACCTGCCGCATCCCCACCGCCGCCGAACGGGCCTTCTTCCTGCCCTGAACGGATACACTCCCCAGCGGAGTCGGCCGGGTGGCGGCCCTGAGCAATCGGGGAGGAAAGTCCGGACTTCACAGGGCACGGCGCCTGTCGCAAGACAGGGCGGGGCGACCCGACGGAAAGTGCCACAGAGACAGACCGCCCCGATTCGTCGGGGCAAGGGTGAAACGGTGCGGTAAGAGCGCACCAGCGTCGCGGGCAACCGCGGCGGCTGGGCAAACCCCGCTGGAAGCGAGGCCTAATAGGGAGGGGTCGACCTGGCCCGGCGACCCTCCGGGTTGGCCGCAAAGACAGATCGCCACACAAAGACAGAATCCGGCTTACAGGCCGACTCCACAAACAGTAACGGCCCGCCCAGTGAAGGCGGGCCGTCACTGCATCTTGTCTTACGCGGCGTTCTCGAACCCGCCGCCACCGATCTCGTACGACTGCTTGCTGAAGTAGGCGTTCATCGCCTCTCGCTCCTTGCGGACTTGCTCGATAAAGTCTTCGGCCTCCGGGTCGGGTACTGGGCTCGAAGGAGCAGCCGCCTTGACAGGCTCTGCCGGCTTCACGATCGTGATTTCCGGAATCGCGAACGTCTGTTGGGTTCCGCGCTCGTCCGCGACAGGCCGCTTGAACGTGCTGTCGATCTCGCGCTGGTCGGTCTCGCCCCGCTCCAATTTGGTCGCTGCGTGCTCGGCCATCGGTCGATAGCCTGCCTTCTTGGCCGCCGCCTCGATCTCAGCGATCGGCGCCTTCGCGGCGATCAGCTTACGAAGGTCGTTGTTCACCGGCAGGAACTCGAACACGTCGACCGTGCCCTTGTATCCCGTTCCTTCGCAGTCGCCGCAGCCGACGGACTTCCAAACCTTGCCTTCCTGCTTGCGACAAGACGGACACAAGGCCCGGACCTGCCTTTGCGCGAGCACGCCGCTCAGGGCGGTCGCGGCAAGATAGGGGTCAATACCAAGGTCGGTGAGCCGAGTCACTGCCGAGAGCGCGCTCTTGCCCTCAAGGCCAGAGAACACGATCCTTCCACTCAGCGCGGCGCGGACGGCCATCGCCGCTGTGCGCTCGTCGCTCATGAGGTCGATCATCACAGCGTCGCTCGACTGTCGCAAAAGCAGCGCGAGATGGTCGGGCCGCGATCGCTCGTGGCGGTGCAGAAACTTGCTGTGGCTCACGCCGCTGATCGGCACACCGGGGACGTCCTCACAGGTCACAATCTCTCGCGCTGGCGAAGCGATGTCGACGACCAGCGAATAGAGCGATGAGTTTCGCTCTTCCGGCGACGGGCCGACGACCAAGAGAAGCCCTTCGTTGCTCTCCATCGCGGCTCGCAAGTTCTCGAGGTCGCCCTTCGCGATGCCCGTGTCTTCTAGTCTTCGACCGACGGTCGACGCATTGCGCGCCCGCATGATGAACCGCGCACCGTGCACTGTCGGCGTCGTCCACGTGTCGAACTCGACGGCCCGACTCGACATCTGATAGCGGACTGTCCCCGACTGCGGCGCACCGCTCGCGATGATGTCGAGCGAGGCCATCAGTCTAAGTCGGGCCTCGACGAGCGGAGCAAGGCTCTTCGGAATGTCGCCGATCGACCGAAGTCGCCCATCGACGCGATAGCGCACGGACATACCTTCGGCCGTAGACTCGACGAGGATCTCCGAGGCGTTGCGACGCACCGAGTCGGCGATGATCTGGTCTACGAGCCCGGCGACCGGAGCCGTATCGTCTGCCGAAACGACGACGGCGTCCACTGTCAGGCGAGGAGGCGCGGGCGCCGCTGGCACAACAGGCTTTTCGCCCAGTTCGGACTTCTCAAACTTGATGGGAGCAGGCTCGACCGGCGCAGGAGCGGCGGCAACCGGCTCCGGCTCGGCGGACTCGACCGGGGCGGGGGCTTCGGCGACCGGCTCGGCGGGCGGAGCGACGTGCTCGGCGTCCTTCGACGGGTTCTTCGCGCGCTCTTCGTTGAGGATGGTCTCAATGACCTCCTTGATGCGCTCCGGCTCGGCCTCGACCGTCTCGACGCGCAGGCCAGTCAAGGCCCTCGCCCGGTCGGTCGCTGTGTGGTCTTTCGGGTCGGCTACAGCCAACAGCAGGAGGTCGCCCATGCGGATGATCGGAACGATCATGTGTTCGCGCATGACGGAGGGCGAGAGCAGCCGCATGACGCGCGCCTCAGCGGGCGTCTTGCTCAAAAACCAGGGCGAGGCGGCTCCTTGGGCGACGAGCAACTGCAACAGCGAGGAGTCCGTGATGTGCCCCAACTCGAACATGTTCTGTCCGAGCGACTTTCCGTTGTCCGATGAGAGCGCCAGCGCCTCCTTGACCTGGGTCTCGTCTACCAGACCCATGTTCACCAGCATCTTGCCGATCCTTTCGCCTTTGTCCCACATAGCCTTTTGTTAATCCATTCCGTACCTGGGTCAGGTTCAGGAGAACCGCCCCTCAATCCAGGCACGTTTCCGCGAGAAACCAGCAAAAAAGCGGCCCCAGCGAATTGCTGGGGCCGCTTTATCGATTCAGGAGCCTACTAGCCGCCCGATCCTGTGAGGAACTTCGGGTTGGCGTACGGCTTCTTCGGGTTCTTTGCGAGTTGGTCGAGCAGGTGCTTGACTGCCACCTCGAGTTCGGGGTCACGGCCCTGGGAAACGAGGTCGGGTGTGTCGTCCACCTCGATGTCCGGGTCGATGCCCTTGTTCTCTGCGATGATCTCACCGGTCTGCAGATCGTAGAGCGCGAACTCCGGCGCGGTGACGTTGCCACCGTCGACCAGGTTGCGTCCGCCAGAGATGCCGACCAGTCCACCCCATGTCCGGTTGCCGATCAGCGGCCCGATGCCCAAATGCTTGAAGAGCCATGGGAAGTGGTCGCCGCCCGAGCCCGCGTAGCGGTTGATCAACATGACCTTCGGGCCGTCCCACGCCTGCGGCGGATACAAGACGCTCTCGGCGTGCCGCTGCTGGATGCCGGTCACGACCTTGCGCATCAGCCTCTCGCCGAAGAACGTCGGGATGAAGCCGCCACCGTTGTAGCGCTCGTCGATGATGAACGCCTGCTTGTCGGACTGCCCGTAGTAGCCCTTGGTGAACTCAATGATTCCCTCGAACTGCGTGTTGGGCACGTGGACGTAACCGATCTTGCCGCCGGACATCTCCTCGACGCGCTTGCGGTTGCCTTCCACCCACTCGATGTAGCGCAATTGCTGCTCGTTTCCGACAGGAACGACGGTGAACGTCTTGGCGTCGACACCGCTCGCGCTGGTCGCCACCTTGATCTTGACCTTCTTTCCAGCCTTACCGATCAGCAGCGCGTGCGGGTCGGTCGCGGCCGTCACGGCCTGACCGTCGATCTCCAAGAGGTAGTCGCCGTCCTTGACTTGGACGCCCGGAGCCCCGAGCGGGCCGCGGCGCGCTGGCTCGAAGTTGAGACCCTTGTAGACCTTCTTCAGCACCACGTTGTTGCCAACGACTCCGTAATCGACGCCGAGCATTCCGACGTTCGGGTTGACGACCGGGGCGCCCATGTCTCCACCGCCGTTATAGGCGTGGCCTGTGCCCAGTTCGCCGATCATCATGCCCATGATGTAGTTCACGTCGCTTCGGTCGCCCGCGGCGTCGACCATGCCGACGTACTTGTCGCCGATCGCCGACCAATTGAGGCCGAGCATGCCCTTGTCGTAGAAGTTATCACGCTCGTAGCGCCAGGCGTCGCGCATGATCTGCTTCCACTCCTTCACCGGGTCGATCGTCATGTTTACGTCGGAGGTTCCGACGCGGCCTGTGCCAGGCTGGATGCCCGGTCGGACCGGAGAGATGTGCCAGTTGGGGCCGATGCCGTAAGCAAGTTTCGAACGGTCGGGAGTGAAGTCGAACGAACTTGCTCCGCTCACGATCGGTTGCGGCTGCTTGCTGTTGAAGTCGAACTTCAGCAGCGTGCCCTCGGTCCACGTGAACACGCCGTTGTTTGCGCCGATCACGAACGCGTAGGCACCGGGCCCGAGCGGCAGCGCGATCGCGCGACGACCAAGGCCGTCGAAGTCGATGGCCGGGCCTTCGGCCTTCTGCTCGCCACCCTGCTCACCGCCCTTCACGGGCTCTTCGTCGCCGTCCTCGTCCATCGGGTCGGGCATGTCGGCTTTGAGCGGAAGCACATAGACGCGCTGCGTGTTCTGCTGCATCAGACCGATCTCGAAGTCGTCGCCTGCAAACCCGAACGTTCGGGCCGAAACGAAGTAGAGGTACTTGCCGTTAAGGTCGAACGCCACCGACGTGTCGTTGTAGTAGCCGTCCGTGACTTTGTGGTGGACGTCCTTTTCGACGTCATAGATGTGGACCGCACCGAACAGGCTGGGCTGCGACTTGATGTACGCGATCCACTTGCCGTCCTTGGAGAAGTCGAAACTCCCAAGGCCTTGCGGGTCTCGGAAGATGAGTTTCCTTGCACCGCTCTCGATCTCGACCGTGTAGAGTTCGTTGTCGTCTGTCGTGTAGAAGAGCCTCTTACCGTCTGGCGCATAGCCCAAGACCGCGATGCTGTCCGAGTCAGGCGTGTTGACGGCCTTCCACTCGCCGCCCATCTGAGGGACGCGATAGATCTTCCGCTCGCCGGTCTTGTCGCTCACGAAGGCGATCTCTTGGCCATCGGGCGACCAAGCGGGCAGTTCCTCTCGTGCGCCTTGAGTGTTGGACAAGTTTCGCGTCTCGCCGCTCGTGGCTGGGACCGAGTACAAGTCGCCACGGGCCGTGAACGCGATGCGTGCCGCGCTCGGCGAGAGCGACGCACCGTCGATCCACTGCGCGACGTTCCTGAAGTAGGGTCGTCGCTTCAACTGGTCGCTGACGACCTGCGTCTTGACCTCCGTCACGTTGTTGTTCGCGACGTTGAGGCTGTACATACGGCCATTGCGTTCGAACACGATCGACTTGCCGTCCGTGCTCGGCCAGCGGATGTCCGCGTCAGAGAACCGCGTGATCTGGGTCTTCGCCTTCGATCGAGGATCGAACTTGTAAAGGTTGAGCGTCCCTTGGTTGGCGTCGCTGATGTAGTACACCGAGTCGCCGATCCACATCGGGAAGTAGTTCTGCTCCCGGCCCGAGGGCATCTCGGAGTACTGCTTGCTGGTGAAGTCCCAGAAACTGATCTTGCCTTGCGTGCCGCCGCGGTAGCGCCTCCAGTTGAACTGGTGCGAGTTCACGCGGTTGTAGGCGAGCGTGCGCCCGTCACCCGAAAACGTGACGTCGAAAGCCTCGTGGACGTCCGACTTCTGCGGAATGCCGCCGTTGGGGCTGACGAACCAAAGCCCAGTCGGGCCCGGGCGAGTCTGCTCACGGACGGAGACGAACGAGATGCGTCCGTCAGGAGTCCACTCAGCAACGAGGTCGCTGCCAGGGTTGTAGGTCAACCGTTTCGGCTCGCCGCCCTCGCTCGGCACGACGTACACGTCCGTGTCGCCGTCGTATTGGCCCGAGAACGCGATCCACTTTCCATCGGGTGAGAACTTAGCGCGGTACTCGAGGCCGGGGTGGCTTGTGAGCCGCCTGGCCATTCCGCCGTTGGCCGCGACGACCCAAAGGTCCGAAGAGTAAGTGAAAACGATCTTGTCGCCGGAGACGTCGGGGTAGCGCATCAGGCTGACGTCCATTCCGGGCGACTGGAGGACGGCCAAGGCAATGACTGTCGATAACATAAGAGTGTGCTCCGCCCACAGGGGCTGGACTGACCAGTCAGAATACCGGCCCGGGGATTGTTTCGTTTCGCAATAGCGCGGCGATGGGACCGCTAGCCCTTGGAGACCTCGACGCTAAGGCTCGCGACGAGGCCTTTGCTGGTCGCCTTGATCCTGACCGTGCCCTCAGCGGTAGCCGTGACCCTGCCGGACTGATCGATCCAACCTGCCCCTTGGGCGCTCCAGAGGACTTCCGAAGAAGGCAGGTCCGCGCCGCTCGGATCGACCATGCGGTACCGCGCCTGTTCGCCAGCCTTGAGGGTGGCCGGCCCTGCGATCACCGGCTCAATGCCGTTTTCTGGCGGTGAAGGCGGCGCGCTTGAACCGCTGAAGACGAGCAAGGCGTTGGCGACGGGCCTCTCGCTTCCCTCGCTTGGTCGGTTGACCGTCAAGCCCGCCAAGTTTAGGGTCGTGCTGCCGCCTCCATCGAGATTGATCGCTTCGTAACAGCCGAGTTTTACAAAGTAGTCCGCAAGATCCGTAAGTGCCATCCCAGCGCTTGCTGTCTGCCGCCCGTCGACCACGACGATCCAAATGTCGCCGTTTCGTGACCGGCCGATCGCCGTGCGCGGGTGTTTGTTCTTCGCGAAGCCGTCAGTGAACCCTTCGGCTTGATAGGGAACGAACGGCTTTCCGTCTTTGACGAGGAACGGGCCGCCACCGATAACGTTCGTCGCCTTGGCCCAGTCGGCCCCTGTGCAAGTCACGCGCACATCGAACTCGTCGCCTGCGCTGAGAAACTGCAGTTGTTGCTGGAACTGCCCGCTGAAACTCAGTGCGCCTTCTCCAGGCGCGAGGGCGACTTTCGTGGCGTCGCGCACGACGCGCAAGACCCTGGCCTTGTACAAGCCAGCGGGTGCGATCGTCGCGTCGAACTGTACGATCGCGTGGGTCGCTGGCTTCGCCGAAGTCGCGGCTCCGGCGGCAGGCGTCTGCATGACGACCATGTCGTCTCCGCACTCCTGGTTAAGGCCCTTGACCTCGATGACCGCGTTCTCAAACCGCATCGTCGCATTGAAGTCGAGGTAGACGGCTTGAGCGTATCCCGCCCCCCAAGCGAACGCGGCGCGACCTTTGTACGGCGCGCTCAGCAGTTCGCCCGCCCGCACCATGGCTCCAAGCGGGTCTCCCGTGAATGGAAAGAAGTCGGCGTTTATCGCCACGAGAGAGCCTGTGCGCCTGGCTGTGTTTGCGACCGCTTCGCGCCCGTTGAGCGGGCTGTCGACGTCGAAAGTCCTTCCCGCGCCAAGTTCTCCCGTTACAAGCAGACCGTCGGCTTGGGGCGTGACTCTCACAGTGTGTATCAAGAGGGGAACGTTCGGGTCGAATTCCATCCTGTACGTCACGCCTGGTGCGAGCAACTTCTCCCAGACCTGTGTTGCCGCAGGCTTTTCTTGGCAAGCGAGGATGAGGGCGGTCAGCAGCATGGGTTTTCGGTCACAGTCAGCGTACCAGCGTCCGCGTCGAGCCGGGCGCTCACGCCGAGCGGCAGACTCAGCATCGTCTTCATGTGGCCCACTGGAAAGTCGAACACGGTCGGGATACCGAGTGGCTTGACACGGTCTTCGACGATCCTCCTCCAAGGCCACGCGCCGATCTTTGCGTCTGTCTTCTCGTCCGTGTTGGTCATCTCTCCGATCACGATTCCTAACGCGCTTTGGAGGACACCAGCATTGAGGAAGTGGGTCAAGATCGCATCGACGCGGTGTGGCGGCTCGTCGACGTCTTCGAGCAGGAGGATCTTCCCGCTTGCGTCGAGCGAGTCCGGCGTCGCCAGGCTGTCGGCAAGCAGGCACATACAACCGCCCGTGAGCGTGGCCTCTGCCGTCCCTCCGACCAACGTCGTCGCCCGCTTCGCTCCGATCGGCGTGGACGCGTCTCCTTTGAGGAGGTTTGTGAACGACTCGATGACCCAGGGCTCTCTTTCGACACTGAGCGTCACGAGCATCGGTGTGTGCATCGTTACGAGCCCACGCCGGTTCAGGGCAAGGTGCAGCGTCGTGACGTCGCTAAAGCCACAGAGCATCTTGCCGCTCGCAGCCATGGCGTCTAAGTCAAGGTAAGGGAGCAGCCTTGCGCACCCATACCCGCCCCGCGAACAAACGACTGCAGCGACGTCCGGGTCGAGGAACGCGCGAGTAAGGTCGTCGGCGCGCGCCTCGTCCTCTCCGGCAAGATAGCCGTCTTGGTCGAAGACGTGCTGGCCGAGCGTGACACGATAGCCCTCGCTCTCGAGCAGAGCGATCCCGTCTTCGATTCTGTCTGGCGTGAGCGGGGACGCGGGCGACACGACCCGCACATGGTCACCAGGTCGCAGCGCCCGCGGCTTGCGCAACTACGCCTCCGCAGGGGCGATCACGACGCGTCGATTGGGTTCCTCGCCTTCGCTGTACGTCACGATGCCGGGGAACTCGCTGAGGGCCTTGTGCACGACGCGGCGCTCGAACGCGGGAAGCGCGTCGAGGACGGCCTCTTCTCCGCGCTTGGCGACTTCTTCGGCGATCTGCGTCGCCAGTTTCGTAAGCACGTCCTGCCTCTTCTTGCGGTAGTCGTTGCCTTCGAGCACGACGCGCACGCCGGTTCGCATCTTTCTCGTTGAGATGACGTTGGTCAGGTACTGCAGCGCGTTGATGACCTCTCCGCGTCGGCCGACGAGATAACTCACATCGCGACCGTCGAGGGTCATGTTCACGTACCGGCCGTGGATCTCGTTCACTTCGACGTGCGCTTCTAGCCCTGCGAGGTCGAGCAACTCGTCGAGAACGCCCTTGAGGTTGTCCGCGTCCTCTTGGGTTGCGACGACTTCCTCTTCTTCCTTGGCCTCGACTTCTTCCTTGGCCTCTGCCTTCTCCGGTTTTTCGACCTTCGGTTGTCGTGGCGCGCGCTCAGGCTTCCTTTCTCGCTTCGACTCTGGCTCCGGCTTCGGTTCTTGCTCCGGCTCGGGGGCAACCGCGGCGGGAGGCTCTGGCGCCGAGACTGGCTCGACGACAGCCTTCGTAACGGCTTTCTCCTTGACGGTGACCTTCACGCGGACTTTGCCCTTGCCGAAGAGACCTTGAGTCTCCTCCAGGACTTGGACGTCGAGGTCGGCGCTCTCCACACCCAACTTCTTAGCGGCCTCAGAGACGGCTTGTTCGACCGTCGTTGCGGTGATCTCCAACGTATTCATTTCAGTGACCTACCAAACTCGTTTTTCGCCGGTCAGCGCTTCTTCTTCTTTTTCGAAGAGCCTTTGCCGGTCTTTCCAAAGAACCCCGGATCGACGTCCGTGACCTTCCCGTTCAAGTCCTTCCCCGTCGTCGGGATCGCTCCGCCCGCCGTGGTCTGCACCGGGGTCAAGGGCTCCACAGGCATCCGGTACACGTAGAGCGACTGCGCCGTCGCCAGGATGTTCGTAAAGATCCAGTACACCACGAACGCAGACGGCAACGGCCAGATGAACATCACGACCGAGATCATCACCGCCATGCCCAGTCCGATCAGTCGCTGCTGTTTGATGTTCGAGGGGTCGCTCACGGGCGTCAAGAGCGTCGTCACGATCATCGAGATGCCGTAGATGACGATCAGGATGTAGTCCTTCTCGCCGAGGTTCGGAGCGAGAGGAATCCCGAGGAAGGTCCCTGCGTTCGGCTGCACCCAGAGGAAGTAGCCCTTGGTGAACTCGAACTTGTACAGCAGCATGCAGTTGTAAATGATCAAGAACAACGGCAACTGGATGAGCAACGGCAGACATCCGGCGAACGGGTTGAAGCCGTACTTCTTGTACAGCGCCATCGTCTCCATCGTCATCGCCTGCTGGTCGGTGATCTGCCCGGTCTTCTTGTCCTTGAACTTCTCTTGGATCTCCTTGATGTAGGGCGCGAGTTGCGACATGCGCTTGCCCCACTTGTACTGCTTCTGAGCCAGCGGATACACGGCGAGGCGGACGAGGACCGCGAGAAGCAGGGCCGCAAACCAGTAACTGAACTGCGGGTTCGCTCCCGTCAGGTTCACCAGCCACTCCATCATGTGGTAGCCGGGAATGTAGCCGAGCACCTTCGCCGTCTTGTTCAACTCGCTCAGATCGGCGACGACGAGAGGATAAAGTTGGGCCGCGGTGACCGACGTGCCAGTCTTGCCATCGATCGCTGCGACTGCGACCTCCTGGTTCCACAGCGCCGACTTGGAGTACTGGTCGTGCAACTTCTGGAACGACTGCTGGAAGACGTTCGTCAACTTGCCTTGGTTGTTGTTCCGAAGCGCGTTGTTGTACGCCGTGTGGATCTTGATGACCTCGACGGCAAACGCCTTCTTCTCGAATTCCTCGGCGGACAGCCGCCCAGCCTTCTTGTCCGCGTCCAGCTTCAGGAGATAGATTTGGACTTCGGGCGTCAACGCTCCGTCGTTGCCCTGCTTGTTCAGTTCGACGATGCTCTCATAGACCTTTTCCGCCGTCCGCGGGTCATCGGTCTTGACCTTGTTCGCGAAGAACAGTTGGTAACCCAAGAAGAAGAACGCGCCCCAAAGCAGGACGGTCAAGATCGGGTTGGGCGCCGGCCGCTGTTGCTTCATCGTGAGGTCTTTCCTCGGGTCATGGTACGGGGTCGTGTCCTCCGGGGTTGAACGGGTTGCACCTTAAGATCCGCTTCGCGCCCAGCCACGAGCCCTTCATGAGCCCGTACTTCTCGATTGCCTCTAGCGTGTACTGCGAACAGGACGGTGTGAATCGGCATACCCTCGGCTTCCATCGCGTCGACCTCTGGTAGAGCCGGATCAGTCGGACTCCGATCCATTTGCCCATCGCGCCCTGATCTCCGCAACCAGAATCCTCAATTCTTCTCTCAGTTCCTCCAGGCTCCTTTCCTGAGCGGAGGGTTTTACCGTCACCGCCCAATCGAGCCCGGCCCAGTCTTGGCCTCTTATCGCCTCGGCCGTCCGCCTGCGCTGCCTGTTCCTTCGGGGAGTGTTGCCGATCCGGCGGGAAGTCGCGATTCCAACGAGCCCGGTGCCCGGCAAAGCGTGAAGGCGGTAGCACTCGCCGCTGGCCCGCTTTCCGGTCGAATAGACCTCCTCAAAGCGGGGGCGGCCTGGCCCCCTTAGGCGGCCAGTCGCTTGCGCCCCTTGGCGCGGCGGCGCTTCAGGACGTTTTGACCGTCCGTGGTGCGCATCCTGACCCGGAAGCCGTGGGTCTTGTTTCGCTTCCGGTTGTTGGGTTGGAACGTTCGCTTCATCTCCGACTGATCCTAGGTTCAAGAATGAGCCGCTAGGATACCCGCCCGCGTGGTCAGTCTAGGTAGGGCCTCGGGTCGGTCAAGTGTCCCGTCAGGGCTGTGGCCGCCGCCGTCAGCGGGCTCACCAAGTGCGTCCTTGAACCTGGGCCCTGCCGCCCCTCGTACGGTCGGTTCGACGTACTGGCCGACCGCTGCTGTGGCCGCATGATGTCCCCGTTCATGCCTAGGCACATGGAGCAGCCGCTGTGGTGCCACTCGAACCCCGCCTCCTGGAACACCTTGTCGAGCCCCTCCTGCTCGGCGAGCGCTTTAACGGCCGCCGAACCGGGCACCACCATCGCTCTTACGCCCTCCGCGACCTTCTTCCCCTTGACAACGGAGGCTGCGAGCCGCAAATCTTGGATCCGCGAGTTCGTACAGGAGCCGATGAAGACGGTGTCGATCTTCAAGTCCCTCATGGCCGTTCCCGGCTTGAGGCCCATGTACATCTGTGCACGCTCCTCGGTCTTGTCCTTCGGTTCCGGCACAGTGCCCGTGATGTCGGTCGTCAAGCCCGGGTTCGTGCCCCACGAGACTTGCGGCACGAGGTTCGTCACATCGAGCGATTCCTCGCGGTCGTATTTTGCGCCCGCATCGGACTGCAGCGACCTCGCGTGCGACACCATCTCATCGAACGCCTTCCCTTTCGGAGCAAACGGCCTGTCCTCGGCCGCAATGAACTCGAACGTCGTGTCGTCCGGCGCGATCATGCCTGCGCGCGCTCCCATCTCGATCGACATGTTGCACACGGTCATCCGCCCGCTCATGTCCAGCCCGCGAACGGCCTCACCCTTGTACTCGACCACGTAGCCCGTGCCTCCGCCCGCCGACAACTTGCGGATGATCGCGAGGATCATGTCCTTCGCCACGACTCCTTTGCCGAACGTGCCTGTGCACTCGATACCGAGGCTCTTCGGCTTCTTCGGCGAGCGCAGAGTCTGTGTCGCCAACACGTGCTCGACCTCCGTCGTTCCAATCCCGAATGCGAGCGCACCGAACGCTCCGTGCGTCGAGGTGTGGCTGTCGCCGCACACGATCGTCAATCCTGGAAGCGTGATGCCCAGTTGCGGCCCGATGACGTGCACGATGCCCTGCCGGGCATCGTGATAACCGAACAAAGGAACGCCGAACTCCTTTGTGTTCCGCGCAAGCGCCGCCAACTGCTGCCCCGGGACCGACTGCTCGTCGATTTCGCGCCCGTCCGTCGGCACGTTATGGTCGACGGTCGCGAACGTCAAGTCGGGCCGTCGCACTTTGCGTCCGTACTCGCGCAGACCGTCGAACGCCTGCGGCGACGTGACCTCGTGCACCAGGTGGCGGTCGATGTAGAGCAGGCTCCCGCCGCCGGGCAACTCGCCCACGACGTGGCCGTCCCACACCTTGTCGAACAGGGTCTTCGGCATCTCCGCCTATTCTACGCCCCGCGTCCCGCGTTCTCGCCCCCGTTCCGGACTACACTGGGGCCGCGATGCGAACCGTGTTCTGCATCATGACAGCCGTGATCGCGGGCCTTGGGCTTGCGGCCGTGCTCGCGCTTGGCACCGCCGCCGTCTCTGCCGCCGTCTACAAGAGCGAGGCGGGCATCGACTCTCCCGTCTACGAAAAAGTGCAGTCCACAGGCCCAGCCGTCCAGGTCGCCGCAGGAACGGGGTTCGTGGTCGGTTCGAGCGTGATCGTGTGGATGTTCTGGTCCTCTAGGCCCCGTCGAAAGGGGACTGAAGAGCCAGGCCAAGAAGGCCGATCTGAGGTATAAATCCCGCCTGCGTGGGGAGTTGCCCGAGTGGCCAATGGGAACAGACTGTAAATCTGTCGGCTGATGCCTACGTAGGTTCGAATCCTGCACTCCCCACCATAACTCCATAGCCCTTGTAGCTCAGTGGTAGAGCACTTCTTTGGTAAAGAAGAGGTCACGAGTCCGATTCTCGTCAAGGGCTCCAGGTTCTACACGATCTTCGACAGCACGCTTCGGCTCTCCGCGTCCAACGCGGTCGTATCGCGGATTTCGAACCGGTTCCCGTCCACATCGACCAGCATCAAGTGCGTCGGGCTGTGCCACTGCGCGTTCTCCTGCAAACTCTGTGTCACGAACTCGCGCCGTCCGCGTTCGGTCTCGACGGTCCAGTACGTCGATCCAAACTCCGTGTGCGCGTGCTCGATGTGCGTGACCTGCGAAGTCAGATAGCGGCGGTGGAGTTCCGCCTCAAGGATCGCTCGGTTCTCCTTGTCGACGTCGTCGAGTCCGTTCTTCAGCATGACGATCTCGCGGTCCTTGCCGTCCATCAAGCATAGGTAGCGGCCAGGATGCTTCACGGGCGACGCCCACGCGGGGCGCACCTGCAACCAACACTTGTCTTCGGTCTCCAAACGGAGCCTTCCTTCAGGGTGATAGAACAGCCTCACAGGTCCTTCACCACCATCCACATTCCCGGCTTCTCGACGAACCCGAGTCGTTTGTTCACCTTGCGCATAGCCGGGTTCGCGTCGTTGTTCTCCGTGCGCACCATCGTGCCGCCTACGCGCTTGGCGTATTCCAGGGCGCGCGCCTTCATCGCCGTTGCGAGGCCCTTGTTGCGGTGCTCAGGCACAACGCCCGTGTAGTCAATGAACATCTCGCCGTTGAAATCGATCGAGCCCTTGTTCACGGTCGACGCGCCGACAACCTCGCCCTCGAACAAGGCGACGAAAACGCCGTTGCGATCGAACCACTGCGAGCCCATCACCATCTTGCGATAGTCCTCGTAGTTCGGCCAGCCGAAATAGTCCATAAACGGTGTGTCGGTGTCCGACTTATCGACCGCGTTGAAATACGCGCGATCCGTCTCTTCGCTCAGTGGCAGATCGATCAGCGGTTTGATCTCGTACCCGTCCTTGCTGAGCGAGTCAAGCAAGGAAACAAATGGCTCAGGGTCGAACGCTTGCGGATCGACGATCGACTGGTAGTACAGGGTCCGCGGCTCGTAGCCGAGTTTGCCAGCAGCGACCTTCGCATAGGGCCACCTCTCGTGGACCATGAAGGTGAGGCACTTCGCGCCACCTTCGCGCGCAAAGCGCTCACACTCGTCAAGGAGTGCACTTCCGATCCCGCGCTGCTGGTGGTCTGGCAGCACGATCAGTTCGCCCGCAAACGCGTCGCGCGGGTTCTCTGCGACCTGGCACGCCCTTCCGTAACCGATCGCCTTGCCGTCGGCCTCCGCCACTACGCGAAACATCGGCTTGTGATCGGGCCATCGCCGAACGTTTGCCACTAGGTCCGCTTCGTTCCATGTGAAAGCGTCGTTCCAAGTGAACATCCCAGCGACATCCGCTGCGTCACGCTCGACGTCAAATGGTCGTATCACCGCCGTCACGAGATCACCCCCACGCCTACGATCTCGTTGATCTGGCTCTGCGTCTCGACCAGTTTGTAGAACGTGCCCTTCTTGTTCATCAGTTCCTCGTGCGTGCCGATCTCGCTCACTTCGCCGCGCTCGAGCACGATCAACCGGTCGGCGTTCCGCAGCGTCGATAGTCGGTGCGCGATGGCAAAGGTCGTGCGGCCCTTGATGAGGTGCGAGATCGCTTGCTGGATCTGCTTCTCGGTCTCCACGTCCACGCTGCTCGTCGCCTCGTCGAGGATCAGGATGCGCGGATCGTGCAGGATCGCGCGCGCGATCGAGATACGCTGACGCTCACCGCCGCTCAGTTTCGCGCCGCGCTCGCCGACGATCGTGTCGTAGCCGTCAGGCTTGGACACGATGAAGTCGTGCGCGTTAGCCGCTTTCGCCGCCGCCATGACTTCCTCGAACGACGCGCCGGGCTTGCCGTAAGCGATGTTCTCGGTGATCGTGCCATGGAACAAGAACGGCTCCTGAAGCACGATGCCGATCTGACTGCGGTAGTCGTGCAGGTCGAGTTCTTTGTAATCGCGCCCGTCGATGAGGATGCGTCCAGCATCAGGCTCGTAGAACCTCGCGACGAGGTTGATCGTCGTCGACTTGCCCGCGCCAGAGTGACCGACCAGGCCTATCATCTCGCCCGGCTTCGCCACGAACGACACGCCTTTGAGCACCGGGTTCGACTTGTCATAGCCAAAGCGCACGTTCTCGAACGTCACCTCTCCTTCGATCGCGTGCTTATCGCCCTCGCGCCCACCGGCGTCGCGAGGCATGTCCATCATCTCGAAGATGCGCTCTGCGCTCGCCATCGCCCGGCTGAACCAGTTGTTGATCTGTGCGAACCACATCAGCGGCCCGTACACCATCAACAGGTACGCGTTCGCCATCACGAACTCACCTAGCGTCAGGCGACCGATCAGCACGAAGTAGCCGCCCAGCCCCCAGTTGATGAGCGTGCCTAGAGACACGCACATCGACATCGCACCGAGGATCGTGTACCACCGCTGGTCTGCGGCGACGGCCGCGCGCAGGCAATCGAGGTTCCGTTGCTGGAAGCGGTCGTACTCGTGTCCCTCTCGAACGAATGCCTTGACCACGCGGATCCCGCTCACCGCCTCATTGATGTGCATATAGATCCGCGCCCACTTCTGCGAGACCTTGTGGAACATGTTCGACAGCGGCCTCCAGAAAGCGACGCTGATCAGCGCCATGACAGGCAGCGGCGCCATGATCGCCGCCGCTAGCAGCGCGTCCAACTGGAACAAGAACACGAGCACGCCGATCAAAACGAGTCCGTTTGTCACCAAGAACGGCATGCCGTCCACCAAGAACATCCAGATCCTGTCGGTGTCCTGCGTGATGCGGCTCGCGATCGAGCCGACAGGCTTCTTGTCGAAGTACGCGACCTGCAAGCGTTGCACCGTGTGGAAAGTCGCCGCGCGCAAGTCTGCCGCAATGCTCGAGCCCAGGAACGTCATCAGGCGGTTGCTGAAGACCTGCAGTCCCACAGCTACCGTCGCGACCAACAGCCAAATGCCGACGAAACCGAGCAGCGCGCCTCCATCGATCGACTTTGCCGTCAACCCGTCGACGATCAGTTTCTGCAACTGGGGCGGAACCAGGTTCATGCCCGTCGCCACGATCGAGATCGCAACGAGCAGCACCACCTTCGTGCGGTACGGAGCGAGGTACTTCGCGACCCGCAAGAATGTGCGACCCCTGTTGACGCAGTAAGGGCACACACCGTCCTTCTCCGGCAGCAAGCGGCCGCACTGGTCGCAGCGCGTCTTTTCCCGCTTCAGGTTGATCGAGAGGTCTTGGCCCTTCGCGATCTGCTCAATCCCCCGTGCCGCCTCGGAGAACAGTTCCGCGTGCGTCAAGGAGTAAGAAGTCGCGACGATGTCTTCGCCCTTCTTCGTCCGCAGGAGCAGCCGACCGCCGGACACCAACGGCTCGTTGCGCGAGGTCTCAATGTCTGCGAACGGCACGCGGAGGACGCTCGCCCCGCTCTGATCGAGGACGCTGACCTCCTCGACGGTCACGACCAGCCGCCTGAAGCCGAACTTGGCGTCTTCAGTCATGTCGGCCGTGAGGTCGATCAGAACCTGATCGATACTCCGGCCCTCTGTGCTGGCTTGCTGGATCATGAGGTCGGTCGGCCAAAAGCGTGGCCAGGCGGCGAGAGGACCCAAAGTCTATCTAGGTCGAACGCGTAGGGACGGCCTTCTGGCCGTTCGTTGCGGTGCGGCTCTCCCGTGCTGCACCTAGGGCGATGAGCCCGTTCAATCGAGGTCAGAGGCGACCGTCAAGTGTGATGGCTGCGTGCCATGAATGGACATTCTACACCAGGTCAAGAGCCGTCGATAAGGCGCAAAAGGTACTGCCCGTACTCGTTCTTCGCCATCGGCTCAGCAAGGCGTCGGACTTGGGCCGAGTCGATCCACCCAAGACGGTACGCGATCTCCTCGGGACAAGAGATCATCAGCCCTTGCCTGCTCTCGACGGCCTCGACGAAGTTTGAGGCTTGAAGCATCGAACGGTGCGTACCCGTGTCCAGCCACGCGAAACCGCGGCCCATGACCTCGACCCGAAGTGTGTTCTGCTCAAGGTACTTGCGGTTCAAGTCCGTGATCTCGAGCTCGCCGCGCGCCGAAGGCTTGAGCGACCTCGCGAGTTCAAGGACCTGCGTGTCGTAAAAGTACAGCCCTGTGACTGCGAGCCGAGACTTGGGCTGCGCGGGCTTCTCCTCGATCGTCACCGCCCTTCCTTCCGAATCCATCTCGACCACGCCGTAGGCCGAGGGGTTCTCGACCGGGTACGCGAACACCACCGCCCCTTCGTCCAACGAGGCCGCGTCGCGAAGCATCCCGCTCAATCCGCGGCCATAAAAGATGTTGTCTCCCAACACTAGCGCACACTTCTTGCCCTCGATGTGTCGCTCCGCGACGAGGAACGCTTGCGCCAGGCCCTCGGGCTTGGGCTGCACCTCATAGTGCAGCGTCATCCCCCATTGCGAACCGTCCCCCAAAAGGCTTTGGAACGCCTGCTGTTCGTGCGGGGTCGTGACCATCACGACCTCCCGGATCCCCGCGAGCATGAGCACGCTCAACGGGTAGTACACCATCGGCTTGTTGTAGATCGGTGCGAGTTGCTTGCTCGTCGCCAATGTGACCGGATAGAGCCGGGTGCCAGACCCGCCCGCCAAAACGATGCCCTTCTCGACCACGGCCATGGAGGTTACCAGAGCCTATTCAACGCCCCCGACGGCGGTAAAATGCCCGTGCACCGACGCGGGAGTAGCTTAGTGGTAAAGCTCCAGCCTTCCAAGCTGGCTATGCGGGTTCGATTCCCGTCTCCCGCTCCAAGTTCCTTTGGGAGTGCGCGGACTCGTCCGCGCTTTGAGCAGCGATGTTACACCGCCCCCTCGTCCCGACCGCCCTTCTCAGCCTCGCCGCGACAGCCCTGGTCCTTGCGGCCTCGCCACAAGAGAAGTGGGTCAGCCTTTTCGACGGCAAGTCGCTCGACGGATGGACTCCCAAGATCGTCGGACAAGACCTCGGCAAAGACCCCTACGACACGTTCCGCGTCGAAGACGGCAAGATCGTGGTCCGCTACGACAAGTACGACGGCGAATACCGCGACCGCTTCGGCCACCTGTTCTACAAGACCGAGTTCAGTAACTACCGCCTGCGCCTCGAGTACAGATTCATCGGCGACCAGGTCAAGGGCGGCCCCGGTTGGGCCTGGCGCAACAGCGGCGTGATGGTCCACGGGCAGCCCGCCGCCTCGATGGGCAAAGACCAGAGTTTCCCGGTTTCAATCGAGGTCCAGTTCCTCGGCGGAGACGACTCAGGCAAGCGGTCGACCGGCAATCTCTGCACGCCTGGCACCAATGTGGAAATGGGTGGAAAACTCCACACGCAGCACTGCACGAATTCCACATCCGCCAACATCGCGGGGGACGTCTGGGTGCAGGCTGAGATAGAAGTCAACAAGGGCCATGTCCGGCACTACATCAACGGCAAGTTGGTTCTCGAGTACGACGCCCCGCAGTACGACCCCACCGACGCCGACGCGAAGCGCCTCATCAAAGGCGACAACCTCATGATCAAGGGCGGCACAATCTCGCTTCAGAGCGAGTCTCACCCGATCGAGTTCCGCAAGATCGAAGTCATGTCGCTGGACTGAGTCCGACCTCGCCCGCCAATCGCCCGCGCATGATTTCGCAGGCCGCCGGATCACTGTCGATCAACACGCACGACCGGCCGTTCCTCAGTGCGGCGACTCCGGTCGTCCCACTCCCGGCGAAGAAGTCGAGCACGCGATCGCCCGGTCGAGAATGGACCTTGACGATCCGCTCGAGAACGCCCAGCGGTTTTTGTGTCGGCCAACCCGTCTTCTCGCGCCCTGTCGGCGAGACAATCGTGTGCCACCACACGTCCGTCGGTGTCTTGCCTCTCTCCGCCTTCTCCGGAGTAACTAGGCCAGGCGCCATATAAGGAATGCGGTCCATCTCGTCGTAATTGAACACGTAGTTCGTGGGATCGGCCACATACCAGAGGATGTTGTCGTGCTTCGCTGGCCATCTCTTGCGTGATCGACCGCCATAGTCATACGCCCAAACGATCTCGTTCATAAAGCACTCGCGCCCAAAGATCGAATCGAGCAGCACTTTGCAGTAATGGACTTCGCGGTAGTCGACGTGCAGGAAGAACGATCCGTCCTTGGCCAATACGCGACGGGTCTCGACCAAGCGCGGCTCCAGGAAGCCGAGATAATCGTCAAACGTGTCTCCGAAGGACGCCGACCCGATGACCTCGGTCCGATATCGCTTGCCTTGGAAGCCGGACCGGTCGCCCGCATCATCGGCCACGGTGCGCAGTCGCGGGCGCGTCTGGTTTCGACCCGTGTTGAAGGGAGGGTCGATATAAATGAGCCCGAACGAGCGGTCTGGCATCGACCGAAGGACTGGCAGGTTGTCGCCGTGGATGATCTCAGCGCGACCTTCCCCGGTTTCCATGGCTTGAACCGAGTCTACCGCCGCCTCTTCGGTGTGCCAGAATAGGGCCGAGAGCGGGTGTAGTTCAGCGGTAGAACGTCAGCTTCCCAAGCTGAATGTCGCCGGTTCGATCCCGGTCACCCGCTCCATTTCCTCAGTTCGATGCGACCGTCGGGGTCTTCGCCGGCTCGTAACTCTTCCAAGGCTCAAGTTCGTTAAAAGCGATGTTGAAGTAGCCTGGAATCCCAAGTTCGACCAGTCGGTTGCTGATCGCGTTGAGCACCGACTTGTCGGCAGGGTCGCCGCCCCTCGCCTTGTGCGCTTCGTAATAGTAGAGCCGAGCCGTCACGATCAAATCGCCGAACTGCATCACACCCTTGCCGTCCTGGTCGATGACGGTCAAGGGCACTTCGACTATCGCACCCTCAGGTGTCGCCACGCGCACAAAGTAAGCGTCCTTTCCAGTGACCTTGTGGAACTCACCACCGTCCACGATCTGGGCTCCCTGCAGGAACTCAGAGTGAACGATTTGCAGGGCGTTCAAAGCCTTGGCTTCGTCCAATTTGATCGCCCGAAACTCGTCGGTCTGCCAAGGCATGCCCTCCGCCATCCCGGGATCTTCGAACAACGCGCGCGCACCCCGCATCGCCACGTACTGGGGAGTGCCCTGCATGTGGAACCAGTACCCGACCGACATCGCAATGATTGCGATGCCGGTCGCGTAGGGCCAGAGTCGCCTTAAAGGTGCGTGCACTGCAGTTTCTTCGGAATCACGATCGGGCCGCAGTTGGACGCTGCAAAGCAAGTCCTCTTGCGATAGAACTGGTCCGGGCCCTCGTCACAGTTGACGCGGAACTCTTCGTACAAGCAACAACCCACGTTGGGGTTGCTCGGCGGACAGCCCGTGCTGCAACCCCATCCGTTTAGCACCTCGGGGCCCTCGCACGGAACGGGGTCGTTGACGCAGTCAACAGCCCAAGAAACGGTCGCCGAGAGCGCAAGCCCAAGGCCGATCAACAACGATATTCTCTTTGCTTTCATGGTCCCTCCAAACAAACATGGCCTTCAGTCCATCCACCAGCCCAGGGTCAGATACCCTGCGCGAGTGCGTTTGACTAAAGAGCCCGAAACGGTAATCCCCATAACGAACTTCTGCACAAACGGATCTTTCCAGTACTCCGGATAGTCGTCCGTGCTCCTAGGATTGAAAAACGGGTCGCAGATCACGATGGCCGCAGGACCGACCTGCGTCGTGTACTCCTCCCAAGTCGGTGTGCGCCGATCGTCGCCGCTCGGAATTGGCATGTACATGTAGGAGTGCCAAGCCTCGCTCGGCCTCATCGGCGGATACATGTCCTTCACGGTGTTGCCGAGGAACTCGGTCGACGGCCAGGGCGGCAGGCCCATCGCTTCCATCGTCCCCTCTGTCGAGCCATTGTGCTCCTGCGAGTAGATCTCGAGCGCAAGATGCACCTGCCTCATGTTGCTGACCGACTTCGCTTTGAATGCCGAGTCCTTTGCCTTGGCTATCACCGGAAACGCGATCGCAGCGACGATGGCGATGATCGCGATCGCCGTGAGCACCTCGAGCAAGGTGAATCCGCGCCTCACTTCATCCCCCCAATCCGCGATGCAAAGTCTTTCAGGGTCTCGTCCGGTTTCTGCACTGCGACGAGCGCGCCGAACGCGTCGAAAGCGTAACAGCGCGGGAAGAAGAACGCGTTCAAACGCGAGTGCAACTCGGCGTCGTCGAGCGCGAGAGCGATCCAGTCCGACTTCCCGGTCACGTTCGAGACGTCTGCGCCCGCCTTGTACACACCGACGATGTTTGCCTCGCCCAACACGCGCAAGTCTTCAAAGTTCGAGTTGTGGATCGAGCAACTCGCGCAATCGCCCATCGCGACGACCACCCTCTTGCCCTTATGGTTGCCGAGATCGACCTTGCGTCCAATCGCTGGGTCAAGTTCCAACCGACGATCGAGCAACTCTCTCGAGCTCACCGTCTTCGGCGTCTGGGCAAGTGCGTACATCACGCTGCCGCAAGTCAGCAACGCCACCGCCAGGGTCACCCAGCCCAAGAAACCCGTCTTTCCCTCTCCAGCCACTGTAGGCTCTAGTATACGAACGGGTCTGGGAGCGCGGCTATAAAGTCATGCAAGGATAATTGCCGGGTTTTCCACACTGCTGCCTAGCTTGCGGCAATGGCAGAGTCCGTTTCGACCAGAGCCGAGACCGTCGCCGGAAAGCGCTTGAGGATCGCAAGACAGATCTCGTGGAAGTCGGGGACGCCGTAGGCTTCCTCAGTTTCATATTCCAAGAGGCGCGCTTCGATCGCCTGGCGCGCTTCGGAGGGCTCGGACAAAACAGCCTGCATCCAGACGGCAGCGTCCTCGTCATTCAAGCGAAGGGTCTTTCCGTTCGCCTCCAAGAAGGCCAGGGTGCCGGCGAAGGCGCACGCGGCGTTGCCCCTCGAGAACGGCGCCTTTCGCACGAACCCTGTGAGAAACCGCGCCGCTTGACCCACGATGTCCGTGCTCGTGCCCGATCCGTACTGGTAGAACGTCGCCTCCTCTAACAGCGCGTAGTCGAAGGGCTGCGGCGACTTGGTGGTTTGCAGGTTAAGGAACAGCATGTCCTGCACGGTCAAGTAGTTGAGCGCCATTCGTACTCGATTATGGCCCGAGGAAGCGCTCGCGCAGAGGACGAGCGTCGTATACCGTGACCCGGCCGTCCGTGTCGGAATGGATCAGCCTCTTGCCGTCCGGGTGCCACTGGACGTCAAAGCCGATCGCCGGCAGGTCCCGCACCATGAACGTCTGCATCCCTGTCGCTGAGTCGAACAGCCGCACCGTGAAGTCGTACCCCGTCGCGGCCAGCCTCTTGCCGTCGGGAGAAAACGCAAGACCCCAAACGCCGAGGGTCATGTCCTTGATCGCTCTGACCTTCGCGCCGGTCGCGACGTCCCACATACCGATCTCGCCGGTGTCGCTGCTCGCGGCGAGCGTCCTTCCGTCAGGGCTCCAGGCGATCTCTGCGGTGGTGGCGTAGGCACCTTCGAGCGTCCTAACAGTTGAACCCGACTTTGCACCTATGAGCGCGATCTTGCCTCCGTTTCCGGTCGCTAAAAGGGCCCCGTCAGGGGAGAAGGCGACAGCGTGGGCGCCATGGGGCACATCCACTTCGTGCGCCTTCGAGCCGTCCGCTGCGTTCCACAGATAGAGTTTCGTCCTCTGCCCTGTCGCAATGAGGTCGCCCGCAGGAGACCACGACACGCCACGGACTTGCCCCGTCGCCATGCGCAGAGTGTGCAAGGGCCTTCCGTCTGCGACGTTCCATACGCGCGCCGTCCCGTCGTTCGACCCCGAGACGAGCCGCTTGCCGTCCGGGCTCCAAGAGACATCGACAGCCAGCGCTCCAAAGCCGGATAGGTCGCGTACGTGCCTACCATGCTCGTCCCAAACGCGAACGAGCGTTCCCTCGCCACCAGTCGCGATGTAAGCGCCATCAGGCGACGCTACCGCCGACCAGATGCTTTTGCCTGCGTCGAACGTCGTGCGCGCCGCATAGGGCGACCACGTTCGCATCGTCGCGTCTTCGCCAATAGAGACGTACCCATACGGCATGACCACGAATGAACGGACGGAGTTCGAGTGGCCGCTGAGCGTCTCGAGAAGAGCGCCGTTCAGGTCGTACACTCGCATGTTCTGGTCGGTCCAAGATGCGACGACCCGCTTGCCGTCTCCCGAGAACCTTGCGCACGTCGCGTTGCCCTTGCCAGCGAACTTGGAGAGAATCTTTCCGCTCTCGACTTCGTACATCCTTGCCGTCTGGTCCTTGTGCGCGGCTAGGATAGACTTCCCGTCCTTCGAAAACTCCAACCAATCGACCGCCTTGTACGTGTCCGACTCTTCGGGCCAGATCTCGCGCACCATCGACCAGTCGCTCGTGCGATAGATGATCGTTTGGTACTCCCAACATCCGACTGCGCAAAGCGAACCGTCAGGGCTGAATGCGACAGCGGCTATCGGATGGGTCGTGACCATCCACTGCTTGTGCTGCTTGCGTTCTCTCAAGTCCCAAACGGTGACGAGCCCTGCGGGGCCGTTCGTCGCGGGATCCATCTTCCATCCTGGCGTCACAGCCCACTTTCCGTCCGGGCTCACGGCGACGGAGTACGGCGTCGTCGGGTGGTAGCCAAGAGTTGCGGCCTCTTCGCGAGACTCGACGCTCCACAGTCTCACAGAGGTGTCGCGCGAAGTCGTGACAATCTGCTTCGAGTCAGGAGTGAACGCGATCCCCCAGACCTGGCTCGCATGGCCCTCGAGCAGGCCCGTCTGCTCGAGATTGAGCGCATTGTAGAGAGTGATTGTGCCGTCCAGGTTCGCGGTCGCGAGCACCTTGCCATCCGGCGAGACCGCCATGCGCGAAGGGTCGCGGGTGACCTTCTGCGACGCGATGCTCACATCGGTAGAAGCGAGCAGAAAGTCGTACTCCCATCCACGGTACTCAGCCGGCGCCTTATCCAGCCAGCGAAGTGCGAGTGAGGAATCGCCTATGTCCAAGGATGCCTGCGCCGAGAAGACGTGGGCCAAATACGACTCAAATCGTTCGCCATTGTTTGGCGACTGGACAGCCACAGCCAGGAACAGGAAAGCGTTGATCATGTTCGTTTGGGGGCGGACCATTCTGTGCCGTCCGCAAGCAGTCGCTCGATATAGTCGCGCAGTTGTTGCACGGCGGCATCGAATGGTTCGAGGTTTCGATAAGAGCGCGCCAGCATCACGGCACCCTCCATCACGGTGAGCACGTGCATCGCGAGCGCTTGCTTGTCCAGGTCTTCAGGGAGCCTGTCGCTCGCCTGCTCGAAGCACCCGCGCACCTTGTCGACCCACTGGTCGAAGTTCGCGACCATGAGGTCGCGTGCACGGACGTGCGTGTTCGCAAGTTCCAACGCGAGGTTTCCAATCGGACACCCCTGGTTGAACTCCATCATCAAGAGCATCTGCCGGTAGCCATCGAGCAAGGCGAATACCTTCTCGATCGGGTCGCTGACGTCCTTCCAACAGTAGTCCAAGAGCATCGGCTCGATGTTCGCGTAGTAGAACTCGAGCACGGCGACGAGCAGGTCCTCCTTGGTCGGGAAGTAGTAGTAGAGGCTGCCACTGTTGACGCCCGCCTTCTTGAGGATCTGCGCTACGCCGGTCGCGTGATAACCTTGCAGCAGGAACAGTTCCTGCGCGGCCATCACGAGCCTTTCGCGCGTGTTCTCAATTGGTGTCGTTGTCATTGAGTGTCTTCATTCCCTCCCCCTTGGGGGAGGGTTAGGGAGGGGGTCAGGTCTACGCCCTCATCACTTCTCACAGATCGCCTTCAACTTCGTCAACGCCTCACCCCACGCCGCGCGCAATCCGTCTGCCTCGTCCCGTGTCTGCACTCGCGATGGCATGACGTTCATCAGCGTCTTGCCCTTGTTGTCCTGAAACATGACGTCCACCTGCACAGGCGCCGTGCTGCCCTTGTGCTCCCACGTGAAGCGCAGATCCTTGTTCGGGCGCACGCGGGTGAACGTCGCCTTCGTGCCAGCCTTGCACGTGAGCGTCCCGCCCTCCTTTACGTCTTGCTTCGGGTCGTCGCCGAACATCTCGGCGAACGTCTTGTCGCTCGTCCACGCCTTGTAGACCTTGTCGACCGGCGCGTTGATCGTTTTCGTCGCACAGATCGAATAGCCTTCTGCCAGCCCGTCCTTCTTCACGACGCCGTGGTGCTTTTCGTACTCCACGTAGATCGTCGTTGGCCACCACGCGTCCTTTGTGGTCGCATAAATGTGTTGCACACTGTCGCGCCGACCTTTCTTCAGGCCGTCGATCTTGTCAAGTTCTTTGAACCACTCGCCAAGCGTCTTGCCGGTCGCCTTCTTGCACTCGGCGTCGTTGATCGGGAACTCGGGCTTGTTGACGACTTTCATCGCGCGCCTCTCTTCTTCGCAAAGTGCTCCACCAGTTTGTCGAGTGTGTACTGGTTGCCGGCCTTGAAGTGCCCCTTCATCGTCTGGCTGTCCTCGGTGTGGTCGTAACCGAGCATCCGCACAACGACCTCGGTCTTCTCCTCGCTGACGGGCTTGAAGTAGATCACGGTCCAGCACTTGGCGATCGCGTCTTTGAACGGGAACGCCGCAGGCGGCCTGCTGACCTTGATCGTGAGCATCCGCTCCGGGTCGTAGGCGATGACGGTGTTCTCGATCGCGTTCGGCCCGTTGAGGTCGGTGCCCGCAGCGTAGGCGGTCTTCATCTTCCCGCCGATCTTCAGTTCGAACTCCGCCTCGGCCACCATCCACTTCTTGATCTCGGCGGCCTCGGTCCACGCCCTCCAAACGGCCCTTGCCGGGGCATCGACGACGGCGGACGTGACCAGGGGCTGGTCGGCGGTCGCCAGTTCGAGCATCCGCTCGGCGGGATCCTTCTGTTGCTGTTGTGCGGCCACAAGCGCGGCCAAGGTCAGGCTCAAAATCATGCTTCACCAGTCCAATTTGAACGTTAGATGATCGTTCAACCAGGAGATTGGCACACGACCTGGCCGGCTTGTCAACCCCTCGTTGAGTTAAAGCGCAAAGGCCCGACTCTTACGAGCCGGGCCTGAAACCTTGAAGCCAGTGATAAACGCAGACCGACCTAGAGTGTGTCGGCGCCCCGCAGTGCGGGTACCGAGTGCAGACTCTTAAGGAGGTGATCCACCCACACCTTCCGGTACGGGTACCTTGTTACGACTTAGT
>CAZGXW010000020.1:0-37828 GCA_964529975.1 uncultured Fimbriimonadaceae bacterium
ATCATCGAGCGCAGCGCGTCCACATCCATGCGCTCGTCGCCGTCGCACGGGACCATGCGCACGCTGTCCATGCCGATTCCGCTCAGGTCCCCAGCCTTCTGCACCCAAGTGTGCGTCGCCGTGGGCGCGTAAGCGCGCAGTTTCAGATCACCGACACCGTCCCGCCGAGAGGAACACCGAGAAAGCGCGGCCCAGAATCCAAGGAGGTTGGCGACGTTGCCACCGCTGCACAGCAGTCCGCCGCAGTCAGACGGATAGCCGATCAGTTCGGCGATCCACTGCACGCACTGGATCTCGATCGCGCTCGCCGTCGCCGAGAGCGGCCAACCGCCACAATTGGGGTTGAACCCCGCGGCCATCATCTCGCTGAGCACCCCGATCGGCGCCGCCCCTGCGGTGATGTAACCGAAGAACTTCGGGTGCCCGTTCAGCAGCGAGCCCTCGGCAAGGAGCGAGAACGATCTGTCCAAGATCGCGGCGGCAGACGTGCCGTTTTCGGGCAGCGCACGCCGCCCGACCCGCGCCCAGACCTCAGCCGGATCGTCCCCGTGGGTGACGGGGTGGGAGCCAGGATCGGACCAGAAATCGGCCAATTGGTCGACCAGCGCATGGCCCGCGGTACGGAACTCCTCGGGGCTCATGTCGAGCGGAGATCTGCGGTCGTCCAGGTTCATGTGGCGCGATGTTACTAGCCCGCAGTACCCCAACCCAGGTCGGCCCGCAATGTGCTGTAAACTCGACTCAGAGTGGACGGCTACAAGCACCTCGATTTCCTCCAGGTCACCGAAGCGGCGGCGCTGGCCAGCAGCCGTTGGGTCGGCAAGGGCAAGCGCGACGAGGCCGACCAGGCCGCGTGCGAGGCCATGCGTTCCCGGCTGAACGCGATGGACATGTGCGCGACCATCGTCATCGGTGAGGGCGAGCGCGACGAGGCGCCGATGCTCTACATCGGCGAGAAACTGGGCCGAGGCGAGGGACCGAACATCCAGATCGCCGTCGACCCGCTCGAAGGCACGAACCTCTGTGCGAACGGCACGCCGAACGCGATCTCCGTCCTTGCTGCGGCGGTCGAGGGCGAAGGGTTCCTCATGCACGCGCCGGACTGCTACATGGAGAAACTCGTCGTCGGTCCGGAGTGCGTCGGCGTCGTGGACATCACGCTTCCGCCGAGAGTGAACGTGCGACTGATTGCGAAGGCGCTCGGCAAGGACGTCGACGAGTGCATCATTGGCATCCTCGACCGCCCTAGGCACGAGCAGTTGATCGGCGAACTTCGCGATGCGGGCTGTCGCGTGCATCTGGTGCCCGATGGAGACCTTTCCGTCGCAATCGCGGCGCTCGATCCTGATTCAGGCGTCGACGGCCTGATGGGAATCGGCGGCGCGCCGGAAGGCGTGATCACCGCGGCCGCTGTGCTTTGCTCGGGCGGCGAGATGCAAGCGCGACTGAAGTTCAAGGACGACAAAGAACGTTCACGTGCACAAACGATGATCGAGGGAGACGTCGACCGCGTGTTCCACACGCGCGACATGGCGCGCGGCAACCTGATGTTCGTCGCCACGGGCATCACCAGCGGCGACCTTCTCAAGGGCGTGCGCTACAAGCGCAACTATGCCCAGACGGAGTCGATCGTGATGCGCTCGAACGGCATCATCCGCCGGATCGAGACCGTCCACAAGGACGCCACGAACGGATCGCCGGCCTAGCCGGCAATCCGTTGCATGTACTTGTCGCGCAGCATCGTGAACCGGTTCGCCATTGGCACCGGCTTTCCGCCGATGAACAGGTAGCGCACTGTCGTCGTGAGTTCGAACGGGTCGCCCGTCGTCACGAACAACTCTGCGTCCTTGCCGACTTCGAGCGAGCCGACGCGGTCCGCCACGCCGAACATCTCCGCCGGCCAGATGGTCAGCGACTTGATCGCATCCTCGAACGAGAGCCCATAGGCGCAAGACTGTCCGACCCGGAAGGGAAGTTCCATGACGGTCGCGTTCTCACCGCTCTCGAACGCGAACTTCACGCCCGCTTTCGCGAGGATGTAGGGCGCGACGTAAGGCGTGTCGTACGGTTCCCACGGGTTCGTCGGCGTATTCGCGGAGAGCGTCGAACGACCTGCTGGCGCAAAGATCACGGGCACCTTCTCGCGCGCGAGCATCTCAGCCTCTTTCCAAGCCTCGGCCGCGCCTGTCAGCACGACTTTCAGTTTGTTCCGCTTGGCGAAGTCCACTGCGGCGCGGATCGACGCGGCTGTTCGTGCGGAGAGCATAACTGTGCGTTGGCCTGTGGCGTAGGGCACCATCGCCTCCATGCGCAAGTCGCGCACTTCCGGGCGGTTGGCCGCATACTCGCGCACCTTCGCAAAGTAGTCGTCGAGTTCCTTGATGCGGTCGCTGATCTGCTCGGGCGTCGCGGTCTCGCCACCGCCGGCGAATCCGGCTCCGCCGCCGTTGCGTCGGCCCTGGCCGCCTTGGCCTTGCTGCTCGAACATCTCGTGGTACTTCTTGGGTGGAGGCAACACGCCGTCTAGGTGTTGCATTCCCAACGCACCCCACGACTCGACTTCGCAGCACATCTGCTCGAGGAGCGAGATCTCCGGGTAGGTCGTGGAGGCAGGGAAGGTGACGACGAGCGCGGCCTTACGGCGCAACGCAAGGTCTTCGGTCGTGAAACCGTAATGGCGCAACAGCGCGGCTTGGCCGGGGATCGTCGCGCCGCTCGGCTCGGTGATCGACATCGTCACGCCGTTGTAAGCGGTCGTGCCGTAGTACGCGCTCTCGCAGTACAGGGCGGTCGCGGCGTCGAGGTCGGGTTGGATCGCGCCAAGGTCGTTCGGTCGCCCCATGACGGCGATGCCGCTAATCTCTTGCAAGCCAAAACTCGCACCGCCTTCGATGAAGCCTGGAAACACATGTTGCCCGCGGCCATCGATGACGGACGCGCCAGCCGGGATCGTGACGTTGCGACCGATCGCCGTGATCTTGCCGTCTGTGACCACGATCGTGCCGTTCTCAACGACTCCTGCGGTCACCGTGTGCAGAGTGGCGTTGCGGATCGCGTACGTCCGCGACGGCCTGGGCAGTGTGGCTTCGGGCTCGTAACGCTGAACGTCGAGTTTCGACTTAGGCGTATTGATCTTGTCGACCCCGAACGCGTCCCGCCTTTGGAACAGCACTTCGCCTTCGACGAGCGTCATCCAAGTCTTTGAGTACACGCTGAGCGGGTGCCCGTCCCAGATCGCGATGTCAGCGTCCTTGCCGACTTCAAGGCTGCCCGCTCGATGATCGATACCAAGTTGCTTCGCAGGGTTGATCGTGAGCATCTTGAGCGCTTCGTTCGCGGGCACTCCGCCAAAGCGCATGACCTTCGCCGCATCGATGTTGAGCGCGGTCGTGCCGCTCAGTCCGTCGGTGTTGATCGAAACGAGCACGCCAGCCTTCCAGCACATGGCCGCGTTGAACGGGATCGCGTCGTACGCCTCAAGTTTGTAGCCCCAGTGGTCGGAGAACATTCCAGCGCCCACTCCGGCCTTCGCCATCTCTGGCGCGATCTTGTAGGCTTCGAGCGCGTGCTGCAGAGCGGCAAGTTTGAACCCGAACTCTTCGCTCAGTCTCACCATCATCAGCATCTCGTCGCTCCGATAGCTGTGGCAGTGGACCCAGACTTTGCCGTCCAGGATGTCAGCGAGTGTTTCAAGACGCAGGTCCTTGCGGATGTTCTCGCCCGCCTTTTGCCTGCGGCGATACTCCCGCGCCTCTTCGAACGAGCGTCGGTAGGTAGCCTCGACGCCCATGCGCGAGGCAGGGAAGCGCGTCGTGTTCGTGCCGCTGAGGCGGGTGACGTTCTCGCCAAGCGCGAACTTGATCATGCGCGGCGCGTCGGGCACGGCAAGTTGCTTTGTCGGATAGTTGTACTTGTACTTGACGACGACGCTCTCGCCGCCGACCGGATTGGCGCTCCCGTGCAACAGCAGTCCTGACGTGTGACCGCTAGCGAGCGCCTGCCAGATCGATCGGGCGGAGGAATTGACCACGTCACCCATGCGAACTTCCGGAACGAGGGCGTCGCTGCCTTCGTTTGTGCCGTCGATCCCTCTGTGAGAGTGCGTGTCGACGATCCCAGGCATCGCGGTCTTTCCGGCAGCATCGATGACCACGAATCCCGCCGGAGCAGAGAGTCCTCTGCCGATCTGCGCGATCTTGCCGTCGCGGACCAGAATGTCGCCGCGCTCAATGTCGCCGTTGGTCACGGTGAGGATCTGTGCGTTCTTGATCAGACAGTTGCCGCCCGTCTTGATCGTGGGCTTCCTATCGGCTTCGGTCTCGACGATGTTCCGTTGAGCGAAGCCGATTGCCGCAACAAGGGCAAGGGAGAAGATGAAGAGTCGAAGGACCATCTTAGTTCACCTCCTGCGCGGTCTCGAACTTCTTGCCCGCCACGAACACCATCTTGATCTTCGAAGTCTCGACAGCAAAGTCGCCGTCAAAGAGCACCAGGTTGGCGAGTTTGCCGTTCTCGATCGCCCCGACGCTGTCGCCAACGCCAAGGATGTCGGCGGCGTCTACCGTTAGCGCTTTCAACACGGCCTCCTTTGACAGGCCAAGTTTGACGTGCTGCCGGATGTTGGCGAGGAACACGTCCGTGTCGCCTTCGCTGCTGAGCGCGAACTTGACGCCAGCGTTGGCGAGTTTTAGAACCGCCAAGCACTGCTCCTTCCAGTTCGCGTGTTGTTCATCGCGATAGGCTTGCGGCGCCTCGCTCAGCCTTCGCAAGGGATCCTCGCTCGGTGCGAGTTGCGGCTCGCGAGGAAACGCAGCCTGAACGATCACTCCAAGGGACCGCTTCTTGATCTCGTCGGCGTGCCGCCAAGCGTCGTCCGTCCCCAAAAGCGTCAGTTTCAGGCCGAACTCATCTGCCAGATTGAATGCGCGCTGGATCTCTCGTTCCGAGTCCGCTTTGAACAGCGTCCGGGTCAGTCCTGTCGCGGCGTCACCGATCGCGCTCACAATTGCGTCTTTGGCCTCTCCGTCTTGCGGCGGATTGGCGATCTGGTACTCGCCGTCGATGAAGAGTTGTCGTAAGAACGCAATCCGGGCCATTGCCGATCCTGGATATCCCCCTCCACCACCGCCCCCGCCACCTCCGGCACCACCAAACCCGACTTCCTGGAACGCCCTCGGCAGCAGGACCGGAGCAGGGTCCGACTCGAGGGCATTGAGCACTGCCGTCAGTCCGCCAAACGCGCCACGCCCGCTCGCGAGCATCACAGTGGTCACACCTTGAGAATGCCGGGAGACCAACGACTTCGTGTCGACGTGCTGTGAGACGTCGAGATCGGCGTAAACCCCTCGCCGGTTCTCGTGCCACATCGTGGCCAACGGCCCTTCGGCGGCGTTGCGGGCCTCCGGTGCGGTCGGTATAGCAGGAAGGTTGAGGGACGAGCGTGAATAGGCGTCAATAAAGCCAGGGTAAGCGGTCAGGCCCGTGCAGTCGACCACCGTGTAGCCGGCTTCGAAGGCGGTTCTGCCCCCAGCGTGCACGATCCGGTCTCCAGAAACGACGACCATACCGTCATCGACGACCGCCCTTCCTGGCGTTACGATGCGCACGTGGTCCAGCACGTAACTGTCGGCGACGGCAGCAAAAGACAGGCAAGCGGCTACGACCGCGAGGCCGATTCGAGCAAGTAGTTTTGTCATGGTTCGGTACCGGAGCAGGGTGTGGAGCGATTCTGGCACACACTTCTGAGAGCGAGGTTTATGCGCCAATCGAGCCGGGCGTGTAGGCCTTTGGAGTCAAAACCCGCTTGAACCTGAACAAACGAGCCTCCTTCGCGTTGTACTGCCCTGTAAACTCATGCTCGACCAGGCGGCAACCTTAGGTTCAAACAAGACTGGAATGAACGGTCACTTCGGACTAGAGTTCGTCGACCTGATCGACATCAAGCCGGATTCCGAGGCACTTGACCTCGTTCCGGGCAACTTTGCGCTTCAAAACCAGGTGCTCCCTCTCCGCAAGGACGGTGACGTGCTCGTCGTCCTGATCGGCTCGATCGAACGGCTCCAGTCCGTCGACGACCTGGGAGTCTTGCTTGGTCTGCCCGTGAGGCCAGCCTTGGCCGACCCGGCGCTCATCCGCCAAAAGATCGAGGACAGGTTCCTCGAAGGCATGATTGCCGAACTCCCGGGCGATGAGTCCGCGATGGAGGTCGGAGACGACCAAGACCTCGCGGACCTTCAAAGAATGGCGGGAGAGGCGGCCGTCATTCAGATGGTCAACCTGATCTTCGCTCAGGCGGTGCGGGACGGGGTCAGCGACATCCACATCGAGCCGTACGAGCGCGAGGTCAAGGTCAGGTTCCGCGTCGACGGCATCCTCCACGACACGATCCAGCCGCCGAAGCGGATGCACGCTGCGATCATCTCTCGCTTGAAGATCCTCGCCGAGATGAACATCGCCGAGCGGCGCCTGCCGCAAGACGGTCGCATCAAGGTCACCATCGCAGGCCGACAAATCGACGTCCGCGTTTCGATCGTCCCCACGGTCCTCGGCGAGCGCGCGGTCCTTCGTATTCTCGACAAGGGCACTGCGATGCTCGGCTTGCAGCAGTTGGGCATGCGCGACGACTCGCTCGCCTTGTTCCGCAAACTCATCAACGTTCCGTACGGGAAACTGCTGGTCACCGGCCCGACGGGCTCAGGAAAGTCGACCACGCTGTATGCGGCTCTCCAAGAGATCTACTCGCCGGCCCTGAACATCCTTACCATCGAGGACCCCGTCGAGTACCAGGTGGCGGGTATCGGCCAGATCCAGGTCCGGCCCAACATCGGCCTGACGTTCGCGAGCGGTCTGCGGTCGATCGTTCGTCAAGACCCGGACGTCATCATGGTCGGCGAAATCCGCGACCACGAGACGGCAGAGATCTCCATCCACGCCGCGCTTACGGGCCACTTGGTCTTCAGCACTCTGCACACGAACGATGCGCCGTCGGCCATCACCAGGCTCCTCGATATGGGCGTGGAGCCCTATCTGGCGGCCTCTTCGATCGTCGGAGTTCTCGCTCAGCGACTCATCCGCGTCAACTGCAAGAGCTGCTCCGCACCAAGCGAGGAGTCTGAAGACGCGCTGATCGCCATCGGCCTCGACCCTAACGAGTATCGAGGCGACAATTCGCCGTTCCGCAAGGGCCAGGGATGCGACAAGTGTGGAGGCACCGGGTTCAAGGGCCGCCGCGGCGTCTTCGAACTACTCTCCGTGGACGAAGAGGTCCGACGTATGACGGTCGAGCGGTTGCCGGCCAGCAAGATCCGGGAGCACGCCCTCAAGAACCAGGGAATGAGGACCCTGCTTGGCGACGGGCGGCTTGCGATCCTCGAAGGTCAGTCCACGATCAAAGAAGTCCTCCGCGTCTGCCAGCGCGACGACATCTGAGGCCATGACGACGTTCTTCTACACAGCCGTCGATCCTGCCGGTCGAAAGAAGACCGGGTACGTCGACGCTGCGGACAAGAAGTCGGCCATCGCGGCTGTGACCGCTGAAGGCCGATACGTCCTCGACATTAGAGAGGAGTCGAAGAAGGTCACCAAGGCCTCGACTCCGAGTGAAGAGGCGCGAAAGTCCAGGACGACGAAATCTGACATTGCCCTTTTCACGCGCCGGCTTGCTGACCTGTCTGCCGCCGGCCTGCCTGTCGATCGCGTACTCAAGGTCCTTGCAGAACAGTCCGAGAGCGAGCACCTCGCACGAATCTCGGAGGAAGCACTCGACGATGTGAAGAAGGGTTTGCCTGTCAGCCAGGCATTGGCGAAGCACCCGAAGTTCTTCCCAGAGATGTACACGCAGACCCTCAAGGCGGGCGAAGCGAGCGGTCAGTTCCCTCAGTCGGCGAGCCGGATTGCGGACCTACTCGAAAGCGAGGTCGCACGAAAGAGCCAGATCACGTCGGCGCTCATCTACCCCGGCGTCTTGACCTTCACCGCCATCGGCGTCGTCGTGTTCCTGCTCATGTTCGTCGTCCCGAGGCTGTCCGGCGTGTTCACAGGTTTGGGCGACGACCTTCCAGCCCCGACCAAAATGCTGCTTGCCTTGACGGGCTTCCTCACTGGCAACTGGGTCTTGATCCTTGTCGTGCTCGGCGGAGCGATCATTGGCGCGCAGATTTGGATGCGCACAGAGCCCGGTCGCGAGGCCCGTGACGCCATGGTCCTCAAGGTTCCGACGCTCGGGAAGATCATTCGCAAGGCCCTCGTCTCGCGCTATGCGCGCGTGCTTGGCACGCTCGTGAACGGGGGCGTACCGATCCTGGAAGCGATCCATCTTGCGGGCCTTTCTTCAGGCAACTCGGTGTTCGTCAAGCGCAACAAGGTCGTAGAAGAGGAAGTGAAAGAGGGCAAGACGATCGCCGGCGCGCTGAGGGACGCAGGTGGCTTCCCGCCGGTCTTGACCCACATGGTCGCGATCGGCGAAGAGACCGGCGACCTGCCCAAGATGCTCAACCGCGTCTCGGACAGCCTCGATTTCGAAGTTGAGCAAGGCCTCCGCCGTCTGACGGCGATGGCCGAGCCCGTCATCATTCTCGCCATGGGCGCGATCGTCGCGTTCGTGGTCCTCTCGGTCCTCCTGCCCATATTTGCGGCACAGGACCTCATCAAATAGGAAAAGCAAACATGGTTCATCGACGCAACTACAACAGGAAGCGCGGCTTTACGCTCATCGAGCTTCTGGTCGTCATCTTGATCCTCGCCGTTCTTGCGGCGATGATCGTCCCTCGTCTTGTCGGCCGAGGCGAAGACGCCAAGGTCGCCTCGACGCAGTCGCAACTCGCCACCTACGGCCGAATGCTTGAGACCTTTCGACTCGACGTCGGGCGCTATCCGACGACGGAAGAGGGCCTCGGAGCGCTCTGGGAGCAGCCGAGCGACGCCGAAGGCTGGAAGGGGCCTTACGTCAACAAGGCCATCGAGCCGGACTCCTGGGGCAACGAGTATGTGTATGAGTCTCCCGGCGCGCAAGGCGACGACAGTTATCTCTTGTTCTCCTATGGCTCCGATGGAGTCGAGGGCGGCGAGGGCAACGCAGAAGACCTCATCGAATCCGGTGCGTAAGAAAGCCTTCACCCTGTTCGAGGTGACCATCGTCATCGCCGTGCTTGCGGCCTTGGCGGCTGTGGTCATTCCGAGGTTCGCCGCGCTCCAATCTGGGCAACAGTCGCGTGAGTTCACGAGCGCACTTATGCGCTTGGGATCCGACGCACGCATCTTGGCGATAGAGTCGGGACAGGCGGCGCAGGTCGTCTACGACGAGGCCGCTCGGGCGCTCGTCATTCAGACTCTTGATCCCGAGACCTTGCAAGCGAACCAGGAGCGGACGATCCCGATCCCAGAGTCTGTCGAACTCTCGTCGTTCACGCTCGACGGCGCCTACACCACGGGCGGAGACTGGCGACTGGACTTCTATCCAGACGGTTCAGGATCCAGCGCCGGGCTGGAGGTCACGGACGGAGACCTTGTCTACAACGTGACGTTTCGCGGACGCGACGGTACGGGGATCCGCTCAGAGGGATCGCTCGAGGAAGCGCCACCGTCAGAGTGGCAGGCGGGTGAACTTGAACAAAGGATCTAAGTCTGCATTCACGCTGGTCGAGGTCCTTGTCGCGATCGTGCTCGTCGGCATCGCTCTGACCGCCACGCTCGGTGCGATCGGCTCGCTGACGGCAAGCTTCCGACGGTCTGTCGAACTCGAGAACCTCCAACGCCTGGCGAACGAGAAACTCGACGAAGTGCTGGCGACGGGCGAGTGGCAGACCGCATCCGAAGGCGGATTCGAAGGCGACCTCTACGAGGACTATACGTGGTCGATCGAGACGGAGACGACGACGGTCGCAGGGTTGGAATACGTCCGATTGACCGTCACAAGGAACTTTGCTGGCCGCGAAGACTCCACGTTCGTTGAAGGTCTCGCCTACCTGGCAGAAACGACCACTGTCCCGCTGGAAGGAGGCGGCCAATGAAACGGCGCGGCCTGACGCTTATCGAGTTGCTCGTCGTCGTCGGCGTGAGCGTCATCCTGGTCGTGTCCATCTCGCTGGCCTACGACGCCGGCGTGCAGTTCCAGCAACGCGTGCCTGAGCAGGACGCCGAGATGCGCCGGATCGTCCAGTTCGAAGAGCGATTGAGGGCGATCGTCGAGGGCGCCTACCTCACGACCGACGAGACGGACTTCACATCGAACTTCTCGGCGATCTCTGCAAGCGGCGACCTCTCCGCACCCGACACGCTCGTCTTCACGACTCTGGGGCTCCCTCCGAACACCGCCTTCCTGCAGTCCACCGAAGAGTTTGAAGTGTTGAACGAGCGCTTCGGCCCGCAAGGCGGCCTTGCTGAAGTCGCAATTTCGACGATCCCGGTTGGTGATGCGCCTGTCGAAAACGGCCTGTTCCTGCGCGTGCAGCGGCCTGCGGACAGTGATATGACCCAAGGAGGCTACGAATCGCTGCTGATCGACAACATCGAGTCGTTCACGTTCGAGTTCTTCGACGGACTCGAGTGGATCGCAGAATGGGACACGCAGACCGGAGAGCGCAGGCTCCCTGCCGCAATAAGGTTCACCTATCGCTTTGTAGAAGAAGATCGCGACCATGTCCTGACCTTCCGTGTGAAGCACAGCGACGTCACTCCAGAGAACCCGCTCCAGGAGGTCATCGAGGGACAATGAGGAGAAGGGACAGCGGCAGCGCGTTCATCCTTGCGCTCATTTCGATTGTGATCTTGACCGCCGTCGTCGTGACGGCGGCAAGCGAGACGCGCACAGTCCAACTCACGCAGAAGCACAGGTTGGAGCAGCGGCGCGCCGAACGGATGGCGAACGCTGGCATCCTCTATGCGGTCGCGCAAATGATCGACATTGACACGGCGATCGTGTCCTACGACGACCCTTGGGCGCAGATCGGCACGAACGGCACGCAAGAAATCACGGTCGCAGCGGGCTCGTTCCGAGTTGAGGTCCTCGACGCGGGATCGAGGATCAACCTGAATACCGCAACCCAGGAGCAGCTCGAACTCCTGCCCTTCACAACCGAGCAGATCGACAGCATCCTCGACTGGCGCGAGCCCGATCTGCAGCCTCGCATCGAGGGAGCAAAGGACGAGTTCTACACGAACCTTGCCCGCCCATACCTGACCAAACTTCGCGACTTCGACACCGTCGACGAACTGCTCAGTGTAAAGGGCATCAACGCCAACATGCTCTATGAGCCTCAGGAGCAGAACATGGGCACGGCTCTGGTCTCCGCGGGAAGCACGGACACGCAGATCACTCTGGCCGACGTGCTGACTGTCGACTCTCGCTCGTCGAACTTCACGCCGCTTGGGGAGCCGAAGGCGAACGTAAACACGGCAAGCGCCGGCCAATTGGTCCAGGCCGGGCTAGACGGCCCGCTCGCCCAGGCCATCGTCCAACAGCGCAACCAGATCGGCACGTTCACCTCTTGGTCGCAACTTCTCCAAGTCCCCGGTGTCACGATGCAGAACGTCGCGCTCCTGCTCGATGGACTGACTTTGGACACCACGGACTCAGTCTTTGGTCGGGTCAATCTGAACACTGCGACCGAACAGACGTTGAACCTATTGCCAGGGATCACGCCCGACGTCACCCAGGCGATTGTTTCCAGGCAAGGGACCTTCCTTGGTCTGGGAGACCTCGCAGGAGTGCCGGGAATGTCCCTAGCGTTGTTAGGACAGGTCGCGGGGCTCGTCACAATCTCCTCGGAAGCCTTCATCGTCAGGGTTATCGGGCAGTACGGGTCGGCACAATACGCGATCCAAGCGATCGTCACGATCGAAGAGTCAGGCCCGGTCGTGAAGAAGATCGAGAGGTACCCGTTCTTCGATGCCGCGCTCAGGTGGGGCTGGGCCGAAACGGCGGACACACAGACGGTGCTCGTAGACCGAAGCGGATTCTAATGGAAACAAACTTGCCAGTCATCGAGTGGTCGCCGGACGGCGCGAGGGCCTACAACCCGGCGACTCGCCAGACCGCGTCCGCCAGCACGGTCGCAGAGGCCATGCGAAAGGCAGGAGTCGCTGGAAACGTCGGGCTCTGTCTCGGAAGAAGGGTTTCCTTCGTCCGAGAGACGCACACGCCCGACGTCGACAGGTCACAACTCAGGATGATCATGTCCCTCCAAATGGACACGCTCTTCCCGGCCATGAACACCGAGTTGGCCTACGACTTTGAGAAGGGGCTGCACAGGTACGAGGACGGCATGCAGACGATGGTCGCGGCCGCGCCTGCCGAATTGGTGCGAAGAGCGATCGCAGACGTCGAAGGCGCGGGAGCGAAGGTGGCATGGGTAGCACCGACGTGCGCGGGTTCCAAAAAGGTCGCGAAGATGGAGGGCCATGACGACGCGATCGTCGTCGAACTCGTGGACGGCTACCTGAACCTCGACATCGTCCGGCACGGGCTCGTTGTTTTCAGCCGAAGCGCGGTCGATCCCAAGACTCCCGAAGGCAGGCAGGCCGAAGTCCTGCGCACGCTCGCCGGCTACGGACTGAGTGCTGCCGCAGTGCTTGCCGTCGGCGATGTCCAGATTTCGTCGGACGTGCACCGCGTCACCGATGGCCCGCTGCAAGCAATGACGTACCACAGCTCGCTCGCGCTGAACGTCGAACTTCCTGAGGCGGTGGCCAAACGCCTCAAGAAGTCCGGACAGAAGAAGGCCCGAGTCGCCATGTTCATGTGGCTCGGTGTGATCGTCGTCGGTGCGCTCGTATGGCTCGACCGCGACAACGCCGCTCGCAGCGTCGCGAAGGTCGCCAACGACGCGGGTCGAAAGACGGCCAACGTCCAGAAGGATGTCGACCAGGTCGACTCACGGCTCTCCAGCGCTAATGGAAACCTAAAGGCGCTGAACCTCGCCTTTTCTCCTGCACAGCCCGTCAGCGACGTCTTCACCCTCGTCTCAAACGAAGTGCCCCAAGGAGCGTGGCTGACAGGCGTCACGTTCGAGCGAGGGAAGCCGCTCCTCATCCGAGGCACCGCGCTCACTGGGGATGCGGTCAGCGCTTACACGTCGGCGCTTGCGCTGAATGAACGCCTTAGGGACGTACAACTCATGTTCGCCAACAACTCCGAGATCGAGGGAACGCCCGTCGTACAGTTCTCGATCTCTGCCCACGTCGTGGGCAACCTTCCCCTCGAAGAGCAGACCAGCAAGAGGTCGTCGCGATGAATCTCACTACGAAAGACACGAACTGGGGAGCGGTTGCGGCGATTGTCGCGTTCCTCACGATCGCGGCCTACGACTTCATGGTCCCCAAGCCTGGGCTCGACCCCAAGGCCAAGACCCTGGAAGAGTTGGAGCGGGAGCGAGCAACCAAGCGTGAGCAGTACGCGAAGGCCCAAACCGAGGTCGACGGCCAGACATGGCAGGTCGGCAGAGACGAGGTCGGCCCCAAGGCTATGGCCTGGGTCTCAAGGGCTGCGGAGGCGAACTTTGTGTCTATCAGCGCGTTTAGGCCCCAGAAGATGGCCGAATCGGCCGGTCTGGACCAGTTGAACTACATGGTTACGGCAGAGGGGCCATTCTTGAACGTCATGCGCCTGATCGACGCGATTGAGTCTGAGGGGAGCCTGATGGCCGTCAAATCGGTTCAATTGGCCAGCGTCAACGGAGCCTCCGACACTGTTCGAGCGACCGTGGGCTTGGTCGCCTTCAAGGAGGCTGCCGCCGGTGGCTAAGGTCTCCCGCCCCGTCCTCTATGGAGCCATTGCGGCAATCGGCCTCATCGGCTATATGCTGAGCACCCCTCCTAAACCGACGGGAGGCTCAAAGGGCAAGACCCTTGCAGAGCTTCGAGCCGGCAGCAAGGGCCGCACAGTGGCTGCCTCTGTCAGCAAGGAGGACCTCGAGGCTAGGTTCGAAAGACTGAACGAACAGCCTCGAAACGCGTTTATGCCCCTAGTTGCGAAACTCGAAGGCGGAGTGGCCGGTGGCGGCCTAGCCCCCAACGAGTTTCCCGTCGTCTTCACAGGCGGCGAGGTCGGGTGGTTCTATACCGGCACGGTCATCGAGGACAGCGTCCCGAGCGCCTTGGTGGAGAACCAGTTGACCGGCGAAGGCATGTACCTGAAGGTCGGCGACAGGCTCAAGACGTCGACGATCACTCAGATCGCGCCGACATATATCGTAGTCAGTGGGCGAGGGGGCCAGGCGCTGAGGCTAGATCTCCTGGCAGACCCGCCCGAGATCGAAAACGGGTTCGGAAACCTGGCCGTAGAACCAGTCAGGCCGAACGTAGACAACATAGCGGAGGGCCCGAGAAGGCCCACAGGCCAGATTGAACGGGGAATTCCAGGATTTGACGAGGATGATGAAGATGAACAAGGCTAGCATTGTTTTGGTAGCGCTTTCCGCGCTGATGACGGTCGTCCCAACCGGGGCGATCGCGCAGTTCAACAACGGGGGCCAGGGCGGCGGCAACCAAGGCGGCGGAAGCCGACCCTGGGAACAGTTCAACCTTGACACCAAGAAGAAGATCACCCTCGCTTATAGGAACTCGAACCCGGACCTGGTTCTTGAGTTCTTCTCCAAGTCTTCAGGCATCACGATCGTCAAGGATCCGAAACTGACCCAGCGGCTCACCCTCGTCAGCGCTGGTGAGGTGACCCTCAACGACGCCTTCGCGATCCTCAACGCCCAACTCGGCCTGCTCAACTTCTCGATGGAGAAGCAAGGCAACATCCTCGTGGTCAAAGGTCGAAACGAGCGCGGCAGTGAGAATCCTTGGGACAGCCTTCCACAAGAGATCAGAGACCAGATGATGGGTGGCGGCAACCAGAACGACAAGCCTGTTCTGCGCGTCTACCGCATCAAGTACGCCAACGCGTCCTCGGTCGCCCAGGTCGTCAACGACGTATTCTGGCAACAGCAGCAGCAGAACAACCCGTTCCAAATGATGTTCGGCGGCTTCAATAACCGCGGTGGCAACAACCGTGGCCGCGGCAACAACAACTTCAACTTCGGCAACATGAACATGGGCGGCCAAGGGCCCAGCGTTCGAGCGTCTTCCGACGACTTCAGCAACACAGTGATCGTCAACGCGCCGAACCGGCAGCAACTCGAGGTCGAGGCGCTGATCGAAGAGATCGACCAACAGACCGAGGCCCCGCAGGAGACAAAGGTCTATCCGCTCGAGTTCGCGCTCGCGACCGACGTCGTGGCTACGGTCCAGAGCGTCCTCGCAGCCAACGAGAACACGGGCCGAGGCGGCCAGACGCAGAACAACAGCGACTTCTTCAGCCGAATCTCGCGCATGCAGCGGGGAATCACGAACGGTGGCGCAGTCGTCGCAGACACGCGCACCAATTCGCTCGTCGTGACCGCGACGGTCCAGAACCAGGCCGTGATCTCGCAACTCGTCAAAGACCTCGACCACGAGGTCGAGTACGTCGACACGACCTTCGTCTTCCCGCTCAGCAATGCACGGTCCGACGATATCGCGACGCTCCTTAACCAAGCGTTCCGATCGAACGGCCAGGGCAACCGCAACACGGGCCAGCAGAACAGGACGAACACCAACAATCGCAATAACACTCAAAACCGAAACAACCAGGGCGGCGGCGGGGGCGTTCGCGGCGGGCTCCAATCATCTACCGAGGATCCGAACAACCTCATGCTCGACCTCGAGGACGAAGAGGCCGAGTTCGCAGAGCTAATGACCAACGTCGCCGTCCAGGGTGGATTCTTGGGCGGACAGCAGCCCAATCGACAGAACCAAGGCACGGGGAGCCAAGTGCGCGGACCCGGCGGCCAGATCGTCAACGCGCGCCAGGCGCTCGGCCAAGTGAACATCATCTCCGACCCGAACACCAACAGCGTGATCATCGTCGGCGATCCTGAGACCGCCGAAATGATCCGGGCGATGCTCTCGCAACTCGACCGGATCCCTGAGCAGGTCATGATCGAAACGATCATCGTCGAGGCCACCCTCGACGCCAGCACCAAACTTGGCGTCGAGTGGGACATCGTCAACGGCAAGTTCCTCGGCAACTCGGGTGTTTCTGGCGAGGGCGGTACTGGCTTTGGCCTCCAGACAACTCCTCCGGCCCAGGGCTTTTCCTACACCGTCTCGGGCGGGAACATCGGCGGCTTCCTCAACGCGCTGCAGACCGACGAGAAGTTCAAGGTTCTCTCGACCCCGCGCATCTTCACGTCGAACAACGTCCAGGCTGAGATCAACATCAGCCAGAGCGTCCCGTTCATCGTGAGCCAGCGTGAGGACGTTAACGGGAACTTCATCTTCAACTACTCGTTCCAGGATGTCGGCATCGTCCTTACTGTGACCCCACGCATCACATCGAACGGAATGGTCGCACTGGACGTCGTGCAGACGGCCAACGACCTCCAGGGCTTCACTGAGTTCAACGCGCCGATCGTCAACCAGCGGCAGGCTCAGACGACGGTGAGCGTCGCGGACGGGGCGACGATCGTGCTCGGAGGCATCATGCGCTCGCAGGTCCGCTCGACGACGAAGAAGATCCCGCTGCTCGGGGACATCCCGATCCTTGGCAACCTCTTCAAGTCGACCGAGAAGACGGAGCAGAAGACGGAACTCCTGGTCTTCCTCACGCCGCGCATCGTGCGCAACCCCGAGGAGGCCGACAAACTCAAGCAAGACCAGATGAACCAGTTGAGCAAGGCCTCGCAGGACCAGATCAACAAGGTCCGACCTCCGCAGACCACGGGCGGCACTGGAGGCACGACCTCCGGCGGAACGACAGGTGGTGGAAAGTAACATGAAATCCAAGCCATTCGCAATCGTCGCAGTCGCAGTCATCGCCGTATCGGCGCTAGCCCAAGGTGGTGGCCAGAGGGGCGGCGGACAGTTCGGACAAGGCGGCCCCGGAGGCATGCAGCGCGGCAGCCAAGGCTTCGGCATGACCGAATCCATGATCGTCCAGAGGGCAGACGTCCAAAAGGACATCAAGCTTACGCCTGAGCAAAAGACCAAACTCGACGCCATCAACCAAGAGATGCGCGAGAAGATGCAGGCGCAGTTCCAGGGCGGACGCAATGGCCAAGGCGGAAGCAACGGTCAGGCGGGCACGCGCGGCCAAATCGACATGGAAGCGATCCGCGCCCAAATGGAGGCCATGCAGAAGGAGACCAACGACAAGATCAAGGCCGCGCTCACGCCGGAACAATGGACGCGCCTCGGTCAGATCAAGATTCAGTTGGGCGGTTCACGCATCTTCCTTGACGAGGCGTTTGCCAAGCAGCTCGGCCTCAAGGCCAACCAGAAACTCCAGATCAACGATCTGATGGAGAAGCAACAGCAGGCCAATCGAGAGATCATGGCTAAGATGCGCGAAGAAGGAGCCGATCGTCAGAAGTTGATGGCTGATATGCAGGCGAACGACAAGATCCTGCGCGCCGAGATCGAGAAGCTTCTCACTCCTGAGCAGAAGACCACGTTGGCCACTCTCGAAGGGCCCAAGTTCACGCCAGACCCGAACCAGCAGGGCGGATTTGGCGGTGGCGGGTTCGGCGGTGGTCGCGGTGGTGCCGGCGGAACGGGCGGTGGCGGCGGTGCCCGCGGCGGCTCGACTGGCGGCGGACTCTAAACCAAAGTCAAGACTAGGCAGGGTGCGGCGGTCTTAGACTGCCGCACCCTTTGCTTTGAGTTCTAGCAAGAGAGCCTCTTCGCGTTCGTCGGTTAGCCCCCACTTGGGCTCTGAGCCTTGTCGTTCGGACTTCCACCATGCGATTGTGTCCTCGATAGTCTGCCGGATCGTCCGCTGCTCCAGACCTGCTTGGACCGCTTTAGAATTGTCCACCGTTTGAAGCGGGCTTGGCTCGCCGGTGAGCGAAGTCACAAGGGGAAGTTCTGTCCAAGGTTCGACGCCTCTTTCGGCAAGCCATGTACACGGCGCGAAGACCGGGTCAGCGACGCCACCCCCCGCCGTGACCCCAGCGCGGATGAACTCTCCAAAGGCGACGGGCGGAGTGGGGCCGGCGACATGATACGCACCGCTCAGCCCCTTTTCCGTCGCCAGAACCGTGAAGTCCCCCAAGTCACGTCCATCTATGACCTGCACGGGCGCATAGAGGCAGTCAGGCACCAAGAACGGCCCACTCCGCATGAACTTCCTAGGCCAGTACGTGAATCGGTCTGAGTGGTCCGCTGGCCCGACGACAAGGCCCGGCCTGATCTGCAATGACTTGTCTCCAAACCATCTCTCTACGGCTCGCTCACAGAGGACCTTCAGGCCTCCGTACATCTCCATCTTCAGTTCGGTCGCGTCTGGATCGCCGTCGTCTAGAAGCACACCGGTCTCTTCCGTCAGGCCATAGGGTGACTGGTCAGAATACACAGAGATCGAGGACACGAATACGTAGCGGCCCACGTTGCCTTGAACCACAGAAGCAACGACATCGACTGCCTTGGGCCAATAACCGCAGACGTCTATGACGGCGTCCCACTTGCGGTCCGCCAGGGCGGTCGCATCCACAGTCCTGTCTCCTACGATTGTCTCGAGATAGGGGAAGCGGTCGGGTGCAGTCTTGCCGCGATTGAACAGGGTGACCTTGTGCCCCTTCTCGACCGCTGACTCGACAATCTTCCTGCCAACGTACCGCGTCCCGCCAAGAACCAGGATGTCCATGACCTGATGTTACTATTCGCAATAGGCGTTCGTTCCGGAGAAAGTTAAATGGCCCCCGATCCGCAAGCGGTGGGGGCCTTCGTGTGTGGGAGGAGGAAGCAAAAACGCTAGTTCGTCGCTGGTTCAGGCTGGGCGTCTCCCACTTCGATTCGTCCGCCTGTACTCATATATTCGCCGAAACCGCCCTCAACGTTGCACACATCGCAGAAACCGTGCCTTTCGAGCAGGCCGATCGCTATCTGGGACCGGCCTCCGGAGCCGCACACTACGGCCGTCCTCCCGGTCGGAGCCTCCCCGATCCTGTCCATGAGATACCCCAAGGGGACGTTGACGGACCCGGGCACGTGCCCATCTTCAAACTCGCTTGCGGCCCGGACGTCCAACACCTGCCCTTGCCATTGCGCAAGATCCCGGGCCCGCAGAGTCTCGATCGTCGTCAGGGGTTGAGGGAGGTCGGTGGTGCCAAACCATCCACGCACGTCGTCCAGGCCGATCATCGCAAGGTCTTTCCGTGCTTGCTCTGCCTGCGACTCCGTCGACGCGATCAGCCAGATGGGCTCGTCGTACTTCAATAGCCAACCCGCCCACTTCGTGAACGAACGTGTCCCAGGGATCAAGATTGTTCCGCCCGCAAACCCTTTCTGCGTTTCGAATCGGTCTCGCACGTCGACGACTTGGGACTTGGAAGCGATCAGCCCACGCAGTTCCTCGGCTGGCAGCCGAGAGAGCGCCGCACGATCACCAAGCAACGCTGGCCCTTTCTTGTTCAGTTCCTTCATCTTGGCGAAGTACTTCGGCGGGTCGGGCTGGCCCTGCAACACCTCGTCGACGAACTCGCCCTCGGTCTCTGCTTGGAAGGCCCAGTTCGCGGCCTTCTCATAGCCGAGCGAGGACACCGGGACGCCGCCAAGGCTTTTGCCGCAAGCCGATCCTGCGCCGTGACCGGGCCAGATCAACAAGCCGTCGGAGTGTTTGGAGAACCGTTGCAGGGAAGCGAAGAGTTGGCGACCGCCGACTTCCATGGTTCCCTTGATGTTCGCAGCGCGTTCGAGCAGGTCGGGCCTGCCAACGTCGCCGACGAACACGAAGTCGCCAGTGAACGCACCGAGCGGCTTGTCGCTGGCAGGCTCGTCCGTGAGCACGAACGTGATGTGCTCTGGAGTGTGGCCCGGAGTGTGGACCACGTCTAGCCGCACGTTGCCGACCCGGATGACCGACCCGTCTTTGACGAGCGTCACCTTCGGGTCGTCTGCAAACGCATATGTCCAATCCGGCCCACCTTCGTCACTCAGGTACATCCTCGCTCCGGTCCGGGCCGAGAGTTCGCGGGTGCCGCTGAGGTAGTCGGCATGGATGTGGGTCTCAGTGACGGCCACGATGCGAAGGTCTTCCTCTGCGGCGTAGTCCAAGTACTGGGCCGAGTCCCGGTTGGGATCGATCACGATCGCCTCGCCCGTGGCCGCACACCCGACGACATAACTCGCCTGCGCTAACTTGTCGTCGTAGAACCGTTTGAGCAGCATCAGTTTCGCACCTTGTTCCAAGGCATGAGGCCGAGGACGACTGCCATCAGACAGATTCCTGTGGTTCCGGCAAGCATCAGTCCAACTCCTGGTAGCAAGGCTAAGTAATACCACCCTGGGTTGACGAACGTCCCTAGCGCGACCGAAAGTAGGATGAGGGTGCTAGCCCCGATCAGCGACTGCCGGTCGAGGGCCATCCTAGTCCGCGTCGAACGGACCACCGTGTTGCCTGCCTGTTCCCAGGCTGTGACGCCTCCGTCCAGGCAGACGATTTGATCAATGCGGCCGTGCATCAGTTCGCGCGTTATCTCGGACCGACGTCCGCTCTGGCACACCATCACGACGGGCCGCCCCTTTGGGATGTCCTCCAAGCGGGACTCGACCTCGTCCATCGGAACGTTGATCGAGCCAGGGATGTGCCCAGACCGGAACTCGCTGGTCGTGCGGACGTCAATGACCGTCACCCCACCCATACGGACCTGTTCAGCCAGGCTCGCGGGACTCAGTCGGGTGTCTTCGAAAGTTGGACTTGCAGCTGCCATTCCTTTTCTCCAGGTTCTGCCCAGTAGGAGCAGGATTGCGGGCCTGGGGATTCAGTGGGCCTAGCCCTCAAGGGCGCAATCCAGCGCCTCGCGCACCTTGATCCTCGCACGGTGGAGCCGGGACTTCACGTTGGGCACGGTGAGCCCAAGCGACTTGGCCGTCTCTTCCGCGCTGATTCCCTCGATCTCCCTCATCCGATACACCTCCTTGTACTGCTCTGGCAGGGCCTCAAAAGCGCGCATGACGCACGCGTGCGTCTGCTCTATGTCGAGAAGATCGGCGGCCGAAATCTCGTCGCTCACAGGGACTGGGGCGCCTGCCTCCTCCAGGGCCTCCAGGCTGACCGTCTTGCCGGACTTCTGCTTGATCCGGAGGCACACGCGCTTGCCGATGGTCGTCAGCCACGCCCGGAACGCCGAAGGGTCGTCTAGGGAGTCAGCGGCCTTATATGCCTTGATGGTGGCGGTCGCGAGAGCATCCTCCGCGTCTTCGACATTGCCGCAGGCGCGGAGCATCTGGCGATAGACGGCGTCTTTGTGCCGCTCTATCTCGCGCTCGAAGTCCACGCCGCGAGGATATCAGAAGAACCGAGGTGCCAGCAGGAACGCTACGCTGACGAGCGCAGCGTAGACTAGGAACACGACGGTGAGGAACCCCATGATGTCGCGGAACTTGAGCCCAGCCAGGCCCAGCAGGGGGATAGCCCAAAATGGCTGGATCGCGTCCGTCATCATGTCTCCCCAGGCATAGGCCAGCACCGTGAGCGCCGGGTCGACTTGCAGGCGTTGCGTCGCCTCCATGATATAGGGGGCCTCGATGTACCACTTGCTACCTCCGCTCGGCACGAAGTAGTTCACGATGCCGCTGTACCAGTACACGACGAGGGGGAAGGTCTCAGGCGTGGAGCGTGAAACAAAGAAGTCTGCCACGCGCTCCTGGAGCGCAGTCCCTTTGATCATTCCGTAGATGCCCGCGTAGAACGGGAATTGCACGATGATCCCCCACACGAAGGCCCCGCCTTTTTCGCACGCCTTCAGGAAGTTGCGCGGCGTCCAATGCAGGATGATCGCGAGGGTCAGGAGGATGAGGTTGACCGAGTCGAGGTTCAGTTTTGCTCCAAAGTCGCCTCCGCTGAAGAGCCGCCAGAGGAACGTCACAGCGATTGCGGCCACGATCAGCGTCATTAGCCACGAACGGTCAAGCCAGTCGCTCCAAGAGGAGTCGGACCTCTCGTCCTCGTCACGTGTCTCATCGATGCTTGCGGTCAGCGGGACCGTGTCCTCGGGCCTCGGGTGCAACTGCGGTACGAGGAGGCAGATGACGACGATGACGATCAACGTGAGCACAAGGTTGAACGGTGAGAGGATCGTGCTCGATGTCGGAATGACCTGCCCTCCGCTCTCTTGGGCGTACTTCTCCGTGGCGACGAGCAGTGGCGCAGAGGCAGAGAACCCCGCGTGCCATGTCGCCGACATCCCAAGATAGGCACAGGCCACGAGCAGCCGAAAGTCCGCTTTCGGGCACTTCAGACCGACCTTGCGCGCAATCACGCCAGAGCCGCTCAGCGAGAGTCCCCAGTTCACCAACGCACTGAGCATCGAGAACAAGGAGACGATCAGCACGGCGCGTGTGGGGGTCGTCGCCTTCTCGCTGAGCCAATCGAGCAACTTGGCCACGGGCCGCGTCTGCGAGAGCACGAAGCCGCCAAGCATGATGATGCACATCTGCATCCCGAAGGCGAGCAGCGCCCAGAACCCGCCGCCCCAAGCGTCCACCGTTGAGCCCATGCGCTCGAGCGTTGAGACGTCTGCATCAAACCCCCAACCAACGGCACCACAGAACACGACCAGCGTCAAGAGGATCGCGATGACATAGGCGTCCGGCACCCAGCGCTGGGCCATGTTGGTGAACGCGTTCGCGAGGCGGTTGATCACAACCGTTAGGACGTGCCTAGGCTTTGAACCGGAGCAAGCGCATCCCGTTGAACACGACGAGCAGGCTCACGCCCATGTCTGCGAACACGGCCATCCAGAGCGTGGCAATACCCATGAAAGTGATCACGATGAAGGCGCCCTTGATCGCGACGCTCGCGACAATGTTCTGCACGAGGATGCTCGACGTCGCCCTCGAGAGTCGGATGAACGTCGGCACGGAACGCACGTCGTCGTTCATCAGCGCGACGTCGGCGGTCTCGACCGCGGTGTCGCTCCCACCAAACCCCATCGCGATGCCGATATCGGCTCGTGCGAGCGCAGGAGCGTCGTTGACGCCGTCGCCGACCATGGCGACCTTGCCCTTGCCGCTGAGAGCCGAGATGAACTCGAGTTTCTCCTCTGGCAGCATCTCAGACCGATAGGCCTGGACGCCGGATGCGCTCGAGATCGCCTTTGCCGTCGCTTCGTTGTCACCAGTGATCAGATGCGTACGGACCCCTAGATCGTGAAGCTCCTTGACGGCACCAACGGTGACATCGCGAAGGACGTCCGAAACGGCGATCACCGCGACCGGCTTCTCACCGCGCACCATCACGATCGCAGTTTTGCCTTGCGACTCGTACTTCGCGAGTTTCGCCTCGAGCGCGTCCGAACAGAACCCGCTCTCGTGGATCCACCGGTGGTTCCCTATACGGTAAGTCTCTCCGTCGATCACTGCGGAGGCGCCTAGGCCGGGGAAGGACTGGAACCCGCTGGCTTCGATGATAGTCCCACCGTGAGCCGCAATGACGGCCTTTGCGACCGGGTGTTGAGAACGGCTCTCGACCGCGGCCGCGATCTCAAGCAACCGGTCTCGGTCAAGTGAGTCGATGGGCTCAATGTCTGTCACGGCAGGCTGGCCGATGGTGAGCGTCCCCGTCTTGTCGAACGCGACGTCGGTGATGCGTGCGCCACCTTCCAGATACACACCGCCCTTGACGATCATCCCGAGCCGTGCCGCGCGGGCCAGCCCGCTCACGATCGTCACGGGGGTCGAGATCACCAACGCGCAGGGGCATGCCACAACGAGCAGCACGAGCCCCTTGTATAGCCAACCGCCCCAATCTCCTACAAAGAGCGGAGGCACGATTGCGACGAGGACAGCCAGAGCGACGACGCCAGGCGTATAGTACTTTGCGAAGACGTCGACGAACCGCTGGGTCGGCGCGCGCTGGCTTTGCGCTTGCTGGACTGTCGCGACGATGCGGTCGAGCATGGTAGCGCCTGCGGGATGCGTGACCTCGTAATCGATCGACCCGCTCCCATTGAGCGAACCCGCGAACAGTTCATCACCGACTTGCTTTGTGACTGGCATGCTTTCGCCAGTGATCGGAGCCTGGTCGACGTCCGACCCTCCTTCAACGACCCTGCCATCGAAGGCGATGCGTTCGCCGGGCCTCACTCGCACCGTCTCACCAGTCTCGATCTCGCCGACCAGGACTTCCTTGAACTCGCCGTCCCGCCTGACCAGTGCCATGGCAGGGGTCAAGTCCATCAGCGACCGGACGGCTTGGTTCGCTTTCTCAAGGGAGCGCGACTCGATCGCCTCGGCCAGTGCGAAGAGTGAAATCACCATCGCCGCCTCAGCCCACTCCCCGATCGCCATCGCACCTGCGACGGCAAGGGTCATCAAGAAACTGATGTTCAGTGTTAGCGTGCGCACGGAGGCCCACGCCTTCTTGAGGATCGGAAGTCCGCACAAGCCGATAGCAGCGAGTGCGAGTACCTTTGCTACAAGATCGTTGTGCAACGCAAGGTGCACAATCTCCGCTCCCAGTGCGAGCCCGATTGCAATGCCGATGAGCACGTTGCGCACGCGAATGCGCGCGGCCACGTCGACCTCCTTCTCGCTAGGATCCATGCCGACCGACTTCAAGGCGTCGCGGATCGGCTTGTCAGACTCGAACTCGTGTTCGACCTTGAGCCTTCGCTCGATCAGGTCGAACTGCATCGAGCGCACGCCCTGAACCCGGGCCAAGCGGTTGCGGATGATCTGCTCCTCTGTGGGGCAGTCCATCTGCGTTATCGTGTACTCGCTGGTGGGCATTGTGTGGTTCGGTTTAGTTTGGGTTTGTCCGGGTTCGTTCGGTTTCGTACAGGCTATGCCGAACGAATCCTAACGAACCCGAACCAATCCGAACGCTCCTATGCTTCCTGCATGAACGGATAGCGGTAGTCCGTCGGCGTGACGAACGTCTCCTTCACGGTCCTCGCGCTGAGCCACCTATAAAGGTTCAGCATCGAGCCGGCCTTGTCGTTCGTCCCGCTGGCCCTCGCGCCGCCGAACGGCTGTTGACCAACGACCGCGCCCGTGCACTTGTCGTTGATGTAGAAGTTGCCTGCCGCATTCTGGAGTCGCTTCGTGGCCAGGTCTACGGCAGCCCGGTCGCGAGCGAGCACCGCGCCGGTCAGGGCATACGGCGAGGTCGAGTCGACGAGGTCGAGCGCCTCTTCAAACTTGTCCGCGTCGTACATGTGGATCGTGAGCACGGGGCCGAAGATCTCCTCGCACATCGTGGTCGAGCGAGGGTCCTCGCTCTCGATGATCGTCGGTTCGACGAAGTACCCCTCGGACTTGTCCCCGCAACCACCGACGAGGATCTTGCACTTCGGGTTCTTCTTCGCGCCCTCGATGTAGCCCATGATGTTGTCGAACGACTTCTCGTCGATGACGGCGTTCACAAAGTTTGTGAAGTCCTCGACCGTGCCCATCTTGAGGCTCTTGGTGGTCTCGACAAGTTTCGAGCGGACCTCGTCCGCGATGTTGCTTGGAATGTAGGCGCGGCTCGCGGCAGAGCACTTCTGGCCTTGGTACTCGAACGCGCCTCTTACGAGCGCGGTGACGACTTGGTCCACGTCCGCGCTCTTGTGCGCGATGATGAAGTCCTTCCCGCCGGTCTCGCCCACGATCCGTGGATAGGTCTTGTAGCCGCCGATGTTGTCGCCCATTGCCTTCCACATGCGGTTGAACGTGCCGGTCGAGCCTGTGAAGTGCACGCCCGCGAAATCGGGATGGCTGAAGCACACGTCGCCCGTGGTAGGGCCGTCTGTGTAGATCAAGTTGATGACCCCAGGCGGCAGCCCTGCCTCCTCAAAGATCTTCATGTTCTGGTAGGCGCTCAGCACCTGAGTGCTTGCCGGCTTCCAGACCACGACGTTGCCGCACATGGCCGGTGCGCTTGAGAGGTTCCCGCCGATCGCCGTAAAGTTGAACGGTGTGATCGCGAGAATGAAGCCTTCGAGCGGTCGGTATTCCAGGCGGTTGTGCATGCCTGGACCGCTGATGGGCTGTTGTTGGTAGATCTCCGAGAGGTAGTGGACGTTGAACCGGAGGAAGTCGGCAATCTCGCAGGCCGCGTCGATCTCAGCCTGGAACGCGTTCTTGCTCTGCCCGAGCATCGTCGTGCCGTTCATGTACGGGCGGTACTTGGTCGCGATCAGGTCGGCGGCCTTGAGAAAGATGCCGGCCCGCTCCTGCCAAGGCATGTTCGCCCACTCCTCGCGAGCCTTCAATGCCGCATCGATCGCCGCTTTGACGTGGCTCGCGTCGCCCTGGTGGAAGACGCCCAGGTTGTGCGCCAGTTCGTGCGGGATCCTCAGTTTCGCGGTCTTTCCGGTCCGGACCTCTTGTCCCCCGATCACCATCGGGATATCGTGCTCCTTCGACTTCAACTCCTTGATCACGGCTTTCAGCCGCGCCTTTTCGGGCGAGCCGGGGCCATAACTGAGCACCGGCTCGTTTGCCGGAATTGGGTAGTGAAAGTAGCCTCGATCCATTGTGAGGCCAGTTTACCGACGCCCATTTTGGGCAATAGAACGGATGGCTGGCGGACTAGGATTCGAACCTAGATTAACGGCACCAAAAACCGCTGTCCTGCCATTGGACGATCCGCCAGCGCGGCCTCTATTCTGACTCATCGCGCCACTGAGCAAGGTCAGGTGGTCTAGGGCTGGAACGGAGGGTCGGTCAGCCTGTAAACTCGCAGCAGATGGCAGCAACTTCCACCTCGACCGGTCGCCTCGAGCGACTTTCCGCGTTGCTACGCGAGAACGGCGTGAGGGCGCTCATCCTCAATACCCCGGTGAACATGGGTTACTTGACCGGCTTCACAGAAGGCGGCGGGGAGAGGTTCTTGACCCTGAGCCTGCGCGACGACGGTGCCACGCGGCTCATCTGCCCCGCGCTGAGCGAGAACCAAGCCAGGCGGTGTGGGATCGAGGACGTCCGGCCATGGAGCGACGGGGAAGACCCGATGGTCCATTTCCGGCAGTTGGTCGAAGATTGGGATTTGGCGGACGCGACGCTGGCCGTCGACGACGAGATGCCTGCGCAGTACCTCTTGCCGATGCAGGCGGTCGCACCGCGAGCGACCTACCGCCAAGGCTTTGCCTATATCGCACGTCTGATGCGCCAGAAGGGCCCGGAGGAGATCGAGCACCTCTACACCGCGGCGCGGTACGCCGACGAGGCCTTTGCCGAAGTCTGGCCAAAGGTCAAGGCGGGAATGACCGAGTGGGACGTCATGCAACTGCTCACGCGGGCGATGCAGGACCGCGGCGGCATTGTTGGCTTCTGTATCGTGGCCACCGGCGCGAACGGAGCGGAACCGCACCATTACACCGACCGCTCAGTCATCGAGGACGGAGACGTCGTCGTGATGGACTTCGGCTGCTCGGTTCACGGTTACTACAGCGACATCACGCGCACCGTCTGCGTCGGCAAGGCTACTGACGAAGCCAAAACGGTCTATGGGATCGTCCACCAGGCCCACATGGCCGCGAGGACAGCCGCAATGGAGGGGACTCCTTGCGAAGACGTCGATCGCGCGGCTCGCTCGGTCATAGAAAGGGCGGGTTATGGCGAGTTCTTCGTCCACCGCACGGGCCACGGGCTCGGGCTGAGGATCCACGAAGAACCCAACATCGTCAAAGGAAACACCCACCGCTTGGAACAGGGCAACGTCTTTAGCGATGAGCCAGGCATCTATCTGCCTGGACGGTTTGGCGTGAGGATCGAGAACATCCTGCACATGGATGGAGGCAAGGCGGTGAGTTTCAACGCCGAACCCTCCCCGACGCTCCTCGAGAAGGGTTAAACGGAAGCGCGGCCGGACTCAGTGTCCGACCGCGCCGGTCCGATGGCAATTGTCCCGAACTAAGCAGTTGCTTTGCGGCGTTTGCGCGCGGCTATGTAGCCCGCCAAACCGGCACCCAAGGCGATCATCGACGCCGGCTCCGGGATCGGCTCGCTTCCGCCGCCTCCAGCCAACATCAGACCACCGGTGAACGGCACCAAAAGCGCGAGGGGAGAGATCAACTGGGGCGATCCCTCTTCAGGAAGCGCAGGCGGGATCTCAGCGATCAGGATCGCATCGTACTCCGGGATCGGAGGAACAACGGTCATGGCGGACACGCTCGTCGTCGCGATTCCCGGCGGCTGTTCCACGATCAGTTCGCGGACGTCCGTCATGGTCTGCATGGCGACTGTCTCGGTCTGGTCGACCTTCGCGTGGTCGCTGCCGCGCACCATGGGGTTGCCGCACGAGACCTTCAAAATGTAGTTGCCTTCCGAGTCGACCCAAACGGGGGTGCCCTTGCGATAGAACATCACGCGCGACCGGATCTCGCCGCTCTCAGGAGTGTTATAGATCAGGTACGCGCCGTCCTCCTTGATCTCGCTGCGCTTGAGACCACGAACGAAGTTGATCACCTCGTCCTTGGTCATGCCGAAGTGCCGCATGAATCGCGAAGCGACCTCGGGGTTAGAGCGGATCTGGTCGACGAGCGAATCGACCGTGGGAGCAGGCTTGGCAATGAAGGCGTTGGGCTCCACCTGCTGGGCGAGCGCGGTCACGGACGCTAACATGAGCGCCGCACCGGCAATAAGCATAATCCACCTGTTTCGCATTTAGAACAACCACCCGTGGAGCGCAACCAGCCCCACCGATCTCGAAAGTCCAAACAATCCTCACCGCCCACCTGGGCGGCTCAGCCAAACCAAGGGCACGTCCTGTGCCAATCGCCTTGCTTGAATGTTACTCTAAGGATGGTTTAGCCGAGGGCCTGGTTCCAAAGCCCGGACTTTGAACCTAGAATCCTAGTATTTGTGCGGGTTCTCTGACTCGAAGACCCCTTCTGCAAGTTGCCGGGCCCTTTGAGCCCGCTCGATGACCTCGAGCGCGTCCTTGGCCGCGCTCTGCTCGGCGTCCTTTTTTGAGCGTCCAGAGCCTTCTCCCAGAATCTCGTTGTCGAGCAGCACCGACACAGTGAACCGGCGCTCGTGCTCGCTGCCGCTCTCCCGGGACACCCGGTAGTCGGGCGTCTTGCGCCAGTTCGCTTGGGCGACTTCCTGGAGTTTGGACTTGTAGTCGTGGGGGTTGACGTCCCCCTCGCTGACTCGCTTGAGGAACGGGTGGAGTTGCTCCAGAACGAACCAACGGGCTTTCTCAAGCCCTGACTCGATCGTGATCGCACCGACGAGAGCCTCGAACACGTCGCAAAGGACCGACGGACGCCGCCTGCCGCCGGTCATCTCTTCGCCTGCGCTCAGGATGATGTGCTCGTCCAAACCCAGGCGAATCGCAGCCTCAGCAAGAGGCCCCTCTTGCACGACGCTCGATCGCGCCTTGCTCATGACGCCCTGGTCCCAGTCGGGCTGGTGCTCGTACAGATACTGGGCCACGACGAGCCCGACGACGGCGTCACCATAGAACTCGATCCGCTCGTAACTGTCCCTCACAGCATTGTCCGCTGCCGAGCGGTGAGTCATCGCCAGTCGAAAGAGGCCTTCGTCTTTGAGGGGTATGTCCTTAGGGATCATCGACGGATTTGTGCGAGCGAATCTGAGAGCCGGGCGACGCCTTTCTCGATCTCTTGCTCGCTCGTCGCGTAACTCAACCGCAAGTGCCCTGGACCGTAGAACACCGCTCCGGGGACTGTGGCTACCTTCGCCACTTCTAGCAAGTGCTCGGCCAAGGCGATGTCGTCCTTGAACTCCCCTCCCAGGAACGCGCTTACATCGGGGAAGACGTAGAACGCGCCGTGGGGCGTCAGAGTTCGGACGTCGGGAATCTGATTCAGCAGTCCGACGATCAGATCGCGCCGTCTTTCAAAGACCGCCCTCATCTGCTCGACCTCCTTGGGGTCGAGCGCGAGCGCGGCGACAGCGCCGGACTGGCTGAACGTTGTCGCTCCGCTGGTCACCTGGTCCTGCAGGTTCGTCATGGCCTTGATGACGTCGAGCGGCCCCGCGATGAAACCGATCCTCCACCCCGTCATCGCGTAACTCTTGCTGCAGCCCGTGATCGTGACCGTGCGGTCCTTGACCTCTTTGCCGAACGTGGCGATGCTGACGTGGTCGTGCCCGTAGGTCAGATGCTCGTAGATCTCGTCGCTGATGACCCAGAGGTCGTGCTTCACCGCAATCTCTGCGATGGCCCTCAAGACATCAACCGGGATCGCCGCGCCAGTCGGATTGCTCGGAGTGTTGAGCATGATCGCCTTGGTGCGCGGCGTGACCGCCTTGGCGATGCGTTCCGGGTCAGGGACGAACCCCTCTTCAAAACTCGCGGGCACGATGACAGGTACTCCGCCCGCAAGTTCGACCTGGGCCTCGTACGTCATCCAGAACGGAGCCGGGATCACGACCTCGTCGCCCTCGTCGACCAACGCCTGGATGGCGTTATAGACGCACTGCTTTGCTCCCGTAGAGACCATCGTCTCCGAAGGCTTGTATTCCAGGCCGTTCTCGCGCAGGAGTTTCTGCGCGATCGCCTCGCGCAGTTCGTTCGTTCCAGGCGTCGGTGTGTAGCGCGTCTTTCCGGCGTCCAAGGCGTCTTTGCCTGCCTGGACGATCCTCTGTGGCGTGTCGAAGTCGGGCTCGCCCGCGGCGAAGGACACGACGTCGATGCCGTCGGCCTTCATCTGCTTGGCCTTGGTCGCCATCGCGAGGGTCGGTGAAGGCTTGAGAAGACCGGTTCGTTTGGACAGTTGGACTCGCGTCACCTGCCGCGATGATACCTGTGGCCCATAATCGTTCTCGTGTCCTTCGATCGCCGGACGTGGCTCTGGCTCTTCGCACTAGGTTTGCTCGTGGCCGTCGCATGTGTCGTCCACATCGCGCAGGGCGGCGGAAGCAAACAAGTCGGCCTGCTCGACGTCGTTCCACAACTGATCAAGGGCAAGACGGGAGAGGACGCGGCGAACGTGATCGTATGGAATGTCCGACTGCCTCGGATGCTGGCCGCGCTTCTTGCCGGCGCAATCCTCGGGTCTGTGGGCGCAGCGTTCCAAGCGTACTTCCGCAACCCCTTGGCAGAGCCTTATGTGATCGGCGTCTCCAGCGGAGCAGGGCTCGGGGGGACGCTCGCGTTCGTCCTGGGCGTCTCTCAGGCGTTCTTTTCGCTCGGTTCGGTCCTGCTCGGGTTTCTTGGGGGACTCTTGTCCTTGTGGCTTGTGCTCTCCTTGGCTGGCCGACGCGGCGGTGCGCAGGTCCACACCCTGCTGCTTGCCGGAGTCGTCGTTGGCGCGATGCTCTCGGCGTTCATGACCACCGTCTTGCTCCTCGCGGGAGAAGACTCGGGCCGCGTCTTGAAATGGCTGCTTGGCAACCTGGGCACGGTCTTCAATCAAAGGCTGTGGGCGATGGCGGTCGTGCTCGCGATAGGACTCTACGTGCTCCAGCGGCAGGCGCGCCCCCTCAACGCTTTCTCCGTCGGCGAGTTCTCGGCCGAGCGTTTGGGAGTCGATCCGAAGAGGCTCCGCCGCTCAGTCCTGCTTGCGGGTACAGCAATGGTCAGCGTCGCGGTCGGCACTGTGGGAATCATCGGGTTCCTCGGTCTCATGGCACCGCATGCGGCGCGCAGGACCGTTGGCATCGACCTGCGTGCCTGCATCCCTGCGTCAGCGATGCTCGGGAGCGTGCTTCTCATGGCCGCGGACTTGGTCGCACAAAACCTACACCGTGGGATCGAACTGCCTGTGGGAGCCGTGACGGCGATACTCGGCGCGCCGCTCCTGCTCTTGCTGCTCAAACGAGAAGGCTAGTCGTCATTTGCTCGCGTAGGGCGAGCACAAGGGGTCGCCGATGACGACGTCCTTCCACTTGAGGACAAGCGAGGCGGCATAGAAACTCTCGGCAAGGTTCCGACCGCTCGTGTAGCGGTCAAAGAGGATGTTTGGCTTTGCGAGGGCGAACGTGTAAGGCTCGCTCACGTAGCCTTTGACTCCTGTCACACCGCTTGCGATAAGGTCCGCGATCAGGCTCTGCCCGCCAGTCGTCGGATTGAAGGTCCTTCCGCTCGTGCTTACGAACGTCTCGCAGATCGCCCCTGGCTTGAATCGAAGGCTCTTGTAGCGGTCAATGTTGAAGGCGCCGTCATTGCTCCCCCAACTTGCATAACCCATCAGTGGCGCCGCAGAACCCACGAACTCGTTCGACCTCTCCAGCGTCGATTCAAAGCCTCGTCCGCGGAGGATGTCGTGAGCTTGGCTCAATGTCTGCTGCATCTCCAGGTATCCGCCAGACTTGCGGTTGTCCGCCTCGTCGAAGAGGAACGGGCCCTTGTCGGCCTTGGCCGCGAGCGAACTGTCGACAAGGCGCTTGGCATCGCCCGTGGTGTAACCGTCTAGGCGAGTGACGAGATAGAAGCCGTACTTTGCGCTGGAGAACGCCTCGTCCTTTCCATAGTAGGGGTTTACGGCACGGCGGATCACTGGCTCCTCCAACTTGTCGATCGGCTGGAACTTCAAGTCCATTGCCGCCAAGAGCGCATCGACCGCGAACTTTCCGTCGGCGACGCGAATAGGGACACCCTTGGTGAGGACGATATAGTCGATTTGGTGGGGAGACTTCTTGATCGCGGACCGTACGACGTCCTCGATGCCGCTCTTGTACTCGCTGTTGGTGACCTCTTCGGTCCGGCTGACGTCGACGAAGACGACGTTCTCCCGTGGGACTTCACGCTTGATCCGATAGTAGGCGCCGATCTCAGTGCTTTCGATGCTGGCCTGGTTGATGACCACGAGCACGTGGTTGGAGGGCTTGTCCTGGCTGGTCAGCCCGGCGAGGAGCAGCAGCATGACTGCCATCATTCGACCTCTACTTGAGCGACCACCTGTTGCGCCGCTTTCGTTTGCTCACTTTGACCATTGCTCGCGCGATCTCACGATACATCTTCGCCCTCGCCGTCGCGCCTTGCACGAGCCCGAGCTTCTGCTCCTTATGGGTGTTGCTCACACCGCGCAAGACCGTCTTGACGACGGTCGCCTTCAAGCGTTTCGCATAGGTCGTGATCGTGATCTCTGCTCCCATGCGGATCTCGGGCAAGAACGGCACAGACTCGAAAAGTTTTCGATACATTGCCCGCTGGCCGCTGAGGAAGGGCGTGATCACCTGGCCCGTGTCGCTCCAGAACTTCCCACCGCGGAACACGCCGATGCACATGTCGCATTGACCTGCTAGGAGCGGTCGGACGACCTGGTCGACGTGGTGTGACCGCAGTCCGACTAGGTCGGCGTCGAAGAACGCGATGATGTCGGCGTCGGTGTGCGCGACGCCCGCGCACATCGCACCGCCCTTGCCGACGTTGAAGGGAAGCGCGACGACCCGTACGCCCTCGCGGCGCGAGGCGACCTCTACGGTCGCATCGGTCGATCCGTCACTGACGACGATCACCTCGTCGACAAGCGAGGCACCGAGGACGGCCTCGAGTGCGTCGTTGATGCGGTGCGCCTCGTTGAACGCGGGAATGACGACGGCGGCGCGCAGAGGACGGTTGGGCGGCACGAAGTGGGCCTTGGACTTATCCGAGGAGACCCCGTCCTTCCAGGCGTGCCCTGATCCTTTCTTCAATCTTCGACCCTGCATGGTTGACCGCGCGTCCCACCGACCCGAGACCGGAGTTCAATGGAAGGATATACCGCATATTCACAAACGCGTGCTGGGGGTTCCAGCGTCGCTTATAGGGCTCGTCTCCCCTCAGGAAGTCAAACCTCGTACATCCTTCGTCGATTGCACTTCTTATCGCGCTAGCGACGAGAAGCGTTCCCGGCGACAGGGCTTTGTGCTCGGGATCGAACCCGCACTGATAGAAGAACCTGGTGCTTCCAATCTGCATCCCATAGAGAACGCCGATGGCACGGCCTTCGTGTTCCAGCACGGACATACGAAGGAGCCCCTCGTTTGCAAGGCGCCCGACCGTGCGCTTGTGGAACGCTTTGAGCCCCCTCGTCGCAAACGCGCCAGGGAGTCCGCGCTTTCTCCACCTCTGCGTATGAAGTTCGAAGAACGTCTCCAGCGCGCGTTCCGCGTCGTTTGCGCGAACCTCGACGACTCGCGATCCTCCGTTCTTGAAAGTCCCCTTCTCGAGTTTTCGACAGTCGAACCGCAGACTCTTGCTCAACGATTGGAGGTAGGTCTCGTAGGAATCAGGAAGGTCGAGCACCAGGCACGTCGCTTGCTCGACGGGAGTCGCCCCGTCGAGCACGAGCCCCTCGCGAATCTGGTGCAAGTCGGCAAGGTCGAGGTCTTTGGCACGGCGCAGGTGTTCGGCAAGCGCTTGAGCAACCTCGCCTTCCGATCCAGGTCTTACGAGCGGATGGAGATAGTCGCTTTGCCCTGTGCCGATCGCGCGGAGCGTGCGCCACGGCCCTCCCGAGCGGTACAGGGCGTACAGTCCGACCAGGTCTCTGCCCTCCCTGAACTCGATCCAGTGCTGGCACTTGTCCTTTCCGAACTGCTCCCACCAAGACGTGGTCCAGGCAGATGAATGGAACGGCGTCGGGAACGACGCTTCGCGCAACAGGGCGGCGTGGTCGCGCGGGGCCGAATCGCTGACGCGGACGTCCAACACGCCCCGCACCTCCTAGCGCGCGGCAGGGGCCTTTGCGCAGAACTCTCTGACTTGTGCAGCGGCGAACTCGACCTGCTCGTAACTCAGGTGCGGGTGGACGGGAAGCGAGAGCACTTCCTTGCTGACCTGCTCGGTCACGGGCAGACTCCCTTCGCCCGATCCATACGCGCGGTAGGGGTCGTGGAGGTGAAGCGGCACCGGGTAGAAGATGCTGCAGTCGACCTCGTTGGCCCTTAAGTGATTCATCAGTCCGTCGCGGTCTTGCGCACGAACGGTGAACTGGTGCCAAGTGTGGTTGTTGCCGGGGGACGTGACAGGCGTGACGATCGGCGTTCCCTCCAAAGCCTTGATGTACATCTCAGCGATCTCGCTTCGCCGCTTGTTCCAAAACTCCAAGCGCGTCCACTTGGCGCAGAGCACGGCCGCCTGGAGTTCGGCCATGCGGCTCGTGTATCCCAGGTCGTCGTAGTAGTAGCGCTCCTTGCCCATGCCGTGGATGCGCAACGATAGCGAGCGTTGCTTGATCTCGTCGTCGTTCGTGAGGATGAGCCCGCCGTCGCCCGCCGCGCCGAGGTTCTTGGTGACGTAGAAACTGATTCCTGCCGCCTTGCCGAACGCACCGCAAAACGTCCCTTCGTGGTGGCTCACCAGCGATTGAGCCGCGTCCTCGATCACGACCAGGCCGTGCTCGTTCGCGATCTGCATGATCGCGTGAATGTCGCAGAGTTGCCCAAAGAGGTGGATCGGGAGTATCGCCTTGGTCCTGCTCGTCAGGGCAGGTCTGATCTTCTCGACGTCGATGTTGAATGTCGCAGGATCGATATCGACGAAAACGGGCTTAGCACCGAGTTGAGCGATGACCTCGACGCTGGCCACAAATGTGAATGCCGTCGTGATCACTTCGTCGCCGGGTCCGATCCCAGCGGCCTGGAGCGCGATCTTCAACGCGTCTGTGCCGCTGTTCACGGCGATCCCGTGCTTCACGCCATGGGCTGCCGCTACAGTCTCCTCGAGTTGCTTGCCGTACTTGCCCAACACGAACGCGCTACCGTCCAAGATCTCATCGAACGCGGCGTCGATCAGGGGTCGCACTTCGGCGGTCTGGGCGTTGAGGTCGAGGAAGGGTACGCGCATAGGGCCTCTTGAGGCTAGATTGTATCAGGTCGGCACGTCGGTCGAGGGGCCGTTGGAGCGAGCCCGGAACGATTGCGGGGCAGCCGGTTCCGGTTCGTCCCTCGCGCTAGAATCCACGAGTGCGCCTTCGATACCCAGTGGTCCTTGCCAGCGCGTCGCCACGTCGCAGAGAACTGCTGGGGCAAATCACGGAAGACTTCGAGGTTGTTCCGGCCCACGTCGACGAAGACGCCCTGACCGACCCCGATCCGTGGATCACGGCACAAAGACTGGCCCGTGAAAAGGCCCTTGCCGTGTCTGCATCGCGACCGGACGCCTTGGTCGTGGCTGGGGACACTGTCGTCGCGCTAAAGAAGAGCGAAGGTTGGGAACAACTCGCCAAGCCGACTGGCGCCGACGACGCGAAGAGGATGTTACGACTCCTAGCAGGAAAGACCCACGTCGTGGTGACCGGTGTGTGCCTTGTTTGGCCCAAGGGGATGTCTTCGTTCACCGAGACTTCGCGCGTGACTTTCCTCGCTCTGAGCGACGAAGAGATCGCGTCCTACGTCGCGACGGGCTCGCCGCTTGACAAGGCCGGTGCGTATGGCCTCCAAGACGAGTCGCAGGACTTCATAGAGCGGGTCGAGGGCGACGTCGACAACGTCATCGGGCTCCCGGTCGCGCGGCTAAAGGAAGCCCTGCAGTCGGTAACATGATGCCGCGATGAAGCGACGTGACTTCTTGAAGGCGGCCGGCGCCGCTGGCGTGACGGCGGTAAGTGCCCAGTTGGCACTGGGTGGGAGCCAATCGGCAAGCGCGCCGCGCAGGCAAGGGAAGTCGATGGCCGGCTACGCCGACAAGAAGATGGACACAGTCCGTTTCGGGTTCATCGGTGTCGGCGCTCGCGGCAGCGGGCACGTCGCCCAGATGCTGCAGATCCAGGGCGCTGAGATCAAGGCGATTGCAGACCTGTATCCCGATTGGGGTGAGAGGAGCGTCAAACGCTGCACCGACGCCGGTCGCGAGAAGCCGACCTTCTACGGCCCAGGCAAGGACAGTTACAAGGCGATGCTCCAGCGCGACGACATCGATGCGGTGGTTATTGCCACTCCCTGGGAAGAACACGTCCGGATGTGCGTCGACGCGATGGAGAACGGAAAGCACGCCTTCGTCGAAGTGCCCGCCGCTTACACGCTAGACGACTGTTGGAAACTCGTCGACACCAGCGAGAAGACGCAGCGCCATTGCATGATGATGGAGAACGTCAACTACGGGCGCGAGGAACTCTTGGTGCTCAACATGTGCCGCTTAGGCGTTTTTGGCGAACTCTTGCACGGCGAGGCGGCCTACATCCACGACTTGCGCGGGCAGATGCACGAGGTCGAGCGCGGAACTGGCTCGTGGCGCACGGTCCATTATCAGAAGCGCAACGGCAACTTGTATCCCACACACGGGCTTGGACCGGTCGCGTTCTATATGGGGATCAACCGCGGCGACCGGTTCGACCACCTCGCTTCGGTGGGGTCGAACTCGCGTGTTCGCGCAGAGTACGCAAAGAAAAACTTCCCGCCAGACCACAAGTGGAACAAGGCGCCGTTCGTGTGCGGCGACATCAACACGTCGATCATCCGCACGGTCAACGGCCGCACGGTCATGGTGCAGTGGGACGAGCAACTCCCGCGCCCGTACACGCGGCACAACCTGCTCCAAGGCACCAAGGGCGTGTTCGGCGGGTTTCCCAACCGCTGCGTCATCGAAGGCGAGAGTGCATCGACCCACAGTTGGGACCAAGGCGATGGGCTGAAGAAGTTCTTCGACAAGTACGAGCACCCAATGTGGTCGCAAGTCGCCAACGACCCCGCCAACCAAGGCGGGCACGGCGGCATGGACTTCGTGATGCTGTGGCGAATGGTGTACTGCCTTCGCAACGGCCTTCCTGTCGACCAAGACGTCTATGATGCGGCCGCCTGGTCCGCGGTCACGCCGCTCAGCGAGCGCTCGGTCAAGAACCGCGGCCAGTCGCTCGACTTCCCCGACTTCACCCGCGGGGCGTGGAAAACGAGGAAGCCTGAGTACTGGGTGTGAGCATCTCGCTGAGCACAACGCGATACGCTGGCTTGTACCTCGCCTCGTAGTGCGCCGAGTGGTGTATCGCGG